>CAZPFL010000009.1:0-49107 GCA_964585785.1 uncultured Rhodospirillaceae bacterium
AATCGGCCGCAGTTCCACAACATTCCCCAAGCCCTCCCATGACCGACCAGACCGCCGCCGCGCCCCGTCCGCTGCTGTTCACGCCGATCACGATCCGCGGGGTGACCGCCAAGAACCGCATCGTCGTCTCGCCGATGTGCCAGTACCACTCGGTCGACGGCGGTCCGACGGACTGGCAGCTCATCCATCTCGGGCGGCTGGCGATGGGCGGCTCGGGCATCGTCTTCGGCGAGGAGACGGCGGTCGAGGACCGCGGGCGCAAGTCCTATGACTGCGCCGGCATCTGGGCCGACAAGCATATTCCGCAATATCGCCGCATCACCGACTTCATCCGCGCCCAGGACGCGGTGCCGGCGATCCAGCTCGGCCATGCCGGGCGCAAGGCGTCGTGCCACGGCGCGGTGCACGACTTCAAGCCGCTGACCGACGCGGACGCGGCCGACGGGCTGGCGCCCTGGCAGGGCATTTCGGCGAGCCCGCTGCTCGAAGGGCCGCGCCGCTACACGCCGAAGGCGATGGACAAGGACGACATCAGGACCGTGCTCGAGTCCTGGCGCGAGGCGACGCGCCGGTCCGAGGACGCCGGCTACGACTTCCTCGAGATCCACGGCGCGCATGGCTACCTGATTCACCAGTTCCTCTCGCCCTGCAGCAACCTGCGGACGGACGCCTATGGCGGCGACTTGCAGGGCCGCATGCGCTTTGCGCTCGAGGTCGCCGAGGTGGTGCGTGACGCCTGGCCGGACAAGCCCTTGTCCTGGCGCGCCTCCTGCGTTGACGGCGTCGGCGGGCGCTGGAACCTGGAGGATACGGTCGTGCTGGCCCGCGAGTTGAAGGACCGCGGCATCGACATGATCGACTGCTCGTCGGGCGGCGTCACCGGCGAGTCCAACATGCCGGCGGTGCCGCGCGTGCCGGGCTACCAGGTCGGCTTCTCGGAGCGCATCCGCCGCGAAGTCGATATCCCGACCATCGCCGTCGGCCTGATCACCGAGCCGCAGCAGGCGGAGGACATTCTGCAATCGGGCAGGGCCGACCTCGTCGCGCTCGCCCGCGAGCTGCTCGCCAACGCCGAATGGCCGGTGCTGGCCGCAAAGGCGCTCGGCGTCGCCGACCCGTTTGCCGCCATGCCGCTCGAATACGCCCATCGGCTGCGCCTGCGCGAAAAGCACAAGACCCTGCCCATCAACCAGGGCGGCGCCGAGACCGAGGCCGCGATGCGCGCGCATCTGGGGCAGGGGTAGAGCGCCGATGGATCAATTTTCGCATCTCGTT
Source organism: uncultured Rhodospirillaceae bacterium (assembly GCA_964585785.1). Lineage (GTDB taxonomy): Bacteria > Pseudomonadota > Alphaproteobacteria > UBA8366 > UBA8366 > WHUA01. Next base: position 1,276 of record CAZPFL010000009.1, read on the forward strand.
GATGTCGACGAAAAAACCAGGACGCTTACGATCTTTCGGGTCGATCCCGCCACCGGGCGGCAAACGCTCTTTACATCCATCGAAATACCGTCGGATGGCTTGCCTGACCGCGATACCGCGTTTCGCGAATTCGCGAGAATGCTGGGGGAGAACCTGCTTCTTGATTCGCCGGCGGCGCGCAGGTTGCTAAGGATCTAACCAACCGGTGTGGTCATGCCACGCTTCATGCGTGGCATCCACGGCGCGGCCCTTGGGATTGGCGGAATTGCCCCTGCCAAAGGCCCGGCCATGGAGTCCACGGTCAAGCCGTGGAATGACGTATTTAATTGATTTACATGAATAATAGGCGCCAGCCCCCGCGCGCCTGCGACACTTTGGCCGGCTGCCTCGTCCGGGCGGGGCGACCCTTGAAATATAATATACAAGGCTTACTATATATCATAGCGATTATATAAAACATCCACAAAACTGGCGGATTTCATGGCCCCTTCGATCGTTCCCGACCCGGAGCGCAGCCTCGGCTTTCTGATCCACGACATTGCCCGGCTGCTGCGGCGCAACTTCAACCGCGGCGTCCAGGCGCTCGGCCTGACGCAGACGCAGTGGCGGGTCATCGCCCAGCTGTCGCGCAACGAGGGGATCAACCAGGTCACCCTGGCCGACATCCTCGAGATCCAGCCGATCAGCCTGGCCCGCCTGATCGACCGCATGCAGGCGGCGGGCCTGATCGAGCGCCGGCCGGACCCGCGCGACCGCCGCGCGGTCCAGCTCTATCTCACCAAGGACGCGCAGCCGATCCTGGGCGCGCTCCGCAAGCAGGCGGCCGAGACGCAGCGCCACGCGCTGGGCGCCACGACCGATGACGGCCATGCGCGGCTGATCGATGCGCTGCAGACGGTGAAGCGCAACCTGCTCGCCGAAGAAGCGTCCTTGGCGGAGGAGGCGGCCGCGCGGTCATCCGCAAGCGAGTAAGTCCAATGTCAAGCAACGAACCCGAATCCCCAGACGAGTCATCGTCACAGCAGGCGGCGGCCGCGCAGGCCGCGCCGCAAGCCGCGCCGGAAAAATCCCCCTACACCCGGATCCCGCGCCGCAAGCGCTGGCGCCGGGCGCTGCTGATCGGCGGCCCGCTGCTGGTGCTCGCCGTCGGCGCGTATGTCTATTTCACCGGCGGGCGTTACGTCTCCACCGACAACGCCTATGTCAATGCCGACAATGTCACGATCAGCGCGCAGGTCTCCGGCCCCATCGTCGCGGTCGCCGTGCATGAGAACCAGCATGTCGACGCCGGTCAGGTGCTGTTCCGCATCGACGACAAGCCCTTCAAGGTCGCGCTCGACCGCGCCGACGCCGGGCTGCAGACGGTGCGCGAGAATATCGAGAGCCTCAAGGCGCAGTACGCCGAGGCGACCGAGCAGCTGAAGGTCGCGCACACCAACGCGGATTTCGCCAAGCGCACCCTCGCGCGCCAGTCGGCGCTCGCCAAGACCAAGGTCGCGTCGGAATCGACGCTCGATGACGCGCGCCACCAATACGACGTGGCGACCCAGCAGATCGCGGTGACCCAGCAGCAGATCGCGCAAATCCGCGCCAAGCTCGGCGGCGACCCCGATGCGCCGATCGAGAAGCAGGCGAGCTACCTCCAGGCCAAGGCGGCGGTCGCGGACGCGGCGCTCGATCTGGAGCATACCGTCATCCATGCCCCCTTCGCGGGCGTCGCCAGCAACAAGCCGATGCTCGGCGCTTATGTCACCGCCGGCAACGCGGTGATGAGCGTGGTCGCCGACAAGGGCGTCTGGGTCGAGGCCAATTTCAAGGAGACCGACCTGACCCACGTCGTCCCGGGCGAGAAGGTCACGGTCACCGTCGATACCTATCCCAGCCGCACCTGGTATGGCCGCGTGGAAAGCATCAGCCAGGCCACCGGCGCCGTCTTCTCGGTGATCCCGCCGCAGAACGCGACCGGCAACTGGGTCAAGGTGGTGCAGCGCATTCCCGTGCGCATCGCGCTCGACGACACCGCGGGCGCGCCGCCGCTCCGTGCCGGGATGAGCACCGAGGTCGAGATCGACACCGGCAGCCGCCACCGTCTGGCCCATTTGGCCGAGGCGATCCTGCCCTGGATGGACAAGGCGCAGGCCAAGCAGCCCGAGCTGGTCGGCGCACAGCCATGATCGCCAAAGCCGCCCGCTCCTCCGGCGCGCTGCGCGGCTTCATCACCGTCTCGATCATGCTGGCGACGGTGATGCAGGTGCTCGACACGACGATCGCCAACGTCGCGCTGCCGCACATGCAGGGCAGCCTCTCGGCGACGCAGGACCAGATCTCCTGGGTACTGACCTCCTACATCGTCGCCGCCGCCATCATGACGCCGCCGACCGGATACCTGGCCGCGCGCTTCGGGCGGAAGCGGCTGTTCGCGATCGCGGTGGCCGGCTTCACCTTGTCCTCGATGCTGTGCGGCGCGGCGACCTCGCTCGAGGAGATCGTCATCTTCCGGCTGCTGCAGGGCGCGTTCGGCGCGGCGCTGGTGCCGCTCTCCCAGGCGGTCCTGCTCGATACCTTCCCGACCGAGAAGCACGGCCAAGCCATGGCGATCTGGGGCGTCGGCATCATGGTCGGCCCGATCCTGGGCCCGACGCTCGGCGGCTACCTGACCGAGATGTACAACTGGCGCTGGGTGTTCTACATCAACATGCCGGTCGGCATCCTGGCGCTGCTCGGCATTCTCGCCTTCGTGCCGGAGACGGAGTCCGACCGGAACCGACGTTTCGATACCTTCGGCTTCGCGCTGCTCAGCCTCGCGATCGGCGCGCTGCAGCTGATGCTCGACCGCGGCGAGACGCAGGACTGGTTCGGCTCGTGGGAGATCATCATCGAGGCGACTTGCTCCGGGCTCTTCTTCTACATGTTCCTGGCGCATACGCTGACCGCCGAGCGGCCCTTCCTCGAGCTCGCGCTGTTCAAGGACCGCAACTTCGTGATCGGCATGTTCTTCATTTTCATCGTCGGTATCATCCTGCTGGCGACCCTGGCGCTGCTGCCGCCCTTCCTCGAGAACCTGATGGACTATCCGGTGCTGACCACGGGCTACGCGCTGGCGCCGCGCGGCATGGGCACGATGGTCGCGATGCTGCTGGTCGGCCGGCTGATCGGGCGGGTCGATACGCGCTGGCTGATCTTCACCGGGCTCACCTTGACCGCGATATCGCTCTGGGAGATGACGCAGTTCACCAGCGATATCGGCGTCTGGACCATCGTCCATACCGGCGTGGTGCAGGGGCTCGGCCTCGGCTTCATCTTCGTGCCGCTGACCACCAGCGCCTTCGCCACGCTGGCGCCCAAATACCGGACCGAGGGAACGGCGATGTTCAGCCTGATGCGCAATCTCGGCAGCAGCATCGGCGTCTCGGTCGTCATGACGCTGCTGGCGCAGGAGACCCAGGCCAACCACGCGATCCTTTCCACCAGCACGACGCCCTTCCGCGCCGCGCTCGCCAAGCCCTGGCTGCCGCACGCCTGGGACTGGACGCATACCGCGGGCGTGACCGCCTTGAGCAACGCGGTGACGCATCAGGCGGCGACGATTGCCTTCCTCGACGATTTCGCGCTGATGATGTGGGTGGCGCTGCTCTCCATGCCGCTCCTGCTGCTCATGCGCTCGTCTCGCCATCAAGCGGCGGCCCGTGCCGCCGCGGCGGCGGCGGAGTGAGGCGGCGGCGGACCGGGCGCCACCCCCAAATCCCCCCATTCTCCCTATAGCCGGGCCGCTTTGCCGGCCTATATAATGGCGGTGGCCCGGCGCCCGGCCGGGTGGTGGTGTCCAACCAGCCTTTCTCAGGGGTTCCCCGCATGTCAGTGACGGCCGTATCCGCGCGGCGCGAGACGCATGTCATAGGGCTGATCAGCATGGCGCACATGCTGAGCCATCTCTACATGCTGGCGCTACCGCCGCTGTTCCCGCTGATGCGCGAAGATCTCGGCGTCGGCTATGCGGAGCTCGGCCTCGCCATCACCGCCTTCGCGGTCGCGACGGGGGTGCTGCAGACGCCGATGGGCTTCGTCTGCGAGCGGATCGGCGCGCGGCGTGTGCTGGTTACCGGGCTGCTGCTGAACGGCCTCTCGATCACCATGATCGCCTTCGCGACCGAGCTCTGGCAGCTCGTCGCGCTGATGGTGCTGGGCGGCATCGGCAACTCGGTCTTCCATCCGGCGGATTATTCCATCCTCTCCGGCTCGGTCGACGAGCGGCGGGTCGGCCGCGCCTTCGGCTTCCACACCTTCGGCGGCTCGATCGGCTTCGCCTTGGCGCCGATTTTGATGGTCGCGCTGGCGACCGCGGTCGACTGGCGCTTCGCGCTGTTGACCGTCGGCGGCGTGGGCATCGCGCTGGCGCTGTTCATCTTCGCCTGCTCGGGCGTGTTCGGCGAAGGCGGCGCGCCCAAGCCGAAGGGCGCGAAGGGGCTTCTGACCTGGCGCTACCTGCTGACCTCGAAGCCGATCCTGATCCTGCTGCTGTTCTATATCGGCACCGCCTGCGCCAACGGCGCGATCACGCAGTTCTCGGTCGCGGCGATGATCGAGATCTACAAGATCCCGCTGACGCTCGCGAACACCGCGCTGACCGCTTACATGCTGGCGGCGCTGGTGGTGACGCTGCCGGGGGGCTGGCTCGCTGACCACACGACGCGGCACAACATGGTGCTGATCGTCTGCTTCGGCATCTCCTCGGTGATGATCGCCGCCGTCGGCTTCGGCGGCATGCCCTTCTGGGTCGCCGTGCTGCTGATCGGCCTGGCCGGCGGGATGCGCGGGCTGGTCAACGCCTCGCGCGACGTGATGGTGCGCTTCTCCGCGCCCAAGGACAATGTCGGCACCGTGTTCGGCTTCGTCACCACCGGCTTCACGGTGGGGCAGGCGCTTTCTCCCGCGATCTACGGCGTGATGATGGACCACGGCTCGCCGAACCTGATCTTCCTGGTCTCCGCCGGCTTCTCGATCCTCTGCATCGGCACCGCGTTCGCGACCGAGGAGCGCAAGCCGGCGTAGGCGGCGTCAGGCTCGACGCTCGGCGCCCAATGGGCTCGCGGAACAAGTCCGCGAGTGACGAAACAATAAAATCCCCGCACGGCATTGCCGGACTCGTTCCGGCAATCCATGGCTGCTGGCTTTCGCACCGACGCTATCCCTTCAGGGCTCACCGCCACCGCGCGATTTTGCGGCGCTCGGTCCTGCCCCCTAAGATTGTCGCGGGCAACAGGGAGGGAGACACCGTGACCACATTCATGCTCATCCATGGCGCGTTTCAGGGCGGCTGGATCTGGAAGCCGTTCGCGACGCGGCTGCGCGCGGCCGGGCATCTCGTCTTCGCGCCGTCGCTCGACGGCTGCGGCGAGCGGCAAACGCAGCTCCGCCCCGGCATCACCAACGAGACGCAGGCGGAGGAGCTGGCGGCCTTCCTGCATTACGAGGACCTGAACGACGTCGTGGTCGTCGGCACCTCGTCCGGCGGCATGGTCGCGGCGAAGCTGGCCGAGCTGGCGCGCGACCGCATCGAGCGGCTGGTCTTCGCCGACGCGCTGGCGCTGTTCGACGGCGAGAAGATCCGCGACATCGTCACCCGGCCGTCGCCGGTCCTGACCGACATCGCGACGGGGCCGAAGAACGAGGCGATGCCGGCGCGGCTGCGCGAGAACGGCGTGCCGGAAGAGCTCGTGGACTGGGCGGCCGAGCGTTTCACGCTGCACCCGATCGGGGTGTTCTATGAGGGCGTCGTGCTGCCGCGTTTCTGGAACCAGACCTGGGACGCGACGGTCGTGTTCTGCCGCCGCGCCGAGAACCCCGGCGTCGCGCACCAGCGCCGCTGCGCCGACAAGCTCAACGCGCGCTGGCACGAGCTCGACACCGGCCACTACCCGATGCTCAGCATGCCCGACGCGCTGATGAAGATCGTCGTGGAAGGGTAGGGGGCGGTCGTTCGGCGCCGATGGACTCGCGGATCAAGTCCGCGAGGGGGTGCTGTATTTTTCGTTTAAATAAGAGCGTCATGCCACGGCTTGTCCGTGGCATCCACGGGCGCGGCTTTTGCGTTCCGCCCCGGCATTGGCGAGCGGGCTTCGTCGCATGGACACCACGGACAAGCCGTGGTGTGACGACTTATTTTTGCATTTGGATCGTGACCCGTCACACCGCGCGCCGGTTGAAGGCGGCGATCAGCGTGGCGACGTCGGGCGTGTGGTCGAGCGCGTCGACGGCGGCGATGACGGTCTCGGCCTGCGCGGCGTCGCCGTAGCCGGCGAACAGGCGCTTGAACTTGGCCTGCACTTCGGCCGCGGTCAGCGGGTTCTTGTCGTGGCCCTTGGGGAAGCCGAGCGCGTGGCGGATTTCGCGGCCGTCGGTGAGGCGCACCGTGATGCGGCTCGGCGCGCCGTCGGGGTGCTGCGCGGCCAGCGCATCGTCCGCGACCACGTCGATGCGCTTCATCAGCGCGGTGATCGCCGGCGCCTGCAGCGCGTCGGGCTTGAAGGCGCGGTCGTCCACGGCGCCCTCGAGCAAGGCCGTGCCGACGACATAGGGCAGGCTGTGGTCGGCCGTCTCCTGCGTCCTCGGCGCCCAGCGCGTCGGGTCGCTCGCCATCATCTCGACCGCCTTGGGGTAGGCGCCGACCTCGATGCGCTCGACCTGGTCGAGGCGGAACTGGTCGCGCACGTCGAGCGCGGTCCACACCGCGGTCTGGCCGTGGTAGCAGATCGGGAAGCATTTCAGGTTGGTGTGCGCGATGCGGCTGGGCGGCGTGCCCGGCGCGACCGGCCAGTCGAACTGGCCCGTCTGCTCCCAGAGGCCGTACTTGCCCTCGATCGGCCGGTCCGGGCCGGTGATGCCGGCTTGGGCCAACAGCGCCGCGAACAGGCCGTTGCGCGCGGCGTTGGCGCCGGCGCAGCCCTTCCAGGTCGAGAGCTCGCCCTGGCGCGTCTGGTAGGTCGCCATGTTCGGCACCAGCGCGAGCGCGACCGCGTGGCCGAGCTGCGCACGGTCGAGGCCCAAAAGCTTGCCCGCCGCGAGCGCCGAGGCGACGACGCCGTAGACCGGCTGGTCCCAGCCGAGCGAGTTCAGGTCGATCGCGTCGCAGCAGCCGCAATAGACTTCGTAGCCGATGCAGATCGCGGCGATCAGCGCCTTGCCGTCGGCTTTGCCGATCTCGGCGGCGGCGAGCGCGGCCGACATGATGTCGCTCGGGTGGCCGCCGCTCTTGAGGCGGTAGGTGTCGCTCATGTCGAGCAGGCGCAGCATCACGCCGTTGGCGAAGGCCGCCATCTCGGGCGCGGCGGGCAGGCCGTCGCCGAGGATCGTCGCGTTGGTGTCCATGGAATAGCGCGCCGCGAAGCGGCGCACGGCGGCCGCGGTCGCATGCCCGTAGGCGTCGGCGACGCAGCCGAGCGTGTCGAGGATACGCTCCTTGCACGCGGCGGCGACCGCCGGCGCGATGGTCTCGTAGCGCGTGGCGAGCGCGAAGTCGACGAGCTTTTCGGTGGTCGCGTCCATGGCGGTGGTCCTCCCTTGGTGCGGTCCTGCAAGCGTAAGGCGTGCCAGCAGGCGAGGGCAAATGCGCGAGGTGAAAGTCCTCCCCCTCGACGGGGGAGGATTTAGGTGGGGGTGATGCGCGCCAGTCGTTGAGCCATCGAACACCCCCCACCCTTACCCTCCCCCGCAAGGGGGGAGGGAAGAAGGGACTGTGTCCGGGTCCCCGCCGCCCCCATTGCCGGATTAGACCGCGAGGCGCGTCTATGACTAGAATGTTCCCCTCGGATAATCGCGCCGGCGGGGGACCGCGCGGCGGGCAAAGGGATGGAGACAGCTATGGGCAAAGTCACGGGCGCCGCGATTATGGCGCGCAGCTTGAAGCAGCAAGGCGTCGAATACATGTTCGGCATCGTTGGCTTCCCGGTGCAGCCGATCGCCGCCGAGGCGCAGAAGGCGGGCATCAAATATATCGGCATGCGGAACGAGCAGTCGGCGTCCTACGCGGCGCAGGCGGTGGGCTATCTCACGGGACGGCCGGGCGCGGCGCTCGTCGTGTCCGGGCCGGGCGTGGTGCACGGCCTCGCGGGCCTCGCCAACGCGCAGCAGAACTTCTGGCCGATGATCCTGATCGGCGGCGCGTCGCCGACCTACCAGAACGGCATGGACTCCTTCCAGGAAGAGCGCCAGGTCCTCATCGCCACGCCCTTCTGCAAGTTCGCGCACGGCGTCGAGCATGTGCACCGCATTCCCTTCTACGTCGAGAAGGCGGTGCGCACGTCGATCTACGGCCGGCCGGGCCCGGTCTATCTCGACATGCCGGACGACATCATCGGCGGCGAGATCGACGAGTCGGAAGTCCCCGAGGTCGCGACGATCGGCGAGCCGCCGCGCACCATGGCGCCGATGGAGAATGTCGAAGCGGCGCTCGATCTGCTGGAGACGGCGAAAAAGCCGCTGGTCATCGTCGGCAAGGGCATGGCCTGGTCGCGGGCGGAGGACGAGGTGCGCGCCTTCATCGAGCGCACCAAGCTGCCCTTCCTGTCCTCGCCGCTTGGCAAGGGCGTGGTCGACGACAACCACCCGCTCTCGGTCGGCGCGGCGCGCAGCCTCGCGCTCAAGGAAGCGGACGTGATCTTCCTGATGGGCGCGCGGCTCAACTGGATCATGCATTACGGCCTGCCGCCGCGCTTCAACAAGGACGTCAAGGTCGTCCAGCTCGACGTCGCGGCGGAAGCGATCGGCAACAACGTGCCGACGCAGGTGCCGCTGGTCGGCGACGGCAAGGCGATCGTCGGACAGCTCAACAAGGCGCTGGAGAACCGGCAGTGGTTCTATCCGTCGGACACCGACTGGCACAAGGCGATCGCCGAGAAATCGGCGGCGAACGCCAAGGCGATCCAGCCGATGATCGACGACAACTCGATCCCGACCAACTACTACCGCGCGCTCAAGGACATCCGCGAGTGGCTGCCGGAGAACGCGGTGATCATCGGCGAGGGCGCCAACACCATGGACATCGGCCGCACCCAGATGCCGAACAAGGCGCCCAGGCTCCGGCTCGACGCCGGCAGCTACGGCACGATGGGCATCGGCATGGGCTTCGCCATCGCCGCCGCGGTGGTGCACCCGGACCGGCCGATCGTCTCGGTCTCGGGCGACAGCGCGATCGGCTTCTCCGGCATGGAGATGGAGACGGCCTGCCGCATGAACCTGCCGGTCAAGATCGTCGTGCTGTCGAACGGCGGCATCGGCAGCGGCGTCGAAAAGCTGCCCGACGACCGCTTCACGGCGCCGCCCCGCACGCTGACCATCGGCTCGGGCTACGAGCGGATGATGGAGGCGTTCGGCGGCAAGGGCTTCTACGTCGAGGACCCGAAGAAGCTGCGCGGCGCGCTCGACGAGGCGATGGCCTACAAGGGCCCGGCGCTGGTCTGCGTCCGCCTCAGCCCGTCGGCCAACCGCAAGCCGCAGGAGTTCCACTGGCATACGTCGTAAGCGGCGTCACGCTGGTTGCCTAATGCGCGGCCCGGGGGCGAAGCTTCCCGGGCCGTTTGCGTGCCGAAAAGCTGCGTGGTCTTAGATACTTAACGGGCGCGTTTTCACTCGCGCGTCCCGTTGGCAATGTGTAAAATATTGGCATGAAAACGCGTGCCAAATCTCCGAAGCCGGGCAAGAAATTATCGCGCGAATCCGCCACGGGCCGGATCATCGGGGCAAAGGCCTTTGCCGCGATCACGGCCGTCGAAGGGTTGGAACTGAGCCCCGCCGGCAAGAAGCGCCTCGCCGCATCGAAGTCACGCAAGCTGACCCACGCGAAGCGGCGGGCGGAAATCGTTCGCGCCTACACGACTGCCAAAGGCCGCTGATGTCGTTCGAGGCCTATGCGGCCTTCGATGACCCTTACGTCTACAAAGGCACGTCGGTTCTCAAGAACAAGCTGGGCACGCAGGACGCCGCTGAGCTTTCGGCGTTCGAAGTCGAAATGACAGCGTTGCGCGCCGAGGAGCCGTTGCCGACGGGCCGTTTCGGGACGGCGCATTACCGCGCGGTGCACCGTCACCTCTTCCAGGACGTGTACCGCTGGGCCGGACGCTACCGGACCGTCCGCACAGGGAAGGATGGAAACTGGTTCTGTTATCCCGAATACATTCCGCGCGAAATGGATCGGGTCTTCGGCGGACTTCGCAACAATGCATTCCTGGCCGGACGGAGCTTCGAGGATTTCGCCATTCGCGCCGCCAGCTTTCTTGCCGAGCTGAATGCGATTCATCCGTTCCGCGAAGGCAACGGCCGCGCGCAGCTCAGCTTCTTTTTCCTGCTTGCCCAGAAGGCGGGGCACCGATTGGACTTCAGCCGCATACGGCCGCACGCCTTCCTCGCGGCGATGGTCGCCAGCTTTGCGGGCGATACGCGACCGCTCGTGCAGGAGATAATGCGGCTGCGGGTATAGGAGTGGTCCCGTTCAGATCACCCCCGGCCTCTCCAGGCCATACCTCTCCAGCAACGGCAGCATTCGCGGCATGATCTCCGGGTGAAGCGCCACGCCCTCCCGTAGCTGCGCTTCATAGAGCGCCATCGCACGGTCGCCGGGCATGCGCACCGGATGCGCGGGGTCGAGCGGGGGCGTCTCGCGGCATTGTGCGGCGAAGGCGCTGGTCTCCGCGCGGAAGGCGTCGGCGCCGCCGAAGGCGGCCGGGTCGATGAGCTGCAGGAACAGGTTGCTGCCCGCCGCCGCCTTTGGGTCGCGGCGGCCGACGCCGGCGAGGCCCGAGGTCAGCGCCTCGACCAGGATCGCGAACGCGAAGCCCTTGTGGCCCTGGTCGAGCCCGCCCGCCGGCATGATCGCGCCCGGCGGGTCGGCGAAGAAGGCCGCCGGGTCGTCGCTCGGCCGGCCCTGATTGTCGATCACCCAGGGTCGCGCGAGCTTGCCACCGGTTCGCCGCGTGCGCTCGAGGTTGCGGTTGGTCGTGCTCGACGTGCTCGTGTCGATCAGGATCGGCGCCCCGTCGGTCGGGATGCCGATGGCGATCGGGTTGGTGGAATAGCGCGCCTGCCGCCCGCCGAAGGGGGCGACCGCCGCGTTGCCGGGCGAGGACGTGGTGAGGATCGCCATCGCGCCCGCCTCCGCCGCGCGCTTCACATAGGTGGCGAGGCAGGAGATGTTCTCGCTGTGCCGCACCGCGACCGTGACGACCGGATACTCGGCCAGCCCGGCCAGCGCCAGCTCGAGCGCGCGCACCGCGACCCATTGCCCCGGCAGCATATGGCCGTCGAGCAGCAGCGCGCAGCCGCCGTCGTTCAGCACCGTGGGCTCGCCCGACTTCGCCGTCCGGCCCGACTCGATGCCGGCAATGTAGGCGGGGACGAACTGGAGCCCGTGCGTGCCGACGCCGAGCAGGTCGGCCTCGACCAGGATCTCCGCCACCGTGTCGGCGATCGGCGCATCCAGGCCCGCCTTGGCGAACAGCGCGGCCGCGCAGGCGATGAGGTCGGTGTGGCGGTAGCGCTCGGTCATGGCGGAAAGCTCCTGTGAAAACCCCGAACACCCTGAAAACGGGGGCGATGCGGGCGATTCTAGCAAGTCTTCGTGTCAGCCGGCAGGCGCGACGCCGCCGCTTACCCGCATACCGCCAAAAAACCGCCTCTACTACTTTAGAGGCATAACCTTTCCGCGGGCCGGAATCTAAAATCCGTGAACCTTCCATTATAGCCTACCCTGGATGCGTCACCCGGAGACAGGATCGTGAGCGTATCGGTACGGCCCGAGAGCATTCGGGCCGGTGTTCGGTTCTGGCCGTCGGTGATCGCGCTTGCCGTGCCGGCGCTCCTGCTCGGCACCGCGCTGCGGAGCTTCGTCAACGCCGACGAGAAGCTCTGGTTCGACGAGATCTGGACCGGAGCGATCGCCATGCAGGACTGGCATGGCGCCTTCGACATGCTGCACAGCGACGTCATCGCGCCGCTGTTTTTCGTATCGGCCTGGGCGTGGTCGAAGCTTTTCGGCCTGTCCGACGTCTCGCTCCGTATGCCGGGCATGATCACGGCGATCGCCGCGGCCTTCCTGCCCTGGCTGATGCTGCGCCGGCGGCTTCCGCGCTTCGAGCTGGCGCTGCTCACCGTGCTCATCGCGCTCTGGATCCCCGGGCTCTATGAAGCACAGGAAGCGCGCACCTACGGCTTCGTCCTGTTCCTCTCGGTGCTGCACACCGTCTGCTTCTTCCGCGTGCTGCAGAGCGAGGGCGACCGGCTGGAGATCGCCGGCTGGGCAATGGCCGGCGTGCTGCTCGGGATGACGCATTACATGGCGCTGCTGCTCTCGGCGCTGCAGGGGCTGACGCTGGTGGCGCTGTTCTGGCGCACGCGGCTGGTCGCGCTGGTGCTGGCGGGGCTCGCCTTCCTGCCGGTCTTCGGGATGATCTGGCTGCAGAGCGGCCCGATGGACGCCTACATGCACTACGACTATTTCTGGCTGAAGAAGATGTCGCCCTATCAGTTCCTGAAGGCGGCCGCCTACATCGCTGGCGACAAGTATTTCGCGCCCTTCTTCTACCTGTTCCTCGCGGGTGCGCTGGTGGTCGACGCGCGCGCGACGCGCGGACCCGCGACGCCGAACGGTCCGGGGCTGGTCGCGGCCGCCGCCGGCGCGTGGAAGACGCGCATCCAGGGCGGCCTCGCGTCGCCGCTGTTCGTCACCGGCTGCCTCAGCCTGCTCGCGGTGATGCTGTTCCTGGGGCTCACAATGCTTCGGCCGCTGTTCCTGCCACGCTACCTCATGCCCTACGTGCCCGGCGTGTTCATGCTGCTGGTCTGGGCGATCGCGGCGATGCCCGAATGCGGGCGCCGGGTGGGCGGCATGCTGGCCGGGCTGTTCTTCCTCGGCGCGTTCGCCTGGGCCGGCGTCAGCGTCAACGTCATCGACAAGGGCCTGACCTGGGGGCCGGAGAGCGCGCTGCTCGAGAAGGCCGGCGTCACCGACATGCTGTTCTTTCTCGACCAGGGCTACCCGATCCCCTACCGCGAGGACATCCTGTCCAAGGTCTACGGCTTCTTCTTCGTGCGCGACCATTACGACGCGCGGGCGCACCCGTTCGCGCCCGACTACGCGACCGGCGACGATCCTCGGCCGCGCCTCGCGCGTTATCTCGCGACGCCGGGCCACGGCCTGATCTGGACGCTCCATCTCGGGCCCGGGCCGGGGCCGGTCCCGGCCGACCGCGCCGGGCGGAAGAAGCGCATCCGCGAACGCGGCTTCTCGTCGGTCTATGATTTCACCGCGCTGGCGACGATTCCGGGCGTGACCTGCCGGACGATGGGCGCGGACTGGTACCGGAAATACGTCTGCTATTCGGCGCGGGCGCGCTAGCGCGGCCGGGTTTTGGCGCCGCCCGGACGGCGGCCCTATACTCTTCGGAGAACACCGGGAGAGGCGCCTAATGATCTACACCGTCGAGCTCAATTTCAGCGATCCCAAACGCACCGGCGAATGGAACGCCTGGTACGAGTCCTATCTCAAGAAGCTGATCACCCTGCCGGGGCTGTCGACGGCGCAGCGCTTCCGCGCGGTCGAGAAGGACGCGCAGCATTGGGAATACCTCGCGCTCTACAGCATCGTCTCGCTCGCGGTGTATGAGACCGACGCCTACCGCAAGATCGGCGGGGGCGGGCAGGCGAGCCTGCATTACAAGGGGCTGATCACGCGGCGGCGCAACGTCTATAGCGGGATCGAGCGCATGCCCGAGGTTACGGAGGACGCGCGCGTGCTCTACTGCGAGGACGCGCCCTACGGCTTCGACCTGCCGAACACGCTGTTCATCCCGCTGGCGACCGCGGCTGGGCGGCAGAAGGCGGGCCTGACCGAGCTCGACGGCAAGCCCGAGCGCCGGGCGATCGCGATCACCGACGCGGCCACCGTCGAGCGTCACGGCCTGGTGCACAGGCCGGGCGTCGCCGTCTACGCGCCGATCACCAAGCGTTTCACGGAGTCGTAACAATCGGGCAGTGTCCTCGGCATCGCGTATAAGTTCTGAGGACGGGCGGTGCGAGGGGAGGGCGGTACTCGGCATTCACGGCTCGTCGGTGGATGCCCCGGATAAACCGGGGCATGACGCTTATAATTGAAATCATGATATAATTCGTCACACCCCGGCTTGTCCGGGGTGTCCATGCGAACGAACCCGTCGGCACGCTCAGAGCGTGTGAAGTGTTCCGCAATATGCATGCGCCCCACCGCGTCCCCCGCCTTCGACAGCGCCGCGGCAAGGCGGTTATAATCGGGGACGGCACGCGTTCGTCAGCCGTCCTGGAGGAACCCCATGCTTACCATCACGCCGACCGGCGCCATTCTGGGCGCGACCGTCGAAGGGCTCGACCTGGCCCAGCCGATGTCCGACGCGACGATGGGACAATTGCTCGCGGCGCTGGGCGAGAACGGCTTCCTCCGCTTTCCGGCGCAGACGCTCAAATCGGCCGAGCTCAAGGTCTTCTCCGAGCGCTTCGGCGACATCCAGGAAGGCGTCGCCAAGCCCTCGAAATACGTCGATTGCCCGGGCGTCGGCATCCTGTCGAACATCAAGGTCGACGGCGAATACATCGGCTTCGCGGATGCCGGGCAGGACTGGCACACCGACATGACCTACCGCGAGGTCATGGGCTTCGTGAACGTGCTCTATGCGATCGAAGTGCCGCGGCGCGACGGCAAGGTGCTGGGCGGCACCGAGTTCGCCAACATGCACATGGCCTATGACGCGCTGCCCGACGAGATCAAGGCCCGGCTCAAGGACGCGATCTGCGTGCACAACTTCGAAAAGATGTGGGAGCATATGCGCCGGAACCGCGGCAGCAGCCGGCCGCCGATGTCCGACGAGCAGCGCCGCCGGCGCCCGCCGGTCGAGCATCCGGTCTTCCTGACCCATCCGATCACCGGGCGGAAGGTGCTCTACGCCAATCCGGGCTACGCCGAGCGCATCCTCGGTATGTCGCAGCAGGAAAGCGACGCCATGCTGGCCTACCTGTTCGCCCATCAGCTCGAGGCGCGCTTCCGCTACACCTTCACCTGGACCGAGGGCGACGTCCTGGTCTGGGACAATTTCGGCACGCTGCATCGCGGCATCGCCGACTACGGCCCGGACGAGCATCGCCTGATGCGGCGCTGCCAGGTGCTGGGCACCAAGATTTTCGATCCGGCCTACCGCAAGGCCGTCGCGTTGCCGGCGCTCGCCGCCTAGCCGGCGCGCCTTCCGTTTCTTCGAGAATTGCACAGGGATAACGCTGGGGAGGCACCATGAGTCCCAAGATCGTTTTCGTCACCGACATGCCCGACGCCGCCGTCGTGGGGCGCGAGATGGCGCCCGCCGGCTTCGAGCTCATCGTCGCCGCGGCCAAGAGCGCGGAATACAAGGCGGCGATGCGGGACGCCGAATACCTCGTCGGCTTCGTCGACAAGCTGGTCGATGCCGAGCTGTACGAGACCGCGCCGAAGCTGAAGCTGATCCAGCTCCTGAGCGCGGGCTATGACAAGGCCGACCTCGCCGCCGCGCGTAAGGCGGGCGTGCCGATCGCCAACAACGGCGGCGCCAACTCGGTCGCCGTCTCCGAGCATGCGATCCTGCTGATGCTCGCCGCTTCGCGCCAGCTCGTCCGCCAGCACAAGACGGTGGCGGCCGGCAACTGGCGCGGCAACCAGGCGCCCCGCGTGCACGAGCTGCGCGGCAAGACGCTCGGCATCGTCGGCCTCGGCACGATCGGCAAGAAGACGGCGCGGCTCGCCGCGGCCTTCGGCATGCACCTGACCTATTACGATATCGCGCGGCTGACCGAGGACGCGGAGGACGCGCTCGGCGTGCGCTTCCGCCTGCTGCGCGAGCTGCTGCGCACGGCCGACATCGTGACGCTGCACACCCCGCTCAACAAGTCGACGCGCCACATGATCGGCGCGGACGAGCTGGCGCTGATGAAGCCGTCGGCGATCCTGGTCAACACCGCGCGCGGGCCGGTCGTCGACGAGGCCGCGCTCTACAAGGCGCTGACCTCGGGCACGATCGCGGCCGCCGGGCTCGACGTCTTCGACCAGGAGCCGCCGCCGGTGGACAACCCGCTGTTCGCCCTCGACAACGTGACGCTGACCGCGCATCTCGCGGGGCCCACCTTCGAGAGCAACACCGCGCGCGTGCGCAACGCCTTCGACAACGTCCAGCGCGTCGCCCGCGGCGAAGCGCCCCTCTGGGTCGTCCCCGAGCTGTACGAGGAATAAGGGCTGCACGCCTAAAGGTCTCCCTAGCCGTGCACCAGCTTTCCCTCTCCGCCCTTGGGGGCGGAGAGGGCTAGGGTGAGGTGGGGGATTCTTCGATACGCGCGAAGGCCGTGCGTCGCCACCTCACCCGGCGCTGCGCGCCACCCTCTCCCCCGTCCGGCGGAGAGGGTTAAAAGCAGCCCGATTGGGCATCGCCCCCTTGCCTGCGCTACCATGCCCTTCAACCGGTGCTGGCACATCGGAAGCAGGGAGGAAGCAACATGCGGTTTCTGGGCAAGGTGGCGCTGATCACGGCGGCGGGCGCCGGGATCGGCAAGGCGACGGCCGAGATCATGGCGCGGGAAGGCGCGACCGTCGTCGCGGTCGACGTCAACCAGGAGCGGCTCGACGCGCTGGCCTCGGCGCTCGCGGGCGCGCCGGGCCGGATCGTCGGGCGCAACGTCGACGCCGGCAACGCGTCCGCGGTGCGCGCGCTGGTCGCCGAGGTGGTCGAGACGCATGATGGCATCGACATCCTGGTCAACGGCGTCGGCGGCAGCACGTTGATCGCCAACCCGGCGGCAAAGGTCGACGAGATGACCTTCGAGGACTGGCAGCGCATCATCGACTTCAACCTGAACGCCACCTTCCTGTTCACCAACACGGTCGTGCCGGTGATGAAGCGGGCGGGCAGCGGCAAGATCGTCAACCTCTCCTCCATCGCCGGGCGCGGGCTCAGCGCCGTCAGCAGCAGCGCCTACGCGACGGCCAAGGGCGGGATCATCGCGTTCACCCGCAAGCTCGCCGACGAGCTCGGCCCACACGGCATCAACATCAACGCGATCGCGCCGAGCCTGACGCTGACCGAGCGGCTGCGGCCGCACTGGGACAAGCGCAGCGTCGAGGAGCAGGCGGCCATCGTCGGGCGCATCCCGCTGCGCCGGGTCGCCGACGCGATGGACCAGGCGAAGGTGATCGCCTTCCTCGCGTCCTCGGACGCGGATTTCATTACGGGCGCCACCATCGACGTATCGGGAGGACTGGCATGAGCGCGGAACGCAAGGATACGGTCGGCTTCATCGGCATGGGCATGATGGGCGGCGGCATGGCCGCCAACCTGCTGAAGAAGGGCTTCACCGTCGTCTGCTACGACATCGACCCGGCGCGGAACGAGCTGCTCAAGAGCAAGGGCGCGGTCATCGCGAACGGCCCGGAAGCGGTTGCGCGCGCGGCGGCGAAAGTCATTTGCATGGTCGAGACGACGGCGCAGGCGGAAGACGTCATCCTGGGCAAGGGCGGCATCGCCGACGGGGCGGAGAAGGGTGACATCGTTCTCTGCATGAGCACGATCGATCCGCTCGCGGTCAAGCGCATGCACGGCGTTCTGGCCGAGCGCGGCATCGGCATGATCGACGCGCCGGTCTCGGGCGGGGTGCCGCGCGCCGACTCCGGCGAGCTGTCGGCCATCGTCGGCGGCGACGCGGCGACGGTCGAGGCCTGCCGCCCAGCGCTGAAGGCAATGGCGTCCAACATCTTCCACATGGGCGGCATCGGCCAGGGGCTGGCGATGAAGCTGTGCAACAACATGCTGGGCCACATCACGACGATCGCCGCGGCGGAGGCGATGGTGCTCGGCGCCAAGGCCGGGCTCGATCCGAAGCAGATGTTTGACGTGATCAGCGCCAGCACCGGCAACAGCGCGACCTTCCAGTCACGCGTGCCGCGCTATCTCAGCGGCGACTTCTCGCCGGGCGGCACGATGGACATCTCGTTCAAGGACCAGGAGCTGGTGACCGCCTTCGCCAAGGCGCTGGGCGTGCCGATGTTCCTGGCCAATGTCAGCGAGCAGGTCTTCCAGATGGCCCGCGCCGCCGGCCTCGGCAAGGAGGACGGCGCCGCGGCGGTGAAGCTCTACGAGCGCATGACCGGCGTGCAGCTCGGGCCGCGGAAGTAGGGGGGGCGGCCGGACGCCGGGCCGGCGCGTCGCGGACCGCCTCGGCGCACGGCGTCATTTCCGCTATTCCGCGGAAAGGGCGGCTCCGTGGGAAGGGCGGAGAGGATCGTTACGGCCATATCATCGGCTGTCGCGATGCCGCCGTATGCGCCCTCGACCGATTTCAGCTCCCGGATGATCCTGTCGGTCGTGCGCCTGCCGTGCGGTCTCGGTCCATCGCGAGCCCCGGTGTCGAGCGACCCGCAAGGAAAATAGAAAAACGTCCGTTCATGGGTCTCATGGAGAGAAATATTCTTATTTCTCAACCAACATGACTCAATTAGTGCCTATTACCATCATATATCGAATCCGAATCCCTTTGACTTCGCGTCGGCGAGTCTCCTAACATTAAAAAAAACAACCGAGGCTAGCGATTAACAAAAATTGCTTCGGAATTGTCCGGCACAAAGCCCGACACCCAGGGAGGAGAAAACGATGAAAAGCCTGAGCCGCCGTAAGGTCCTCGTCGGGACCCTCGGCGTATCCGCAAGTGCATTATTGGCCCGGCCCTATGTCGCCAAGGCCGAGGCGAAGACAGCCACCGTATGGTTCGAGCAGGGCTTCGTCCGCGCAGAGGACGAGGCTGCCAAAAGAACCGTCGCCGCCTACGAGAAGGTCTCCGGCAACAAGATCAACGCCAGCTTCACGCCCTTCAAGGCGCTGAACCAGAAGGCGATCTCCGCCCTGACGAGCGGCGATGTCCCGGATCTTATTTTCCATGACGCGCCGACGGCCATCCTGCCGCAGAACGCCTGGCACAACCGCCTGGTCGATATGAGCGACGTGGTGGCGACACAGGAGTCGAAATACTCCAAGACCGCGCTGCTCTCCGCCAGCTTCTACAACGGCACCACCAAGAAGCGTTCCTATTATATGGCGCCGGTGAAGCAGAACAGCGCGCCCTACCATGTCTGGTCGGACCTGGTCCAGAAGGCCGGCTTCAAAATGTCCGACATTCCGGAACGGTGGGACGACCGCTGGAACTTCTTCAAGCCGGTACACGAGGCGCTGCGCAAGCAGGGCATGCGCCGGACATTCGGCATCGGCCTGCAGGTCACGACGGTCGGGCCGAACGACGGCAACAACCTCTTCTATCACTTCATGATCGCCAATGGCGGCGAGGGTCTCGTCAGCCCGGACGGCGAGCTGCGGACCAACGACCCGAAGGTTCGCGAAGCGGCCATCCACTCGGTCGAGTTCATGACCGGCCTTTACAAGGGCGGCTACGTACCGCCGGAGGCGCTGAGCTGGAACGACGCCGACGACAACAACGCCTACCATTCCAAGCTGTTCGTGATGGATTTCGACGGCACGCTGTCGACCGAGCTCGCCGTGATCAAAAAGGATCCGAAGGGCTATCACGAGCAGATGAAGATCCTCAACGTCGGCAAGAGGAACGACGGCTCGCAGATGCTCTGCCAGGTCGGGGCCGGCGGCGGCTTCATCCCGCGGGGCGCGAAGAACGTCGAGGTCGCCAAGGACTTCATGAAGTACTTCATCCAGCCGAAGGTGATGAACGAGAACCTGAAGGGCGGCCTTGGCCGATGGGTTCCCGCGATCCCGCAGGTAGTCAAGGACGACTCCTGGTGGACCGATCCGAAGCTCGATCCGTTCCGTTCCATCTATACGCAGCAGACGGTGCTCGAGCCGACGATCCCGAACTGGATCGGCTATAACCCGGCCCTCGGCCAGGTGAATGCCGAGCAGGTTTGGGGCCAGGCCCACGCGGACGTCATCAAGAACGGCATGAAGCCGAAGGACGCGGTGGCCAAGGCATTCAAGCGGACGGAGGAGATCTTCAAGAAATTCTCGTTCGGCTAGACGAGGATCAGATGATGAGCGCTACGCAACAGGCTCTCGCAACCGAGGCGCCGGGAAGGGTTTTTCACCGGGCAGGGGCCCTGTGGCAAAGCCGAATGCGCGTCTTGCACGGCGGCATGCCGCTCTCGGATTACGCTTGGGCAATCGCCTTCGCCATTCCCTATGTGTGCCTGTTCCTAGCGTTCGTCATCTATCCGATCTGTTACGGCTTCTTCCTGGGCGGCAACCCGGCGCTCTACAAGGAGCTGGCGACCGATCCGCATTACGTGACGGCGATGATCAATACGATCATCTATGTCGGCATTGGCGTGAACGTGAAGATGGCCATCGCCTTCCTGCTGTCCGGCTTTTTCATGCGAAAAAGCAAGTGGACCAAGGTGCTGCTGGTCCTCTACATCCTGCCCTGGGCGATGCCCGCGCTGCCCGCCTTCATGTCCATCCACTGGATGCTGAACGGGCAGTGGGGCTTCCTCAACAGCCTCCTTTACGAGTGGTTCCACATCGACGGGCCGTACTGGCTCAACGACCGGACGCTCGGGATGACGTCGAACATCGCGGCCTATATCTGGAAGAATATGCCCTTCTGGACGGTGATCTTCATCGCGGGCCGGATGGCGATTCCGATGGAGCTCTATGAGGCGGCGGCGATCGACGGCGCGAACAAGATGCACATCTTCCGTCACATCACCGTGCCGCTGATGGCGCAGCTCTATCTGGTTTCCACGCTGCTCTCGACGATCTTCTCGCTCGGCGATTTCAACGCGGTCTTCTTCGTCTCCGGCGGCGGACCCGCGATGTCGACCGAGGTGCTGGCCACGATCGGCATCCGCTACGCCTTCGACATCGGCGAGCCGCGCCTCGGCGTGGCGGCGGTGCTGACATCGTTGCCCTTGCTCATTCCGCTGGTCGTGCTTCTGATGCGCATGCTTCGTAAGCAGGAGGTGCAGCTATGAGTATCCTTTCCGTGCCCTTCCTGCGTTCCGAGCGGCGGCGCCGCAAGGTCAGGGCAGCCCTGGTCGAGCTGGCCTGCCTGGCGCTCGGGCTCGTATTTCTGGTCTGGTCGCTGCTGCCGCCGTACAACATGCTGCTGATTGCGCTGAGCAAGCACGGCGCGGTGTTCAGCGGCGACGTCTTTCCGCACCATCCGACCGTCGAAAGCTTCTTCGTCGTCTGGAATCAGAGCTTCTGGTATCTGGAGCATTTCTGGCACCAGTTCGGCAACAGCCTCTTCATCGGCCTGATGACGGCCTTTCTCACGCTGACGATCGGCACGATGACGAGCTTTACCGTGTCGCGCCTGAAGCTGCGCCACGGCTGGCTGCTGAGCAACGCCGCGCTGCTGACCTATGTCATTCCGGCGTCTTTCCTCGCGATCCCCTTCTACCGGATCATGAGCATCTATGGCCTCGGCAATAATCCGTGGTCGGTGATCGCGGCGATGGTGACCTTCGCGACGCCGTACGCGATCTTCATCTTCCAGCACTATAGCAAGTCGATCCCGATGGAGCTCGACGAGTCCGCGCGCATCGACGGGGCGACGCCGGTGCAGATCTATTTCAAGATCTATCTGCCGCTGATGTCCCCGGCGCTGGTCGCCGTCGGCACCTATGCGCTGCTGCTGGCTTGGAACGAATATCTCTATCAGTTCATGCTGCTGACTTCGAAGCAGAGCATGACCGTCTCCGTCGCCCTCGCGCAATTCCTCAACAGCGACGAAGCGCCGTGGAACCTGATGATGGCGACCGCCATCGTCTATGCCGCGCCGCCCATCGCGATCTACTACGCTTTCCGCCGTTACATGGCGGCCGGGCTGACCATGGGTGGCGTGAAGGGTTGACGCCGGGGCGATGGTCGATGCCAGCGCGACGCCGATGACCATCGTCCAAGAGCTGTATCCGGTCCCACCGACGACCCGGGAAAAGAGGGCGTGGCGTCCGCCCTGGCGGGTCGGCCCGCGTGGCGGGGACGTCGCTTGGGCGGCTGCCTTTCTCGCGCCCTATGTCGCCGCGATGCTGGCTTTCGTCGTCTACCCGATCGCCTACGCGCTTTGGCTCGGCAGCTCGCCGGACGCCTATCGGGATCTGTTCAACTATCCGCACTATTGGATAACGGTGGTCAACACGCTGCTGTTTATCGGCATCGGCGTGAACGGAACGCTGTTTCTGGCGTTCCTGCTGTCCGGGTTCTTCATGATCCCGAGCCGCTGGATCAAGGCCCTGCTGGTGGTCTACATGCTGCCCTGGGCGCTGCCGGCCCTGGCGGCGTTTCTGTCGCTGCATTGGATGCTGATCGGCTACGGCGGGTTCATGAACGCCGCGCTGGAGGCGCTGTTCGGCATCGACGGCCCGATCTGGTTCGACTCATACGGGCTCGCGATGACGGCGAATATCCTCTCCTATATCTGGAAGTGGATGCCGTTCTGGACCCTGGTGTTCATGGCCGGCCGGATGGCGATCCCGCAGGATGTCTATGACGCGGCCGCCGTCGACGGCGCCTCGGGCATGCAGCGCTTCACCTTCGTCACGGTCCCGCTGCTGGCGAATCTGTATCTTATCTGCACGCTGCTCTTCACGCTGTGGACGGTCGGCGATTTCGACACGACCTATTTCGTGTCCAGTGGCTCGCCCGCGCTCACGACGGAGGTGTTGGGCACCTATGCCTTCCGCATGATGCTGGACTGGGGATACGTCAAGATCGGCCTCGCCGGCGCGTTGTCGGCGCTGCCCGTCACGATACCGATCGCCCTCTTCATGATCCGGCGGCTGCAGGCGACGGAGGTGCAGCTATGAGCCTCGCGCTGACGCGCGACCCGCACAAGAGCGCGCCGAGGCGCCGCCGGCGATGGCTGTTCAACGGCGGCGCCGCGGCGGTGGGCGTGATCGTGCTCTTCTGGACGCTGCTGCCGGTCTACAACATCCTGCTGCTCGCCTTCACCGACGACCCCGAAGAGTTCGACGGCATCATATGGCCGCACGATTTTTCCCTCGAAGGGTTCAAGATGATCTGGACCGGGGAGGACTGGCTGCTCGCCAATTTCTGGCACCAGTTCGGCAACAGCATCATCATCGGCTTCGGGACGATGGCGCTCACGGTGGGCATCGGGGCGCTCGCCAGCTTCGCGATCGGGCGCATGGGCCTGCGCAAGGGATGGACGATCGGCAATGTGTCGCTCGTGATCTATGCCGTGCCGGCGTCCTTCCTGGTGATACCCTTCGCGCGCCTCATGAGCGTCTACGGTCTCTCGGACACGCTGTTCAGCGTGATTGCCTCGCAGGTCATCTTCGCGCTGCCCTATGCCGTCCTGATCCTGCACCAATACGGCAAGCTGATCCCGCTCGAGCTCGACGAGTCGGCGCGCATCGACGGAGCGACGCCGCTGCAGATCTTCTTGAAGATCTACCTGCCGCTGATGGCGCCCGCCTTGGCTGCCGTCGCCACCTATTCCCTGCTGCTGGCCTGGAACGAGTATCTCTATCAGTTCGTCCTGCTTTCCTCGGAGGGGAGCATGACGGTGGCGGCCGGCATCAACAAGTTCTTCGACGCGGACGAAGCGCCGTGGAACTACCTGATGGCCGTCACCGTCGTCTTTTCGCTGCCGCCGATCGCGGTCTACTACATCCTGCGCCGCTACATGGTGGCAGGGCTGACCATGGGCGGCGTAAAGGGGTAGGGCCGCGCGGCGGGGCGCGCGGGCTTTCCTCGGGCCCGGCTTGGCCACGGCCGCCGGCGCCGACTACAATCCGATCCGCCGCGGCGATACCCTCGAACGGGAATCCGATGGGATGAGCGCGTCGCGCATACGCCAAAAGCGCGATAGGGAGGAAGGACGATGGCATTCATGACGCGGGACGGCGTCCGTCTCTATTACGAAGACCACGGGACCGGCCCGGCCGTCCTGCTCACGCATGGCTACGGCTGGAGCAGCCAGACCTGGCGGGGCCAGGTGGCGGCGTTCAAGGACCGCTACCGCATCATCGTCTGGGACATGCGCGGCCATGGCGAGAGCGACTACCCGGACGATCCCGCCTTGTATTCGCGGGCGCATACGGTTGCCGACATGGCGGCGCTGCTCGACGCCTGCGGCGTGGACCAGGCGGTCATCGGCGGCCTGTCGCTCGGCGGTTACTCGACCCTTGCCTTCCATATCGCCCATCCCGAGCGCTGCAAGGCGCTGCTGCTCATCGACACCGGGCCCGGCTTCAAGAAGGACGAGTCCCGGCTCGCCTGGAACGAGCGGGCGTATGAGCGGGCCGAGAAGCTCACGCGGGAAGGGCTGGGCGCCCTCGGCCGCGGCGTGGAGGTGACGGAGGCGCGGCACCGCAATGCCGAGGGCCTCGCGCATGCGGCGCGCGGCATGTTGGCGCAGGGCGATTCGGACGTGTTCTATTCGCTGCCCGCGATCGACAAGCCGACCCTGGTCGTGGTCGGCGAAAACGACACGCCCTTCCTCGCGGCGACCGACTACATGGTGGCGAAGATCCCCGGCGCCGAGAAGGCCGTGGTGCCCAAGGCGGGGCATT
The DNA here is from genome assembly GCA_964585785.1 of uncultured Rhodospirillaceae bacterium. Lineage (GTDB taxonomy): Bacteria > Pseudomonadota > Alphaproteobacteria > UBA8366 > UBA8366 > WHUA01. Next base: position 25,859 of record CAZPFL010000009.1, read on the forward strand.
CGGCCAATATCGACAATCCCGAGGCTTTCAACGCGGTGGTGGGCGCCTTTCTCGACCGCGTCTGCCGCTAGACGGCCCCGCGCTTGATCGGGGGTAGGGGGTAAACGGCATTAAATCCCCCTGGCGCAATCGATTCCGCCCTATTATGTTCGCCGCACGCGGCGCAAAGACTTTATTCGATGAAATACTTGGCCAAGGGCCCGACGATCGCGTTGTCGTTCCGAACTCTGCTGGTTCCCGTCCTCCTGGCCAGCGCCCTCCTGACAATGCGTATCGATAGCAACCGTGCCGTCGCCGCCGAAACCGGGACGCCGTCCTCCTACCCGACAGTCGCCGCCCGCTCGGGGCCCTGGCAGGCCTCGCGGCTGGTCTGGGGGCGCGTCGCGCCGCTCGGCCGGACTGTCGTGGCGGCGCCGGTGTCGCTGACCGTCGATACGACAAGCGGCGTCCCGAATAGCGCCGTGGCGGCCGGCCAGACCCTGGCGACCTTCACGTCGCCCGCACTGACGGCGCTTGTCGCCGATGTGGACAACGCGCGGCGCGGACGCGATCTCGCCAGGGACCACCGGGATCACGTGCGGAAGATCTCGGCGAGCGGCTTCGTTCCCGAAGGCATTATCTATCAGGCCAACAGCGAGTTCCTCGCGCGCGAGGGCGACCTGAACCACGCTTGGGGCACGCTGGAAGGCGTTCTTGCGCGCCTCGGGCACAAGGCGGATCGGGCGAGCGTCATCGCCGCGCTCGCCAAGTCGAGCCCCGAGGCCGTCGCGCGCCGGTTCGAGACGATCAGCGTGCCCTTTGCGGCCTATGTTGCGAAGAGCGCCGCTTTCCCCGGGGTCCTCCTGGCCAAGGGCGCGCCGATCTTCTGGCTGCAGAACACGGCGCGCGTCTTCATCGACGTCGAGATGCCCAACGCGCGGGTCGCGCAAGGCGGCGGCACTTCGGCGTCGGTCACGGAAGGTCCGCAGGGAAAAATGACCCTGCAGCCCGTTGGAACGATCCCGCGCGTCGATCCGAAGACCGGCCTTTCCGTGCTGCGCTTTTCCGCGGCCAATCCGCAGAATCACTTTCGTACGGGACAATGGGTGCAGGTGGATATCCGGGGGCCGGAGCAAAGCGTGATCTGGGTCCCGACAGCCTCGGTCGTGCGCCGGAACGGAAAAGACTTTTGTATCCTGGCCCGGTCCGGGCATTACGTGCCCGTCGCGGTGCAGGCGGCTGACGCCCAGCACGGCATGGTCCCGGTCCTGTCCGGGCTCGCCGCTGGAGACCGGGTCGTGACGACCGGCGCTTATGAGCTGCTGTATCAGGATCTGAGCGCCATCATGCCGCCGGCCGATTAGGACAGGGCCGCATGTCCTTTGCCTCCCTGCTCAAGACACGGCCCTTTATCGTGGTCGTCGGCGTCCTGCTCGTCCTGATTGGCGGATGGACGAGCTTCCGGGCGCTGCCGGTCGACCTTTTGCCGAACCTCGACTATCCGCTCATCAATATCGTCACGCGCTACCCGGCGGGGACGGCAGAGGACGCCGAGCTTCTTCTGACCCGCCCGATCGAGAGCGCGATCAGCGGCCTCAGCCGCATCAAGCGGTTCAGCTCGCTCTCCGCGCCGGGCCTGTCGCAAATTACCGTGGAATTCTCGTGGGGCACGGATGTCCTGGCCGCGCGCGAGGAGGTCTCGTCGGCGCTGGCGTCGGTTCTCGCGCGGCTGCCGCTCGGGGCGCGGCCGCAGATCGAAAACATCGGCTCGTCCCTGGCCGCGATTTCCACCTTCATGTTGTCCGGCGCCGCCGACCCGGTCGAGATGCGGAACTGGGTGCAATACACCGTCGCGCCGGCGCTGGAGCGGCTGTCCGGGGTGGCGCGCGTCCAGGTCATGGGCGGCGGCGTGGCCGCGATGCGCGTGGATCTCGATCCCGCGCGCATGCGGGCGCATGGGGTCGGCACCGGCGATGTCCTCACGGCGATCCGGGGATCCAACGTTCTGGCATCGGGGGGCGTGATCACGCAGCACGGCCGGGATCTGCTGGTCACCACGCATGCGCAGGTCAGAGACTTGGCGGCATTGCAGGCCGTTCTGCTGCGCCGGTCAGCGGACGGCGTGCCCGTCGTCCTCGGCGATGTCGCCCGGATCTATCGGGGCCATGTGCCGCAACGCTACGCGATCACGCGCAATCGGCAGGCCGCGGTCGCGTTCATGGTGCAGAAGCAGCAGCGCGCGAGCACCATGGCCGTGTCCGCCGCCGTGGACGCCGCGCTCACGAAGCTGACGCCGCCGGACGGCGCGAAGATCCAGAAATTCTACGACCAGGCCGAGATCATCGGCCTGGCGTACCGGAACATGCGGAACGAGCTGCTCGCCGGCGCGCTGCTGTCCCTGCTTGCGCTGTTCTTTTTTCTCGGACGGAACCGCGCCACGCTCATCCTCGCCATCACCATTCCGCTGAGCGTCGTCGGCGTCTTCATCGTGATGGGTTGGACAGGGCTGGGCGTCAACCTGATGACGCTTGGCGCTCTTACGGTGTCCGTCGGCATGATCGCGGACGACGGCATCCTCGTCCTCGAGAACATCTTTCGGCATTGGCAGCTGGGCAAGGCGCCGTCCGACGCGGCGCTGGACGGGACGCGGGAAATCCTCGGCGCCGATGTCGCCGGCACCATGGTCGTCCTCGTGACCTTTGTGCCGCTGGTCTTTCTGCAGGGCCTCGCCGGCCGGCTTTTCCAGCCCTTTGGCATCACCTTCGGCGGGGTCCTGACGCTGTCCCTGATCCTCTCTCTGACCCTCATTCCGTGGAGCGCCCGGCGGTCGCTCCCGGCGATGGGCGGCGCGGCCAGGACGTCCACGTCGTCCGGGCAATGGCTGATCGACCGGGCCATCCGCTATAACCGGCGGCTGCTCGATCTCTTTCTGCGGCGCCGCGCCGTCGTCATCGCCGCCAGCGTCGTGCTGATGCTCGCCGCGGTGGCGCTGCTGGCGTTCAACCCGGTTCGCTTCCTTCCCCTGTTGGACGAACAGAGCCTGCTGCTGTCTTACCAGCTCGCGCCCGGCACGAGCCTGGCGGAGAGCAACCGCATGGGCGATAGGCTCGAAGCGCTTGCGCTCGCCCAGCCCGGCGTCTCGGCCGTGTTTCGGCGGACGGGTTCACCGTCGGAAAGCTACTTCCTGGAAGGTCCGGAGGCGGGCGAGCTCGTCCTGCGGCTCGATCCGCACGGCGCCTATAGCGCCGAAAGCATCCGGGATGCGATCAACGCCAAGGTGTCGCAAATTCCCGGCGTGCTGACGCGGATGAACGAGCCGACCTCCGAAAAGATCGAGGAGTCGTTGTCGGGGCTTCCGGTCGTCTTCGGGTTGACGATTTCCGGCAACGACCTCACCGCGCTCCACAAGGCGGCCGGCATGGTCGAGGCGGCGGCGCGGAAGGTTCCCGGCGTCGCGAGCGTCTTCAACAGCGCCAAGGTGCCGCTCGACCGACTGGATGTGACGGTCGACCGGGCGGCGGCCGCGCGTCTCGGCGTCCGGCCGCAGGACGTGGCCCGGGCGGTCCGGGTCGCCGTGCAAGGGGTCGATGCCGGCGAAAGCATCATCGGCGGAAAGGTCGTCCATCTCTACCTGCGCTACGACAAGGACGCCGTGCGTCAGCCGAGCGATCTGGCGAATGTGCTGGTGCAGGGCGGAGCGGGCGCGCTCATTCCCCTGAGCCAAGTCGCCCATGTCACGCCCTCGACCGCCTATTCGCTGATCGAGCACCGGTTCGGCAGCCGCGCGCTCACGCTCACGCTCGATTTTTCCGGCAATCCGGTTTCCGTTCTCGCCGATCTGGGCAAGGCGCTCGCGCGCCTGCCGCTGCCGCCCGACGTGCATGTCGCTTACACCGGCGAATATCGGGAGATGATTGACACCGCCCAGCAACTCGTCTTGATCCTGCTGGCATCCGCCCTGCTGGTTTACGGGATCATGGTCCTGCAGTTCGGCAATCTGCTCGATCCCGCGGTCATCCTCTGCAAGCTCCCGATCGATTTCATGGGGGCGGCGCTGATCCTGTTCGCGACGCGGCAGCCGCTCGACCTGACCGTCATGATCGGGCTCGTCACCTTGATCGGCGTCTCGGTGAACAACGGCATCGTTCTCCTATCCTTTGCCCAGCGATTGCGCGCGTCCGGATATGACGCCGCCGACGCGGTGCGCGAGGCCGTGGCCGTGCGCATGCGGCCGATGCTGCTGACCCAGCTGACCGCATTGCTCGGGATGCTCCCGGCGGCGCTGGGGATCGGGCGCGGGCCGCAGCTCCTGCAGCCCCTGGCGATCATGCTGTTCGGCGGGCTGATGATGGGCGCCTTCCTGACCCTCAACCTCGTGCCCGTTCTCTATGTCGCGATGGATCGCTTCCGCCGCGCCGCGCCCGTTTCCGACCGATAACGGCAGTCCGTCACGCCGATGGACCGCCGATGGACCCAAGACGCGCAGATCGCGCGCTATTTCGTCTTGCTCTTCGGGCAGGGCCATTTGGCCTTGAAGGCGTCCGACATCCCCATGAACCACGGGTCGTCCCACCGGTTTTGGTTATGATCCGCCCATTCCACGAAGACGGCGATCGACTCTTCGACATTCATGGCGGACGGCGCGCACCAATATTTCAGCCGCTCGCCCGTCGCCAGCGTCCAGCCCCAGGATATCCCGGCTTTGTAGCCGGTCATGACGGCGGTGCACCAGGCAAGCTCTTGCGAGTCTATGTTGGGCAGGCTCCGCCACCCCGCGCAGGCGCGGCGCATCCAGCCGATCGTCTGCGACGGCGGCAAGCCGCCCATCTGGGCGTAGACGGGCGTCGCCAACGCCAAGAAGAGGAAGCCCCCCAAAAGTCCGCACAGCTTCCGCATGGTCGCCTCCCCGATTCGTTTGCGCTATGGCCTGATCCCGCGACGTGCCGGTGCGTGAGGCCAAGCGCTTTTTTCTCATTCTGTTCAGTCTATTCGAGTTTTGTCGGCTGAGGAAATAAATGCGGCAAAACCGGGCGTGACCGACACCTGTCCCGGCTGCCCCATTCGACCCGACGAAAGACAATCGGCGAGGCGGGCCGCGAGCCGGCCGGACCGTTCACCGGGGAACCCTGAGCCATCAACCCCTACGCTCTGCGTTGGTCACGCCCGTCGGCAGGTCGCCGCGCTATTTCTTCTTCGGGCGGCCGTCGCACTCCACGGTCTCGTCGCCGTCGACGGCGGTCGTCGCGTAAACGACGCCGGCCAGATCCGCGCCCGCGGATACGCCCGGCGTCAGGGTGAAGCCCTGGAAGACGTTGTTGTAGTCGAACCACAGGCCGATGGCGATCGACGCGCCCTTGTCGAGCGTCAGCTTCTTTGCCGCCAGCTTCACCAGGTCGTCCACGCCGAATTCCACGCCCCATACATTGCCGCCGATCTTGTTGTTCTGGCAGACCCAGAAGCCGACATCGATGCCGGCACCGGCGGCAAGGCCCAGCCCCCAGTCATAGCCGGCGGACGCGAAGGCGTAGACCGGCCGTTTGCCCTTCAGATCGATCGCGGCGCCGGCTTCGGTCTGGCCGCCGAAAATCAGGATCTTGGCGCCGCCGGTCGCGGCAATGGTCATCGTGCGCAGGAGATATCCGTCGGGCTGCGGCCCTGACCCGGCGCCGGCCATGTTCATTGAGCGGGTCACGCTGGCATTGTTCCCGGCCTTCAACTCCGCGCGGACGCGCGGATTGGCGCTGACTTGCCGGGAGAATCCAATCTTCGCGGCGATCACCTGAGCGAGCTCGGCGAGCTTGGCCTTGGCGATTTGACGGCGGCGGGCGTCCTGCGGCAGCGACGCAAGGGTGCAGCTCTTATCCTTGATCAACCATTCGCCCCACATGCCGAACGGCCCCTTGTTGATGCAGGAGGAGGGCCGGGGCGTCGCGTAGCCGGCGACGGTCTCGGGCTTGTGCTGGCAGGCGTTGCCCCAGTCGACCCCGGCCGGCACGTCCCAAAGCCGGGCATAGTATTTGCGATAGTGGACGGCGGCGCACTCCGCGCGCACCACGCCCGGACGGCCGAGCTCGTTGCCCCAGTAGGGGCAGGACGAATCCGGTACGTCGAACTCGCCCCACATGCCGCCGACACCGAGATTGCGGCAGCGGGTCGGACGGCTGAAATGCCTGCCGGCGACGGTGGCGGCGCTGGTCCGGCAGGCCTTCATCCAGTCGCCGGGGATGTCCCAGAGCCGCGAGGAGTATTGCCGCACGCCGGTCCTGACGCAGGCGTCGCGCTTGAACGCGCCCCAATGGGGCCGGCATGAGGAATCGGCGACGTCGAACTCGCCCCACATGCCGCCGACGCCGAGATTGCGGCAGCGGGTCGGACGGTTGAAATGCTTGCCCGCGACGGTGGCGCCGGTCCGCACACAGGCCTGCATCCAGTCGCCGGGAATATTCGAAAGCCGCGAAGAGTACTGGCGGACGCCGAGCCTGACGCAGGCATCACGCTTGAAAGCGCCCCAGCGGGCGCTGCACGAAGCGTCAGGCACGTCGAACTCGCCCCACATGCCGCCGATGCCGAGATTCCGGCAGCGGGTCGGGCGCCTGAAGTGATGGCCGGCGACGGTGGCGGCGGCTCGCTGGCAAGCCCGCATCCAGTCGCCCCGGATATCCCAAAGCCGCGACGAGTACTGCCGCACGCCGTAGCGCACGCAGGCGTCCCGTTTGAAGGCGCCCCAGTGCTCCCCGGCGCTCGCGGACCACGGCGCCAGGGTCAACGTGAGAACGATGGTAGTCAGCGCAGCGGCCCTCAGACCATAAGTCATCGCGAGTGTCTCCCCGTCCGACGGGCCTCGGCCGACTTCGCGCCCTCTATCTGCCGGGCGGCTCGGATCCCTAGCCCTGGTTTCGCTGCACTCGGCACATTGTATTCAGAATGTCCCGGATAGACGGCCGTTCAGCCATCCACGTCTGGTATGCTATCGGTTCACATGATCGTGTAAAGCAGGTTGAGCCGTCGCCGCGACCGAAAGCGCGTTAGACGCCGGCCGCCCCATCGATACGCCTCTCCGCATATCGCCCCGCTTGCGCTATACTGGTTTGCGCATCTGGCGGCGACGCCAGGGTCCGGTTACGGAACGTAACGGGGCAAAATGAGCGATATCCTTGTCACCCCGCGCACGAAGACCCGGCCGAAAACGGAGCGGCCGCGGCTGCATAAGGTCATCCTCTTGAATGACGATTATACGCCGCGCGAATTCGTCGTCGTGGTGCTGAGGGCCGTCTTCGGGATGGGCGAAGGCGCGTCTCACCGGGTCATGCTGACGGCGCATCGCCGCGGCGCCTGCGTGGTCGCGGTCTATACCAAGGACATCGCCGAGACCAAGGCGACGGAGGGCACCGAAGCGGGCCGCAGGGCGGGCTACCCGTTGATGTTCACGACCGAGCCGGAGGAGTAAGGGGGCGCTGCCGCGGCCTTGCGGCTAGAAAGCGTCCGGCTGCCGCGCGCGCCGCACGTAGGCCGCGATCTCCTTGTCGTAGCCCAGCGCGCGGCCGAAGGGCGCCAGGAACCAGGCCATGACATTTCGCTGTCGCGAGCTGGACCGGATACTGTCATGGAAGTAGCGGTGCAGCACGGCGAGGCGGAGCGGGCTCGGCAAGCCGGCCTGGTTGGTCTTGCCGTCGTTGGCCCAGCCGATCAGGACTTCGAAGAACTCCTGCATCTGCAGCGCCGGGCGGTATTCCTCGATCGCGTGGACCTCTTCCTTGGTGTCGTTCCGCTGGAAATGGTTCGCGCCGGCCGGAATGACCGCTTCCGAGCCGGCGGTGATATCCGTGTCGACGCCGTCGATCGTGCAGGTCAGCGTGCCCGACAGGACCCGGATCGTCATCTCCTGATGGGGATGGGCATGCTCGTCGGCGATCGCGGCATGGGGCGCCATCTTGTAGGACATTTGAAACAGCGCGCCGTCGGTGTCCCGCGCCGTCTTGAGGAAGGTGATGGTCTCCCCCGTCTTCGGATTTCGAAGCGTTCGTTCCGCCAACGCGTTTCCCTCGTGTCGGAGCAGCCTTCGGTATTTTTCGATCGAAAGCCGCAAATGGCAACCCGTCGGCCGCACCCGGGTGTGATCGATACGCGGCCGGTCCTTCCGCCGCGATTTTGCTGAAGGCCGGGGGCGGGGCATAGTAGAGGCAGACAGTTCGGAGGTTACGCGCCATGCCCTTCTTCAAATCCATGCCGGAAAATGCCGGCCCGCCCGCGGTGTTCACGGCCTATCCCGAGATCTACCGCCTCTGGTCCGAGATGAGCCAGGCGCTCATGAATGGCCCGTCGCCGCTCAGCCCCGGCGAGCGCGAGCTTATCCTCGCCTATGCCGCCGGCGTGGCCGGGTGCCGCTTCGTCTATGCGGCGCATTCCGAGGTGGTCTACGCCTGGGGGATCGAGGAAGGCCTGCTCGACAAGCTGCTTGCCGATCTCGACACCGCGCCCGTCGAGCCGCGGCTGAAGCCGCTCCTCGCCTTCGTTCGCAAGCTGACCCTGACGCCGGGCGAGATGACGCAGGCCGATGCCGACGCCGTGTTCAACGCGGGCTGGGACGAGAAGGCGCTGCACGACGCGATCGCGGTCACCGCGCGCATGTGCTTCATGCAGCGGCTGACCGAAGGCTACGGCTTCATCCCCTTCACGAAGGAGGTGGCGCGGAAGCACGCGCAGCGGCGGGTGGAGAAGGGCTACGTCAACCTCTATCCGGCCTTCGCGAAGGATAAGACCGCGTCCGCCGGCGACTGACGGCCGCGCGCCGCGATCACCGTTCAAAGACCGGAGGGCGTCACCGCACAGGAGACGAAATATGGACGAGCTGCTGCCAGAGGAAATCCGCGCGGTCCGCGACAGCGTGAACCGGTTCATGGAGACCGAGGTCAATCCGGTCATGGATGCGATCGAGCGCGCGGGCGTCTTCCCGCGCGATCTCGTGAAGAAGGCCGGCGCGGCCGGCTTCTACGGCTGCGTCTTCCCGGAATCGGTCGGCGGCACCAATCTCGGCTACGTCGCGGCGGCGGTGGTGAGCGAGGAGCTGGCGCGCAACGACGTGCGCTTCGCGGCCTGCAACAACCAGCAGGGCTCGACCTGCCCGCAATGCATTTACGCGGGCGGCACGCCGGAACAGGTGATGAAATACGTGCCGCCGATCCTGGCGGGTGAGACCATCGGCATGATGTCGCTGACCGAAGCGGGCGGCGGCTCGGACGCGCTGGGTGCGATGAAGACGACGGCGGTGCGCGACGGCGACGTCTACCGCCTCAACGGCTCGAAGATGTTCGCCTCGATGGCGAACGAGACGGATGTCGGCGTGCTCCTCGCCAAGACCGACCCGGAGGCCGGCGCGAAGGGCGTCACCGCCTTCATCGTCGAGCCGAAGAAGTATCCCGGCTTCGAGGCGCGGCCGATCGAGATGCATGGCCTCTCGAAGGCGCTGCGCACCAACGCGGTCTTCCTCGACGACTTTATCGTCCCGGTGGAGAACCGGCTCGGCGCCGAGGGCGACGGCTTCAAGATCGTCATGCGCGCGCTGCAGCCCGGCCGGGTGACGGTGGCGGCGAAGGCGCTCGGTGTCGCGCGCGCCTGTTTCGAGGACGCGGTGCGCTACGCCAACGAGCGCGTGCTGCGCGGTCGGCCGATCGGCAAATTCCAGATGATCCAGTCCGACATCGCCGAAATGGCGGTCGCGATCGAGGCGAGCCGGGCGCTGGTCTACGAGGCGGCGCGCAGCATGGACGCCGGCCTGCCGTCGAACCGGATCGCCGCGCTCGCCAAGTATCACGCGTCGCAGACCGCGAAATTCGTCGCCGACAAGGCGCAGCAGGTCTTCGGCGGCTATGGGCTCGCGCTGGAATACCGCGTGTCGTGGCTCAAGTCCTACGCCGACCTGTTCTTCACCGGCGAGGGCACGGCGAATGTGCAGAAGATCCTGATTGCCGAGGACGCGCTCGGCTACAAGGTCGCCGACCGCCACCACGGCCACACCGGCCTGCGCGACCCGCGCAAGGACGACGTCGCCGACGCGCTGAAGGCGGCGGAGTGACGCACGCGGCGGGGTAGGCGTTCCGCGCGGCCCGGTCACAGGAACTTCGGCATCACCTTCTCGGTGAAGGTCACGAAGGACTGGTGGCTCAGCGGCGCGATCATCAGGTATTCGAGCGGCAGCGTCTCCTGCATCTCCTGCAGGTCGTCGATCACCTTCGCCGGGTCGCCGCAGATCGCCACGTCTTCGACGTATTTGGCGACCGGGTCGGCGTTGTCGCGGATCGCGGTATTGATTGTGTCCATCGGGATCGACTTCTCGCCGCCCGCATCCTTGCCGTAGATGTTGGCCTTCTTGCGGAGGTAGGAGCCGAACATGAACTCCGCGCCGCGCCGGCCGACCTCGATGGCCTCGGCGCAGGTCTCGCCCATCGCGAGTGTGCGCGCCATCGGGATGTCGCGGCCGCCGACCGGATGGCCCGCCGCCGCGAGCCGGCCCTCGTAGTATTTTCGCTTGCTCGCGATCTCGGCATGCGTCGCGTGCGGGTCCATCAGGATCGAGAAGCCGTTCTCGCCGGCCCAGTCGAGCGCGTTTTCCGAGGTGGCGGCGATCCAGACGGGCATCGGGTCCTGGCGCGGCTTGGGCAGCACCTCGACGTCCTCGAAGCTCCAGAACTGGCCGTGATGGTTGACCTTCTCGTTGCGCCAGGCCTTGAGCACGATTTCCACGCTCTCGCGGAAGCGGGCGTAGCTTTCCTTCGGCTCGACCCCGAAGACGCGGTGCTCTGTCGGGTCGAAGCCGCGTCCGGCGCCCCAGTTGACCCGGCCGCCCGACACCTGGTCGAGCAGGGCCACTTCCTCCGCAAGCCGCAGCGGATGGTAGAAGGAGGCGAGGGAGACCGCCGTGCCGATGCGCAGCCGCTTGGTGTGGGCCGCGATATGCGTGCCCATGATATGCACCGACGGGCAGACGCTGTAGGTGCTGAAATGATGCTCGGCCAGCCAGACCGCGTCGTAGCCGGTCTCGTCCATCACGCGCATGCGGTTGAACGCGCGGTCGTAGACCGTCTCGAGCGGCACGCGCCGCCCGGGCCAGCTAAAGAACTGGAGTACGCCGAACTTCATCCGATCGCTCCTCCCAGAGCTCTGTTGTCTTTTTTATGCCCGCCGCGCGACGCGGCCGTTCCGGCCTACCCCGCGTCCTCCAGCACCATCATGGCCGCCTTCTCGCCGATCATGATCGAGGGCGCATTCGTGTTGCCGGAGGTGAGCGTCGGCATGATCGAGGCATCGGCGACGCGCAGCTGCTGCAGGCCGCGCACGCGGAGCCGCTCGTCGACCACGGCCATCGGGTCCTGGCCCATCTTGCAGGTGCCGACCGGGTGGTAGGTCGTCTCGGCGTTGTTGCGCACCCAGTCGAGGATCTCGTCGTCCTTTTGCAGCGCCGCGCCGGGGGCGATCTCGTCGCCGATGATATGCGCCATGGCGGGCGCGTTCATCACCTGGCGCGCGGTGCGCATCGCCGTGAGCAGGCCCGTGCGGTCGTATTCCGCCGACAGGAAGTTGAAGCGGATCGCCGGCGGGTTGCGCGGGCTGGACGACTTCACGTGAATGCTGCCGGTGCTTTCCGAGCGCAGCACGTTGACGTTGATCGTGACGCCGCGCTCGGGCGCGACCGAGCGGTTGGGTCCGACCAGGAAGGGCAGGCAGGAGAAGGTGGCGTCCGGCGACTCCAGCCCCTCGCGCGTGCGGAAATAGACCCGGATCGGCGTCGCCGCCATGGCGAAGAAGCCGTCACGCGCAAAGGCGTAGCGCAGCGCCTGGCCGGCGAGGCCGAGACCGCGCGCCCGGTCGTTGTAGGTGACGCCTGTCTTGGTCACCGCCCATTTCATGCGCGGCGAATAATGGTCGCGCAGGTTTTCGCCGACGCCCGGCAGCGCGTGGCGCACGGCGATGCCGCTGGCCTGCAGCACCTCGGGCCGGCCGATGCCCGACAGCTCCAGTACCTGCGGCGAGTTGATCGAGCCCGCGCTGATGATCACCTCGCGCGTCGCATGCACATGCTGCGGCGTGCCGCCGGTCGAGAAGCGCACACCGGTGCAGCGCGTGCCGTCGAGGATCAGCGCCTCGGTCAGGGCGCCGGTCTTGATCGTGAGGTTGGGCCGCCGTCGTGCCGGCTCGAGATAGCAGTAGGCCGTGCTCATGCGCCGGCCGTTGCAGATCGTGGTCTGCGTCATCGCGATCCCTTCCTGGGTCGCGCCGTTGTAGTCCGGATTGTAGTGGATGCCGACCGATTCCGCGGCCTTGATCATGGCGTCGTAGAGCGGGCCCTTCTCGCGCGTGTCGGTGACCTTGAGCAGGCCGTCGCGGCCGCGCAGGCTGTCGTCGCCGCGGCCGGCATAGTTCTCCATGCGCTTGAAGATCGGCAGCACGTCCTGGTAGCTCCAGCCGCGGTTGCCGAGCTGCGCCCAGTGGTCGTAGTCCTGTGCCTGGCCGCGCACGAAGACCATGCCGTTGATCGCGCTCGATCCGCCGAGCAGCTTGCCGCGCGGCACGGGGATGCGGCGCTGCCCGCTGCCTTCGTCCGGCTCCGAGTCGTAGCACCAGTTGGCGGCGGGGTTGTCGATCAGCCGGCCGTAGCCGATCGGGATCGGCGACCAGGGATGGCTCGCCCGTCCGGCCTCCAGGACCAGGACGCGGTATTGCCCGCTCGCGCTGAGCCGGTTCGCGAGCACGGCCCCGGCCGATCCCGCGCCCACGATGATGTAGTCGTAGGTCTGGTTCTCCATGACTCGTCGCCCGCTTCGTCTTGCTCTTTACCGTGCCACGTTGGCGCTGCGCACCGGAACGCCGAACTCGCGGTGGCAGACCTCCGCCAGCTTGGCGACGCCCTCGCGGATCGTCGCCTCGTCCGGATAGGCGTAGCAGAGGCGAAGGTAGCGGCTGGCGCTCGGGCCGTCGACCGCCCATTCCGGCCCCGGATTGAAGGCGATGCCCTCGGCCGCCGCGGGAGCGGCGAGCTTCCGGGTGTCGACAACCTCGGGCAGCTTGATCCAGAGGTAGATGCCGCCCGGCGGGACGGTGAACTCGGCCGAGGCGCCGAACTGCTCCTGCAAGGCCTCGACCAGCGCGTCACACTTCTTCTTCAGCCGGCCTTTCAGCGCGCCGACATGGTCGTCGTAATGCTCTTTCATGAAGTCGGCGACGACCATCTGCGGCAGCGCGCTGGTGCCGCTGTCGTATTTGATCGCCAGCATCTGCGCCAGCACCGGCCAGGGTGCGTTGATGAAGCCGAGGCGCAGCGCCGGCGAGAGGTACTTCGAGAAGGAGGCGACGTGGATGACGTGCTCGGAGCCCTCCATGGCGCGCATCGAGGGCGGCCATTCCTGCTCCCACAAGAGATCGGCGTAGCACTCGTCCTCGACCACCGGCACGCCGTATTTGCGGCTGATGTCGAGGATCGCGCGCCGGCGCTCGACCGGCATCACGGTCGAGGTCGGGTTCTGGATGGTCGGGATGGTGTAGATCAACTTGGTCTTGATGCCGGCCTTCTTATGCGCCGCGAGCAGCTCTTCCAAATGGTCGGCGGACAGCCCCTTGTCGTCGAGCTTGGCGCCGACGACCTTGGCGCCGCGCGCCCGCATGCGCCCCAGCGCGCCGGCATAGGTGAATTCCTCGGCGATGACCGTGTCGCCGGGGTCGATCAGCACGCCGAAGATCAGCAGCAGCGCCGGGTTCGAGCCGGGCGTCACCAGAATCTCGTCGGGCGAGGTGGTGACTCCGCGGTACTTCGTCATCTTGGCGGCCAGGAACTCGCGCATCTCGCGGTCGCCGAGCGGGCCGCTGTCGAGATTGTAGGTCGCCAGCGTGCTCCCGCGGCGGCGCAGCACGCGCGTCGCCGAGGCGATCAGTCCTTCGACCGGGATTCCGTCCGGATCGTTGTGACCGCCGACAAAGTTGTATTTCGGAAACCCGCCCCAGCGTCCCGCCGGCGCCGGCAGTCCCTTCGCGAACAAGGCCTGAAAGTCGAATGCGTCGCTCATGGTACCTCCCATTTCCCGGCAGCCTAGCATGACCGCGCCGCAACTCGAAATTGCGGGCGATTTCCGCGTTTTGCTGGCGTCGGGGCATTGGCACTATACTGGCAACGCACCCCCCGGAGACGACGCCCAGATAGTACGGAGTTATCGCCATGTCTGATTTTCCAGGCCGCGTAAACATATGCGAAGAGGGTCCGCGCGAAGGCTTCCAGATCGAGAAAGGCGCAATCCCGAGCGCCGGCAAGATCCGGTTGATCGACGCGCTGTCCGAGACCGGCGTGCATCATATCCAGACCATGTCCTTCGTCGATCCGCGCCGCGTGCCGGGCATGGCGGATTCCGCCGAGGTGCTGCGCGGCATCAAGGTCAAGCCCGGCGTCGAGTACAGCGCGCTGTGGTTCAACGAGCGCGGCCTGCGCCAGGCGCTCGACATCGGCTTCCTCACCATCGAGGGCAAGATCACGCTCTATCCGTCCGAGACTTTCCTCAAGAGCAACCTCGGGCGCACGCCGGAGGAGCATCGCCGCAAGCTCGACGAGCTGCTGCGCAAGTACAAGACGGAGGGCATCCCGGTGCGCCGCGCCAGCATCTCCTCCGCCTTCGGCTGCAACTTCCAGGGCGAGACGCCGGTCGAGGTCGTCGTGCGCCTGGTCGGCGAGGTGCTGGAGATCGCCGCCGAGCATGGCCTCACCATCGAGACGGTGTCGCTTGCCGACACGATGGCCTGGGGCACGCCCGAGAGCATCAAGCGCGCGGTCGGCGCGGTGCGCGAGAAATTCCCCGAGCTGCGCCTGTCGCTGCACCTGCACGACACCCGCGGCATGGGCATCGCCAACGCCTATGCCGGGCTGCAGATGGGCGTGGCGAATTACGATTCGTCCGTCGCCGGTCTCGGCGGCTGCCCTTTCGCCAAGCACAAGGGCGCGGCGGGCAACGTCTGCACCGAGGACCTCGTCTTCCTCTGCGAGGAGATGGGGATCGAGACCGGCATCGACCTGGAGGCGATGATCGAGGCGGCGCAGATCGCCGAAGAGGTCGTCGGTCGTCCGCTGCCCGGCAAGGTCTCCAAGGGCGGCAGCCTCGCCGCGCTCCGCCGCAAGCTCGGGTCCGTGCATTGATGGGGCGCTCCGTGATTGCGACAGCGACATGCCCCGAAGTCCTCCCCCCTGGTGGGGGAGGATTTAGGTGGGGGGGCAGGGGCACCACCGGCGTCTACGTGTTCTCGACCCGTCCCACGCCCCACCCTAACCCTCCCCCGCAAGGGGGGAGGGAATGCTATTCCGACGTCGTGCGGGAGCGTACGCCATGACCAAGCCTCTCGCGGGCGTGCGTGTGCTCGACCTGTCGAACATCATCGCGGGGCCGCTCTGCACCTATCAGCTCGTGCAGCTCGGCGCGGACGTGATCAAGGTCGAGCGGCCCGGCACCGGCGACCTGTCGCGCAAGATGGGCGCGGACCCGGCGATGGGCCGGCATAACATGGGCGCGTCCTTTTTGTCGTCGAATGCCGGCAAGCGCTCGATCACGCTCAACCTGCAGCAGGAGCGGGGGCGCGAGCTGTTCCGCGCGATGGTGGCGAAGGCCGACGTGGTGTTCGAGAATTTCCGGCCGGGCGTGATGGCGCGGCTCGGCCTCGGCTACGACGACCTGAAGAAGATCAAGCCGGGCCTCGTCTATTGCGCGGTCTCGGGCTTCGGCCAGGAGGGACCGCTCGCCAAGCGGCCGGCCTACGACCAGATCATCCAGGGCTATTGCGGGCTGATGAGCGTCACCGGCACGGAGGAGACCGGACCTTTCCGCGCCGGCTACGTCGCCTGTGACACCATGGGCGCGATGACCGCGGCCTTCGCCATCGTCGCCGCGCTCTACCGCAAGCAGGCGAGCGGCGAGGGCGCCTTCATCGACGTCTCGATGCTGGATGCGAGTCTGGTGACCATGGCCGCTTGGGTGATCTCCAACTACGTCAACGCGGGGCAGACGCCGCGGCCGCTCGGCAACGAGAGCCATTCCGCCGCGCCGTCCGGCACCTTCGCGACCAAGGACGGCCAGATCAACCTGGTCAACAACGAGCAGAAGCAGTTCGAGATCACCTGCGACGTGCTCGGCCGCCCCGACCTCAAGACCCATCCGGACTATGCCGACCGCGACGACCGGCTGAAGCACCGCGCCGCGCTGCGCGAGGAGCTGGAAGCAGTACTGAGGACGCGCACCGGCGCCGAATGGGAGGAGGCCTTCTCGGCCGCCGGCGTGCCGGCCGGGCGGATCTACTCGATCCCGGAGATCCTGGAGCATCCGCACATCAAGGAGCGGCGCATCGTCCAGACCTTCGCCGAGGCGGGACATGACGGGCGCGACGTGACGGTGAGCACGCGCGGCTACCGCTTCGTCGGCGAGGATCTCGACCTCGACCGGCCGCCGCCGCGGCTCGGCCAGGACAGCGCCGACATCCTGCATGAGATCGGGCTCGACGATGACGCGATCGAGGCGCTGCGCAAGGACGGGACGATTTGAATGCGCGGCGAGCCGTCTCATCCTTCGACAGGCTCAGGATGAGGCTTCTGGGGGTCGCGCAGAACAAAGCGAGCCTCATGCTGAGCTTGTCGAAGCGTGAGCCTGCCAAAGCATGAATTCCGGAGGAAACACCCGTGACCTTTTTTGACCCGCCGAAAGTGATCAAGACGGAAGTCTTCGCCGAGGTGCCGGAGAAATACCGCAAGGGCGGCAAGGTTCGCGGCGGCCACCGGCGCACCACCTTTCTGGAGGGGCCGTCCTTCGACCGCGACGGCAACCTCTACTGCGTCGACATTCCGAACGGGCGGATCTTCCGCATCTCGCCGAGCGGCGCCTTCGACGTCGCGGCCGAATATGACGGCGATCCGAACGGGCTCAAGATCCACAAGGACGGGCGCATCTTCATCGCCGATCACCGCAACGGCATCATGCTGATGGACCCGGCGAGTGGCGGCGTTACGCCCTATCTCGAAGGGCCGATCGAGCAGGAGCGCTTCAAGGGCGTCAACGACCTGCACTTCGCCGCGAACGGCGACCTCTACTTCACCGACCAGGGCCAGACCGGCCTGCACGACCCGACCGGGCGGGTCTACCGTCTGACCGCCGACGGCGCGCTGCACTGCCTGCTCGACACGATCCCGAGCCCGAACGGGCTGGTGCTCAACCGTTCGGAAAAGGTCGTGTTCGTCGCGGTGACGCGCGCCAACGCGGTCTGGATCGTGCCGATGAGCGAGCGCGGCGGCGTCAGCAAGGTCGGGCTGTTCGTGCAGCTTCCCTGTCCCGGCCCGGACGGCATGGCGCTCGACGCGAAGGGCAGCATCGCCGTCGCGCATCCGGGCCTCGGCGTGGTCTGGCTGTTCAACAATCGCGGCGTGCCGCTCTACCGGGTCGAGTCCTGCGCCGGCAACATGATCACCAACGTCGCCTATGGCGGCGAGGGGCGGCGTTTCCTCTACATGACGGAATCGCACACCGGCACGATCCTGCGCGCCGAGATGCCCACGCCCGGCCAGCCGATGTATTCGCATAGCTGATCTGACTGCAAAAGAACCAGAGGAGGAACTCATGCTGAAACCATTTCTGCCATTACTGGCCGCCGCGGTGGCGGCCGGGCCATTGATGGCGCATGCCGCCGAGAAGCCAGTGCATGGCGGCATTCTCAATTTCGTCGTCGGCAGCACGGTGCCGTCCTATGACGGCCACCGCGAAAGCACCTTCGGCATGATCCATCCGATCCGGCCGTTCTACAGCCTGCTGATCCGGGTCAACCCCGACGACCCGATGTCCCCGACCGACATCATCTGCGACCTGTGCAAGGGCAAGTGGGATCTGTCGAAGGACGGCAAGACCTACACCTTCCACATCCGCGAGAACGTCACCTTCCATGACGGGACGCCGCTGACCGCGGCCGATATCAAGGCGACACTCGACAAGATCATCTTCCCGCCGCCCAACATCCCGAGCACGCGCCAGTCCTGGTACCAGGAAGTCGCGTCGGTCGAAGCGCCGGAAAAATACACGCTGCTGGTCAAGATGAAGCGGCCGCTGCCGGCGATCATCCCCGCGCTCGCGTCGCCCTTCAACTTCGTTTACTCGAAGAAGGATCTCGATACGCACGGCTACAACTGGCACAAGACGCACATCAACGGTACCGGCGCCTTCATGTTCGTCCAGGATCAGCCGGGCGCCTTCATCGAAGGCAAGCGCAACCCGCATTTCTATATCAAGGGCCGGCCCTATCTCGACGGCTACAGGGCGATCCAGGCGCCCAAGATGTCGGTCCGCGTGCAGGCCATCCGCGGCAACCGCGCGGGCGCCGAGTTCCGCGGCTTCCCGCCGCAGGCGGCCGAAGAGCTGATCAAGGTGATGGGCAAGCGGGTCACGGTCTATCAGGGCGACGTGAACAACATCATGGGCGTCGTGCCGAACCAGCGGAGGAAGGCGTTCCAGGACCCACGCGTGCGCCAGGCGCTGACCTACGCGCTCGACCGCTGGGACAGCATCAAGTACCTGCAGAAGATCGCCATCGTGAAGACGGTCGGCGGCATGGTCTTCCCGGGCCATCCGCTCGCCGCCACGAAGAAGGAGCTCGAGCAGATCCCCGGCTACACGCCCGATATCAAGGCGGCCCGCGCCAAGGCGCGCCAGCTTCTCAAGGAAGCGGGCTATGAGCATCTCAAGTTCACGCTGCACAATCGCTCCGTCGACCAGCCCTACAAGATCATCGGCACCTGGCATCTCGACCAGTGGCGCAAGGTCGGGCTCGATGTGACTCAACAAGTCGTGCCGTCCGGCCCGTACTACGCCGGGCTGACCAAGTCGCATGACTTCGACGTCTCGATCGACTTCAACGGCCAGACCATCGTCAACCCGACGCTCGACGTGTCGAAATGGGTCTGTGGCTCGGGCAGCAATTACTCAGGCTGCACGGACAAGAAGACCGACGAGATGTACAAGTCGATGCTCTACGAGACCGATCCGAAGAAGCAGTACGAAAAGATGCGGGCTTACGAGAAATACGTCCTCGGGACGCGGGCGGACTGGATCACGTCCTTCTGGTGGCACCGCATCGTCGTCCTCCGCAGCTACGTGAAGGGCTGGAAGATCGGCCCGAGCCACCTCTTGAACCAGGCGCTCGACACCGTCTGGATCGATCCGAAGCTGAAGTAGCCGCGAAAGGCATTCGTCACCAAGTCCTCTCCCATTTGTGGGGGAGGACTTAGGTGGGGCGATATGCTCGCGCAGTGAACTGTCCTGTCCGTTCGGGCCAATGGACTCGCGGAACAAGTCCGCGAGTGACGATTTGATTTTATGGCCCATACATTGATCGTCATTGCCGGACTTGTTCCGGCAATCCATGGACGGGCCTTGGCATTCGAACTGACGTCACGGCGGTAGGCGTCGCCAGCAGTACCGCAATGCCCTCAAAACCCGTACAGCGTCGCCGGATTGTCGGTCAGGATGGCGCGGATGGTCGCCGCGTCGCCGTCGGTCCAGTCGAGCAGCAGGTCGAGCAGGTCCGCCTCGTCGGGCTTTTCGCCGACGCGCGGATGCGGCCAGTTGGTGCCCCAGACCATGCGCCCCGGCGCGGCCTTCACGAGGGCGCGGGCCTGCGGGCGGTAGTCGGCGTAGTCCGGTCCGCCGGTCTTTGACAGTTGATAGGGCGCCGAGAGCTTGACCCAGACGCGGCCGGTCTCGAGCAACCGGAGCAGCGCCTTGAAGGCCGGATGCTCCGCGCCGCCGATTTCCGGTGAAATATTGGCCATGTGGTCGAAGACGACCGGCACGGGCAGCCGGCGGAAGCGCGCGTCGAGCTCGAGCTGCTCGTCGGGCCAGGAGCGGTACTGTATGTGCCAGCCGAAGGGCGCGATGCGGGCGGCCATCGTCTCCAGCGCGTCGGGCTGCATGCCGTTGGCGAGGTCGATGCCGAAGCGCAGCCCGCGCACGCCGCCTTCATGCAGCCGCGCGATTTCGGCATCGCTGATTGCCGGATCGACGACGGCGATGCCGCGCCCGTTCGCGCCGAGCGCGGCGACCGTGTCGAGCAGGCAGCCTGTGTCGGCGTCGTAATGCGTCGCCTGGACGACGACGGTGCGGGCGAGGCCGAGCCGGTCGCGTACGTCGAGATATTGCGGCAGGCGGCAATCGTCGAGAAAGGGCCGGTTCTTGACCGGGACCCAGGGATAGCGGCCGCGTTCGCCGTATATATGCAGATGGCAGTCGCAGGCGCCGGGCGGCGCCTTGAGTTTCGGAGCTCGGGGCATGAATGACCTCTCCCGCCAAGCTGCGATGGCGACGCGCTTTTTGTCAAATGGCGTGGTCGAGAGAGGCGCGCCCCAACCGAGCGCCTTGAATTCCGAGCCCATTTGCCCGACGCTGGCATTCTTGCGTTCCCGCTCATGAGGCACCCGGTGAGCATTCACGTCGCGTTGCACCATGTTACGAGCTACACCTACGACCGCCTGGTCGAGATGGGGCCGCAGTCGATTCGCCTGCGCCCGGCGCCGCATTGCCGCACGCCGATCCTGAGCTACGCGCTGAAGATCTCGCCCGACGGCTATTTCATCAACTGGCAGCAGGACCCGCACGGCAACTACCTGGCGCGGGTCGTCTACCCGGAGCCGGTCCGCTCGTTCAAGGTCGAGGTCGACCTCGTCGCCGAGATGTCGGTGCAGAACCCGTTCGACTTCTTCCTCGAGCCCGAGGCCGAGACCTTTCCTTTCACCTACGCGCCCGACGTCCGCCGCGATCTCGACGCCTTTCTCGAGCCCGAGCCCGCCGGGCCGCTGCTGCAGGCCTGGCTCGATGCGGTGCCGCGCGAGCCGCGCCAGGCAGTGGACTTCCTGGTCGATCTCAACCGCCGGCTTCATCAGGACGTGGAATACCTGATCCGCATGGAGCCGGGCGTGCAGACCTGCGAGGACACGCTGCGGCTGAAGCGCGGCTCCTGCCGCGACAGCGCCTGGCTCATGGCGGAGATCCTGCGCCATCTCGGCCTCGCCGCGCGCTTCGTCTCCGGCTACCTGATCCAGCTCACCCCGGACGTGAAGTCGCTCGACGGCCCGTCCGGTCCCGAGACGGACTTCACCGACCTGCACGCCTGGACCGAGGTCTATTTGCCCGGCGCCGGCTGGGTCGGGCTCGACCCGACCTCGGGCCTGCTGGCGGGCGAGGGGCATATCCCGCTCGCCGCGACGCCGCGCCCGCAGAGCGCCGCGCCGATCACCGGCACGCTGGGCGAGGCGCATGTCAGCTTCGACTTCGCGATGAAGGTCACGCGCGTCTTTGAATCGCCGCGCGTCACCAAGCCTTACGCGGCGGAGGAATGGCAGGCGATCGAGGCGCTCGGCCATCGCGTCGACACGGTGCTGAAGCAGCAGGACGTGCGCCTCACCCTCGGCGGCGAGCCATGGCTGCAGGCGAGCCGACCTTCGTCTCGGTCGATCATGTGGATGCGGAAGAGTGGAATACCGCGGCGACCGGGCCGACCAAGCGCGCGCTCGCGCATGACCTGATCCGCCGGCTCAAGACGCGCTTCGCGCCGGGCGGCATGCTGCATTTCGGCCAGGGCAAATGGTATCCCGGCGAGCAACTGCCGCGCTGGGCCTTCGCGCTCTACTGGCGGCGCGACGGCCAGCCGGTGTGGCAGGACGACAGCCTGATCGCCTGGGAGACGGCGGATCACGCGCCGGGCGTCAGCGACGCGGAGACCTTGATGCGTGGGATCGCGGAGCGCCTCGAGGTCGAGCCCGACGCCGCCCTGCCGGCCTACGAGGACCCGTGGCACTTCATGGAGAAGGAACGGCGGCTGCCCGAGAATCTCGATCCGTCGGATTCCAAGCTCGACGACCCGATGGAGCGCGACCGCCTCGCCCGCGTCTTCGAGCGCGGGCTCTCCAAGCCGGCGGGCTACGTGCTGCCGCTGCAGCGCTGGAACGCCAAGGACGGCGCGCGGCGCTGGTACAGCGAGCGCTGGACGACGCGCAGCAAGCATCTCTTCCTGATGCCGGGCGATTCGCCCGTGGGCCTGCGCCTGCCGCTGTCGTCGCTGCCCTATATTCCGCCGGTCGACTACCCGTACGTGGTGGCGAGCGATCCCTTCGCCGAGCGGCCCGACTTTCCCGACCCCGAGACGCGGCACCAGCGATTCCGCCGCGGCGAAGCCGAGAACCAGGACGGCGCGGCGGTGCGCCAGACGGTGGTCGGTCAATCCTTGAGCGGCCGCTTCGTGCGCGCCGCGCTGACCGTCGAGCCGCGCGCCGGCCGGCTCTGCGTCTTCATGCCGCCGACCGAGACAGCGGACGACTATCTCGAGCTCGTCGCCGCGATCGAGGAGACCGCGGCCGCGCTGAAGCTGCCCGTCCATCTCGAAGGCTACGCGCCGCCGCACGACCCGCGCCTCGACGTCATCAAGGTGACGCCCGATCCCGGCGTCATCGAGGTCAACATCCAGCCGGCGCATGACTGGGCGGAGATGGTGGCGATCACCAAGGGGCTGTACGAGGATGCGCATTTC
Organism: uncultured Rhodospirillaceae bacterium; assembly: GCA_964585785.1. GTDB lineage: Bacteria > Pseudomonadota > Alphaproteobacteria > UBA8366 > UBA8366 > WHUA01. Next base: position 48,416 of record CAZPFL010000009.1, read on the forward strand.
TCGCGGCTCACCACCGAGAAGTTCATGCTCGACGGCCGGCATACCGGCACCGGCGGGGGCAACCACGTGGTCGCCGGCGGCGCGACCGCGGCCGACAGCCCGTTCCTGCGCCGACCCGACCTGCTGCGCAGCCTGATCACCTACTGGCAGCATCATCCGGGGTTGAGCTACCTGTTCTCCGGGCTGTTCATCGGGCCGACCAGCCAGGCGCCCCGGATCGACGAGGCGCGGAATGACGGGCTCTACGAACTGGAGATCGCCTTCCGCGAGATCCCCGAGCCGGACTCGGGCGAGGAGGCGCCGCCCTGGCTGGTCGACCGGGTGTTCCGCAACTTGCTTATCGACGTCAGCGGCAATACGCACCGCACCGAGATCTGCATCGACAAGCTGTACTCGCCGGACGGGCCGACGGGACGGCTCGGCCTCGTCGAGTTCCGCGCCTTCGAGATGCCGCCGCATCCGGAGATGAGCCTGACGCAGCAGCTTCTGCTGCGCGCGCTGATCGCGCGCTTCTGGCGCGAGCCTTACCGCCACGACCTGGTGCGCTGGGGCACCGCGCTGCACGACCGCTTCATGCTGCCGCATCATGTCTGGCGCGACATCGCTGACGTGGTGGCGGAGATGCGCGACAGCGGCTTCCCCTTCGAGGCGGCGTGGTTCGCGCCCCATTTCGAGTTCCGCTTCCCGCGCTA
>CAZPFL010000010.1:0-44709 GCA_964585785.1 uncultured Rhodospirillaceae bacterium
CATAGTGTCCCCAGTCCGCCGGCCACCATTCCTGGCTGTCGGTCATCAGCGCGTGCAGGTCTTTCTTGAGCGCCTCGACGTCCAGCTTCTTGACCTGTTCCCGATAGTTGAAGCCCTTTCCCATCGGATTGGTCTTGGTGTCGTGCTGATGGAGGATGTCGAGGTTCAGCGCTTCGGGCCACCATTCCATATTCGACTTTCCGGCGGTGGTGATCCCGCCGTGCATCACCGGGCATTTGCCCATGCTCTTTTCACCAGTTTTGGCCATCGGGAAGCCTCCTAATTTAATAATTGGAATTATTCTAATTTATGCTGCCGGAGATGTGCCGTCAATAGTTCAGAATGATTCTAATTTAGAAAAGTTGCGTTTGCTTGCTTGGTAAATAGGGCGCGCCCCGCAGGCCGGCCATGCGATTCCGGCCGTCGGGACCAAATCGGCGATCAAAAAATTGTGCGGCGCCCGTTTCGGAACTCTTGGGAGACGGCGGGAAGATCGATGTGTCCCGCCTTCCGGTCAGCGGTTGAATACAGGAAATTGGGCCAATTCGCCCTTGGGTATCCTTCTTTCAACGGCTTAGAGGCGACGCCGCCCGGTCAGCCGCAGCGCCCTCAATCGAGATAGGTGACCACGCCCGTCTTCAGGTCGTAGATCGCGGCGACGATCTTGAGCTTTCCCGCGCCGGCGAGGTCGGCGATGAGCGTGCTCGTCGCGGTCAGCCGCGCGGCGGTCCGTTTAGCGCTTTCCTCGGCGGCGTTGTTGACGAAATCGCCCGAATTATTCCGCACGGCAAGCGCCGCCGGCACGATCGGCTCGACCATCGGGCCGATCGCGCCGGGATAGGTCGCATTCTTGGTGACGATGTCGCAGGCCGCCTTCACGGCGCCGCAACTCGTATGCGCGAGCACGACGATCAACGGTGAGCCGAGCACGGCGGCGCCGTATTCGACCGTGCCGAGGGTGCCGGTGTCCACGAGATTGCCCGCATTCCGCGCGACGAAGAGCTCGCCGACGCCGTGACCGCCGAAGATCAGCTCGGGCGGCACGCGGCTGTCGGCGCAACTGACGACCGTTGCCCAGGGCGCCTGGTGCGTGGCGACGGCCTCCCGCTGTTCCGCCAGCTTGATCGAGCAGAGTTTCGGATGGCTCACATAGCGCGCGTTGCCCGACTTCAGCTTCGCGAGCGCTTCGGCGGGGGAGAGCGTGCTTGCCGCCCCCTCGGCGGCGCGCGCTTGGCCAAACACGCCATCCAGCCCAAGCGCGACTATTCCGGCCGCGCCGAGCCGCAGCAGCCTTCGCCGACCGATCGGATCCTTCTCGCATTTCCGGCACATGACCCCGTCTCCTTTTCGTGGCGTTTCGTGGAGGCCGAGGAAAATGCCCGGCATGTTCACGCGCGCCAGAATACGCGGTTCGCCAATTCCGAGCTACAGGCCTAAAGGCGCCCATTGACGCCAAGCCGTCGCGAGGCGGGTTGCTGGCGCCGTGCTATCTGATCCGGAGCACGGTACGATATGCCGTCATTTGCGGTAAGTTCCAACCTTCCACAGGGATATCGCTGGCCCAAGCAGGCCGGCGAGGCAGGGCGGGGGCCGACGGCATGATTGGAGCCGCGACAGGAATGGAGATCAGCATCCCGAAAACGCCGGTGATCTTGCCACGGACGCCATCACGCTTTTCTTGGCGGCTGTTGCTGATGGCGCTCCTGCTGTTCGTCGCGGGGCCGGCGAGCGCGCAGCCGGCGTCTCCGCAGCGTGTTCTCCGCGTGGGTACGACCAGCGCCCCACCCTTCGCCATGAAGATGCGCGATGGACATTGGTCCGGCATAAGCATCGAGCTGTGGCGCGAGATGGCGACGGAACTCGGACTGCAATTCCGGCTGGAGGAGCGGCATTTTCCCGATCTGCTCGCCGGTCTCGAAGACGGCTCTCTCGACGTGGGGGTAACGGCAATCACGGTCACCGCGGAACGCGAAGCGGTGATGGATTTCAGCCATCCCTTTTTCATTACCGGGCTCGCGATCGCCCTCCCGTCCGAGGGCGCCCCCCTGCGCTGGCTCCGCGTGGCGGAGCATTTCCTCTCCCTGCATTTTCTCTTCGTGGTGGGCGCGCTGATCCTCGTCTTGTTCGCCGCTGGCTTTCTCGTCTGGATTTTCGAGCGGCGCGGCAACCCCGAGCATTTCCCGGGTAAGATCCCCAAGGGCATCGGTGAGGGCGTCTGGTGGGCGATCGTAACGATGACGACGGTCGGATATGGCGACAAGTCGCCGAAATCACTCGGCGGCAGGCTGGTTGCCACCGCATGGATGTTCGTATCGATCATCATTCTGTCGAGCTTTACCGCCGCCATCACATCCTCGCTCACGATCAGTCAGCTCGGCACGCCGGTTAAGGGATTGGCCGACCTTAGCCATCTGCGCGTCGGCTGCATCGAAGGCTCGACCGGCGAGGCATTTCTCACCGATCACGACATCGAAGCCGTACGCTTTGGCAGCGCGAGCGCGGCTTTGCAGGCGCTCGCGCGTCGCCATATCGATGCCTTTGTTGGGGACGCCCCGATCATGAAATACCTGATCAACACGCGGTACCGGGGCCGGCTTCAGGTGCTTCCGCAAACCTTCGAGCAACAGTATTACGGTATCGCGCTGCCGAGCGGCAGCAATCTTCGAGAGCCGCTCAACCGGTCGCTCCTGCTGTATATTCGAAGCGCGGATTGGAAAGCGACGTTGCGCCGATACTTGGGGCCGTAGTTTTTCGTCGGCGCGATCGGCACGCGCACGACCCGACGACGGTCATAAGCATGCCCCGGATCCTGCGCAGCTGGAGCTCTCGGCCGTAGGCTCGGCTCGTCGCACCGCGACGCGAAGGCGCCGGCCGCGTTCGATGCCGGCCCGGTTTTCGATGGTGACGAGGCGTCCGCCGTCTTCGAATTGGCAAGAGTCAACATTGCCCAGGATCACACGCGTCGCCGTCCGTGCGACGTCGCTTGCCGGCGCCGAGCCCGCGGACCCATGCGCGTGCAGCGTATGCGCCGCCATCATTTGATCGCAGGCCGCGATAACCTCGACGAGGCCGCCGCCAGGGCTCGGCGGAAGCGCTTGCAAGAGGCTCTTGGCGCAATCGACGGCGAAGGGAAAATTGCCGCCCTCCAACATGGGGCCGTCGAGCGTGAGATCGAGCCCGTCGATGATCCCATTGTCCAGCCGGACGGCGAGCCGCACGAGCGCCTGAAATTGCGGGCCGCTGGGACGAAACACGACGGTACTCGGCGCATCCTCCGGCGCACGAGCGGCTTGGGCGAAGGCGAACCAGCGGAAAAAGGACGTATCCCGGGCGGCCGCGAGCGGGGCGCCGAATAGTCCTGCGTCGCGCGCCGCAGGCGAAGAATTGTCGCGCGTGCCGTCCATCGGCGCAGCGTTGCATCGCCGGCCGCTTTGCGCAACAAGAAGCGCGGAGGGGCTCTTTCATGCGCGTGATTGTCAAAGACGGAATCCTGGTCATCGCGCCGGAAGCGGCCGCCGACGCGCCGCTGCTCGCCGATTTCGGCGACCGTCACGCCGGGCATGTCTTCCATTTGAGCCGCGCGGGGGAGGCGCTCCTGCTCAAATCCATGGGGCCGGAAGAAGACGCCTGCAATCTGCCGATCAATATCAGCTCGCGATCGCCCGCGCCGCTCAATCTGATCTCGAATTTCGCGTCCACGCCCTTCGTGCTGGATGGGGCGCGTTATGCCAGCGTGGAAGGCTTCTGGCAGTCCCTGCGCTGGACGGACCCCGAGGATCGCCGGCGCATCGCGGCGCTTCATGGCATTGCCGCCAAGCGCGCCGGCAGCGAGCAGGCGGCGCCGGACCGGTTCTCCTATGGCGGGACGGAAATCCGCTGGGGCACGGCCGATCACTGGCAACTGATGCGCCGCGCCTGTGACGCCAAGTTCAAGCAGAATGACGCCGCGCGCGCCGCGCTGCTCGGCACCGGCCGCCGGCCCTTGCGCCATCGCACGCGGCGCGACAGCCGGTCGATTCCAGGCGTGGTCATGGCGGATATCTGGATGGCGATCCGCCACCACCTTCGAAGGAATTCCCCGTAGCCGGAAATTCGCTACAATGTGTCGGCTAATCAAGGAGGTACGATGTCTCGGTCATCGGCACAGGGGTCTGGTTTCGCCTTAATCTCGCGTATCGCCGCCATGCTGGCGCTGGCCGTCGCGCTGGCCAGTTGCAGCGACGACGCATCGGGCCATGGGCTCACCGGCGTCTGGCAGCAGACCGGCGTTATCGTGGCGCCGCATACGAGCGCGCCCATCTATGAGTTTCACAAGGATGGCACCTATGCTCTGGACGGCAGCGGCGGGCAGAGCCGTCGCGGGCGCTACAAGATCGACGGCAATAAATTAACCCTGACCGACGTGTTGGGCGGGAGCGGCATAACCTATGAGATCGACGACAAGTCGCTAACCCTGACGCGGCAGATCACCATGCCCGGTGCGCCTGCCAATTTCCCGAAGCTGACCGACGTTAGCCATTGGAAACGCATCGACGCGGCGCCCTACCTCCTGACCGAAAGGGTGGGAAATGACAGCGTTCCAATGGGGCTCGACGTGCAGCTTACGCAGGAACTGGCCGCCGCGCGGGTCTGGCAGAGCGATGCCTATCCGGTCTCGCTCGAGATCTCCGAATATGGGCCCGGCTTCTACAAGGTGCAGATGAGCTTCCAGTCGCACAAGTCGGAGCGAAGCTTGAACGTCGTCCTGACGCCGCATTTTTCGGACAGCCGCATCCTGCCGATCACGGGCGGCGGCAGCAAGGCGATCCCCGCGAATTTCGTCGACCTGCCGCAGGCGCTCAAGCGGGCCCAGGACCTTGGCTTTCAAGGACCGTTGCGGGACGCGGATCTGCGCTTCTATCCGCAATATGGCGCGGTGTGGATGATCCTCGGGTATCGCGGCGGCAAGGGGGTCACGCTGGCGGCCGAGACCGGCAACCCGATCACGAAGGATGTGACCGGCACCATCGCGAATTATAACGCGCAGTGGGACAAGGCGATTGCCGGCTTGAAGAAGGTCATCCAGGGTGATTCACCCTGCGCCGACCCGCTCTCCTTCGAATGCGACCGGGAGCGCGCGCATCAGCGATTTGTCAGTCACCAGGCTTATTGCGGCAGGCACCGGTACGATTCCGGCCAAGACACAAATTGCAGCGATCTTCTTTGAGCGAAATGCCGACGGGTCAATCGGAAGGCCCGCCGGCGGAACAAGGTCACCGCGGGAACATGGCGAGCGCGACAAGCGTGCGCAGGTTCTTGGCCACCGTCTGACAGGAGGCGGTGTCGCGGCACAGGATGGCGTAGTGCTTTGACGGTCCAGCGCCGGGATCCGCCCAGCTTTGGAAATCGACGTCCATGCCGCTCGAGAACGGCCGGACCGCGATCGAGTCGATATCGATCGACGCCAGTGCGAGGCGGTCATGACGCGCTTGCCATGGGCCGCCCGGCTTGCACGCGTCTACGCTGCGCGCATCCCGGCAGACCGCATACTGGATATCGAGCGATCCGTCGCGCGAGGCGAGCACGGTTTCCATGCGGTAGGCCGAGGGCGGCCGGCAATCGGGGCAGATCAGTTGAGCGCCGATGATGGCTTTGTTGAGCCGACCGTTATAGTTCACGACGTAGTCGAAACGGTCTTTCGAGAAGGATTCCGGGGCGTGTTCGCGCCGTTTGTCGGATGCGTGCGACCGCGCCGAAGGGTTGTTCCTTCTGGCGAGGGTCACGAATTTCTTGAGAAGCGCCGCGAGCTCCTTGCAGGTCGCCGGATCGCAGCCCAGGGACAAATCGCGCGAGACCGCCACGAAGTTGCTGTGCTCCTGACCGATCCCAGAAAGCACGAGGTGGATATCGTCAGGATTGAGCGCCTCGACCGGCTGATTCGCGACAAGGCTCGTGGCCCACTCGGCCTGGCGCTTGGCAAGGCATTCCTCGATCTTTTTGTGATAGGAGCATTGATGCAGCGAGCCGCCATAGGTGTACCCCACCTTGCTGCCGCCGAACTGGAACAGTATCCACTTGTTCGCGTTGTAGCCGACGCCGTTTCGCGCCACATACATGGATGCCCAGGCCTGCCCGCCATGGCGCAGGAGCATGTCGTTGATCCGGTCACTGAGGCTTTTCATGTCGGCGTCGTCGCCGCTTTCGCTCTTGGAAGAGACGGCGGGCGACGAGCCGGATGTCGCGGCCGCGAGCACGCGCCGCCAATTTGTCGCCATGTGCCCGCAGGCCGCCTCATCGCGGCAGGCAACGATGAGATTGACCTGGGGTTTGGCCCGCGTTGCCACGCACGCGCCCGCAGCCTTGCCGCAGGAGAGCGAGACGACGCCGCCGCTCATACGCACAGCCGACGATACGTAGGGCCCATACCAATGCGCCTTGATGGAATGGGGATCGATGTCGCGCGGCGCGAACAGGAGCGTGCGCATTGCCCAGCGGCATCTGCTGTCGTTTTCGGTGCGATCCGTGCACCAGCCGGGCCGCGCCTCATAGCGGATTTCGGCGCGCTCGACTTTCAGGCCGATGGCGATGCCGCGTAGGGCGAGGCTGGCGCCGGGAGCCGCGTCATTCTGATAGCGGAAGAGAGCGCCCTTGGTCTGTTCCGAAAGCTGTGCGGCGATCCGATCCAGAGCGGCCTGTCGGTGATCGTCTTGGCCGCCGGCCGCGGCCGTAAGACTGAGCGCCAGGGCCAAGACGGAAAGCATGCCTGCCGTTCCTCGACGGATCAATTGCCGGTCCTCCCGCAATGCTGTTCGCGCTACGGCGACCGCAAGCCGTCCCGGGCTGCTATCGCGCCAAGCGCAACTTCGGATCCTGCTGACCGGTGCAACGGTCGCTGCACCGTGCCTCGCCAACGATGTGTCTAATTTTTAATTTCAGACTCCGAGGATAGCCATACTCCGGTTTGCTTGGAAGAGCGGCTATTTCGAGACCTTCACGGCCCGGCGGCGTTTCCCTCGAGGCGTCCTGTGAAAGATCGTCCCGCTGGCGCTCAGCCGAATTCCTTCAGGGTCCGCCGCGCGATGACCATCCGGTGCACTTCGGTCGGGCCCTCGTAAATGCGCGACAGGCGGATGCGTTGCGACATGATCGCGAGGGGCAGCTCGCGGGTCATGCCCATGGCGCCGAAGCTCTGCATCGCCTGGTCCAGGATCTCCTGCGCCATCTCGGTCGAGAAGACCTTGATCATGGAAGCGACCGTGCGGACATCCTCGCCGCGGTCCTGCATCTCCGCGGCGTCCATGACCATCAGACGCGCGGCGTGAATCTTGGTCGCCGCGTCGGCGATCCACCATTGGATCGCCTGTCGCTCGCTCAGCTTGGTGCCGAAGGTTTCGCGCTGCTGCACATGCTCGCACATCATGCGCAGCGCGCGGGACGCCATGCCGACGCACATCGCGCCCATCTCCAGGCGGCGCACGGTCAGGCGCTTCTGCATCGGCGCGAAACCCTGGCCGACCGTGCCGAGCACCTCGCTGTCCTTGAGCCGGACGTCGTCGAACACCAGCTCGTAAGTACGGGCGCCGGCGAGCATGGGAATCTCGCGCTCGATCGTGAAGCCGGGGGTGCCCTTGTCGAGGAGGAACGCCGTGATGCCGCCGCGCGCGCCCTTGGACGGGTCGGTCGCCGCCATGAGGATGATGAAATCGCACTTCGGTACGTTCGAGACCCAGATCTTGCGGCCGTTGATCACCCACGCGTCGCCCTCGCGAACGGCGCGCGTCTTCATATGGGCCGGGTCGCCGCCGGCGCCGGGCTCGGAAATGGCGATACAGGACTTCATCTCGCCCTGGGCGTAGGGCAGCATGTATTTCTGCTTCTGCTCCGGGGTCGCGACCGCCATCAGCATGTGCAGGTTCGGCGAGTCAGGCGGGAAGATGAACGGCGTGACCGTGCTTTTCAGCCGCTCCTGGATCGCCAGCATCACCGTGGTGGGCAGGGCGGCGCCGCCCACTTCCTCCGGCGCGTCCATCGCCCAGAGACCGAGCTCCCGGCACTTCGCCAGCAGCGGCCCTTCTTCCTCCGGCGTCAGCGCCACCGGCCCGCCGGCGGCTTCCCGCGCCATGACGGCCTTCTCGAGCGGCATCAGTTCGTCCGCGACGAATTTCTCGACGAGGTCGATTACCATCCGGTGCTCTTCGGCGAATTCTGTAGTCATCGGGTCAAGGTCTCTTGGCGTTGTTCAACAAGGGAAAGTCTCTGTCATCACGGGTATCAACCGAAAGCCGGTTGAGGGCTCTTGTATCTCATGTTCTTGACGGCGGGTCGATGGACGGGTGCGCTCCCTAAGGGGCGGTAGCGCCAGCGGAGGCGGCATCGATCTCCTTCAACATCTCGGCAGTCGTCATGGTGCGGCAGTAGCCGGCGAAGGCGCCGAGCGCGGTCTCATGCCGCGCCTGGGAATGGGTCGCGCAGGCGTCGGATATGCAGATGGGATAGAAGCCCCGGTCGGCGGCGTCGCGGATCGCGTGATCGACGCACTGGTCGGTGAGGAAGCCGGTGACGACGAGGGTCTCGATGCCGATATTGCGCAGCAGATATCCGATGTTCGTCGAGTTGAAGACGCCGGACGAGGTTTTCGGCAGGACGATCTCGTCATCCCCCGGCGCCAGCGCGTCGAGCACTTTCGCCTCCCATGAACCCTTGGCGATGAAGAAGCCGCTGATCTTGTAGTCGAGGCTCCGGTCGCGCCCGTCCTTGGTCAGGTTTTCCATGACGGTGTATAGGACCTCGGCCCCGGCGCCGCGGAAGGCGTCGAGCAGCCGGCGGAGGTTCGGCAGCACCACGTCGCGGACCTGCGCGTCGAAATAGGGGAGGCGCTGCGCGACGTCCGGGTTCCAGACATGGTTCTGTGTGTCGACCAGCAGGAGACAGGTCCGCGTCGCGTCGAAGGGCCGGACGCGGGTGAAATCGCCTTGTTCCGCTTGCCGCACGGCCGCCGTCAAAATTTGTAGAAGTGATGGGCGAGCTCGAAGGCCTCGTCCTCGGCGTCGAAGGCGGCGGCCTCCGAGCGCTTTACCGTGAGGAAGGTTCGGCCGAGAATCTCGCCAAGCGCGCCCATGAGCACTTCGTCCCGTTCGAGCGCGTCCACGGCGCCGGCGAGGGTTTCCGGCAAGCGCCGGATGCCGCTTCGTTCGCGGTCGCTTTCGCTCATCGCGCCCGGGTCGACGGTCACGGGTTCGCCCGGGTCCAGCCCTTTCTCGACCCCGTCGAGGCCCGCCGCGATCAGCCCGCCCAGCGCGAGATAGGGGTTGTTGCTGTTGTCGGAAGGCTTGAGCTCCATGTTGAGCGACGGCTTGGCCTCGTCCCACAGCCCCGAGGCAATGCGCACTGCCGCCTCGCGATTGTCCGGCCCCCAGCAGGTGAACGCCGAGCTCCAGCAATGCGGCTGCAGCCGCCGGTAGGAGTTGTAGCTCGCGGCCGTCAGCGCCACGAGACCCGGCAAGTGGCTGAGCACTCCGGCGATCCAGCAGCGCCCGAATTCGCTGAGGACATTGGGCTTGCCGTCCACGGCCATGAGGTTGCGCGCGCCGGTGGGATCCCAGGCGCTGAGATGGATGTGGCAGCCGTTGCCGGCCTGATCGGCGAAGGGCTTGGGCGCGAGCGACGCGATGAACCCGTGCTTGCGGGCGACCGCACGGACCGTGTCGCGATAGCGGATCTGGTTGTCGGCGGCGCGCAAGGCGGTCGTGTGGCGAATGGAGAGCTCCTGCTGCCCGTGGCCGAGCTCGGGATAGAACTGCTCGACGGGCATTTCCTGCGCCTCGAGCGCGGCGACGATGTCGTCGATCACGCCGACGGATGTCTCCCAGCCGACGGTGCTGAAGCACAGACTCTGGTCCGCGGGCACGCGGGCACCGTCTTCCCGGCGCTGCGCCAGCGTCCATTCCGGCTCGAAGGCGGCCTCGATGACCACCCCGGCCTGTCGCGCCCGCGCGATCATACGCGCGAGGAAGCCGCGCGCGCAGGCGCCCCAGGGCTCGCGGTCCAGGGTCACCATGTTCGCCATCATCGCGGCGCTGTTCGGCGCGTAGGGCAGCGGGACATAGCTGTCGATGTCCGGCACCAGCCGGATCTCGCCGACCGGTCCCAAGCCTTCGACGGACTGGAGCTGATCGAGCATGTTCATCGCCGGCATCGCGACGGTGAGGCCGATGCCGCCCCGCACGCGCTCGGCCAGCTTATCAATGTGGACCGACTTGCCGCGGATGATTCCGCTGGTGTCGCAATAGAGAAAGCGCACGAACCGCACGCCGTCGCTGCGGACCTTGCGTTCGAAAGCGTTCAGATCCATGGCCCGGTCCCTTGAGATTGCGCGCGATGCCGCCCCTGCGGTCGGTCGAAGCACGCACTTTTTTTCAGGGCATGTTCGCTTTTCAAGAATACCGCGCCGCCCCGCGCAGACAAGGGATCATGTCGCGGGGTCTCGCTCGCGGCGATGATGAACCGGATGTCCGAGTCAGCGCTGCGCCGCTCGCAGCGGCAGGCGCGACAGGCCGAGCAGGAGAATGAGCGTCATGGCGATCAGGATGATCGTGAGCGCTGCGCCGGCGAAGACCTCGCCGCGGTCCGTCAGACCGAAGATGCCCACCGGTAGCGTGACCCAGCCGGGCGGATAGACCATCACCGTGGCTCCGAGCTCGCCCATGGAAAGCGCGAAGCTCAGGCTGAAGGCGGCGATCAGGTAAGGCGCGACGAGCGGCAGCGTGACCCGGCGCAGGCGATAGAAGGGCGTCGCGCCGAGGCTCGCCGCGATGTCTTCGTAGTCCGGCGAGAGCCGCGCCAGTCCGGCGGTCACGTTGCCGAAGGTGAAGGCCGAGACCAGGATGAAATGGGCCAGCACGACGATCACGGTCGTGCCGTTGAGCAGCACCGGCGGCCGGCTGAAGGCGACGAGAAGCCCGAGGCCGACGGAGACGGAGGGCACGGCGCTCGGCAGGAAGAACACGATCCCGAGCAGCCGGCGAGACGCGATCCGCATGCCCCTGAGCGCGAGCGCCGCCCAGCTGCCGCAGGCGAGCGCGACAAGGCTCGCCATCAGGCCCGTCAGGAGGCTGACCTCGAGCTGGCCGAGGGATTCGCCGTGGAAGGCATCGACGTAATGCTGCACCGTCAAGTGACTGGGCAGCGCGCCGTTCCACTGTCCGGCGATGCTGGCGAGCGAGATCATCGCCAGCGGCAGTGCGTAGACCAGCCCGACCAGCAGGCCGCCGACACCCCAGACGCTCCAGCGCGTCGTGTTAGACCATACCAGCACGCGCGCCTCCAAAGCGGCCGAGCACGGTGCGGTAAAGGAAATAGAGTCCGACCGAGAGAAGGATGTTGACCGTCGCGATCACGCAGGCCGTTCCGTAGTCGAATTCCTGGATCGCCTTGTCGTAGACCAGCAGCGGCAGCGTGATGACGCCTTTGGCGCCGATGAACAGGACGATGCCGAACTCGTTGACGGTGAGCAGCAGGCAAAGGCTGCCGCCGGCGAGCAGGGCCGGCAACGCCGCCGGCAGGATGATCTGCCGGACGATGCGCCAGAAGCCGGCGCCGAGGCTCGCGGCGACTTCAATCTGCGCCGTCTCGATGAGCGAGAAGGCGGCCAGCAGCGGGCGCATGATGAAAGGCGTGTAGACCGTCACCTCCGCGAGGATCACGCCCCAGGCCGAGTAGAGGAAGTCGATCGGCGGCAGGGACAGGCCGAAGACCTCCATCACCGACAGGTTCAGGATGCCGGCCGAGCCGTACAGGAAGGTGAGGGCGAGCGCGATCAGGAAGGTCGGCAGCGCGATGAAGGTGTCGATGAGGCGCGCTAGCAGCGCGGAGCCGGGAAACGGAAAGAAGGCGACGATCAGCGCGAGGGTGAATCCGAGAGCGAGGCAGCCGGCGGTCGAGGAAAGGGCGATCTCGATGGTGTGCAGGAAAGCGCTGTGAAAGCGCGCCGAGGAGAGGACCCCCGCGATCGTCTGCAGGGAAAAATGCCCGTCTTCGCCGGAAAAGGCGCGGCCGATGATCAGCGACAGCGGATAGAAAAAACATCCGGCCAGGATGAGAAGCGGCGGCGCGATCCAAACGCCGCGCGGAAGGGATGAGAGCTGGGCGCTGTGACTGCCGGCGGCGGCGCTAGCGGTCATCGTCGGCGATCAGGCAGGCGCGGTCGGCGGCGAAATAGACGCTCAAGGTCGAGTCCAGCGGCGGCGGCTCGGTGAGCGGCGCGGACGCGATGCGGAGCGTTTCGCCCTGGATCTCCATGGCGATGCTGTGCTGGTCCCCTTGCCAGAGCGCGGTCAGGACCTGCCCGGTCAGCTTGTTGTCGCTCTCGGCCTGCGGCCGCAGGACGAGATCGTGGGGACGCACGCAGAGCCGGCAGCGCGTGCCCGGCCGCTGCTCGGGATGCGCCTCGGCGCGCAGCAGGGTTTCGCCGAAGCGAACCTTCGCGATCCGTCCGCTTTTGTCGACGCTCTCGACCGTCACCGGCAGAAGATTGGCGCGGCCTAGGAAGTCGGCGGTGAAACAGTTGGGCGGATGGCGGTAGAGCTCGCGCGCCGCCCCATGGGCGACCAGCCGGCCATCCTTCAAGATGGCGATACGGTTCGCCAGGGTGAGCGCTTCGCTCTGGTCGTGGGTAACGTAGAGCACGGTAAGGTCCGGCAGCTCGCGGTGCAGCCGGGCGACTTCCTCGACCATGGAGCGCCGGATCTGCGCGTCGAGCGCCGACAAGGGCTCGTCGAGCAGCAGCACGCTGGGCCGGATGGCGAGCGCGCGCGCGATCGCCACGCGCTGCTGCTGGCCGCCGCTGAGCTCGCGCGGGAAGCGCTCGAGATAGTCGGCCATGCCTACCATGGTGAGGCATTCGCGCACCCGCTCGCGCACGGCCTCCTCCGGCGCACGGCGGGCGCGCAGCCCGAAGGCCACGTTCTCGGCGACCCGCATGTGCGGGAAGAGGGCGTAATTCTGCACGACCATGCCCAGGTCGCGCGCATGCGGCGGCAGGCCGGTCACGTCCCGCTCGCCGATGTAGACGCGCCCTTTCGCCGGCCGGACAAAGCCGGCGACGGCGCGCAAGGCGGTCGTCTTGCCGGAACCCGACGGTCCGATGAGGGCGAGGATCTCGCCCGGATGCGCCGTCAGGGTGAAATCCTTGAGCACCGCGTTGCCGCGGTAGGCGACCGTGACATCCTCGAACCCGATGCCCGAAGCGGCTTTCGAAGGGGCCGGCCACGCCGCGTCAGCGGCGCGCTCCGCCCCCCCGAGAGCCACGTCGGCGGAAGTCATCAGCTACCGGTCACCGAATGCCAGCGGGCAACGTCGTCCTTCAGGTCGGCCAGGACCTTGTCCCAGTCCGGCGTCCAGATCTTTACGCCCTTCAGCATCGCGTTGAGCTTCTTGTAGTTCGCGTCGGTCGGGTGGACGTCCTGACGCGACGGCATGCCCTTGGCGATCGAGCTGATCGTGGACTGCGCGTCTTTGGTCAGCAGGAAGGTGATCAGCTTCTTGCCGGCGTCGGAATGCGGCGCGCCATGGACGAGGGCGATGTAGTATGGAAGCGCGAAGGTCGTGCGCTCGCCGTTCGGACCGGCCGGCCAGAAAATCTTGATGTTCGGGTTGGCCGCCATCTGGGAGAAGTTCATCTGCATGTCGCCGTTCGCCAGCCAGAGCTCGCCCTTGTTGACCAGCGCGGTCAGCTTCCCGGTCGAAGACGACGGGCCGCGGTTGTTGGCCTGCAGCTTCTTCATGTAGCCGAAGCCCGCATCCTTGCTCCCGAAAACCTGATTGATCAGCAGCATCACGGCCGTGCCGTCGCCGGCCTGGCCCGGGGTCGAATACTGGATCTTGTTCTTGAACTTGGGGGCGAGGAGATCTTCGAATGTCTTGGGCGCCTTCTTCAGCACATGGGCGTTGTAGATGAAGTTGAAGTAGTTGTTGACGAGCGAGTAATAGGTCCCGTCCTTGTCCTTGTCGCCGGCCCCGATCTGGTCGGCGCCATCGGGCACGAAAGCCTGCAGCACCCCGTCGGCTTTCGCCTTCTGGATAAACGGCGGCAACGTCACCAGGACATCGGCCTGCGGGTTGCTCTTTTCCTTGTTGACGCGTTCGACGACGACACCCGAGCCGCCCTCGACATATTGGACCTTGATGCCCGTTTCCTTGGTGAAGGCCTTGAATTCGGTGTCGTACCAGTTCGGCTTGCCGTCGCGCAGGCCGTCGGCGCTATAGATCGTGACGACCTTCGACTGCGCCGATGCTGCGCCGGCGCCCAGCGCCGCCACGGCACAGCCCGCCGCAACGAGTAGATGTCTTACGCACCTCATCGAAATCCTTGCTCCCCCATGTTACGCGAATGTTTCATCCTAGAGCATATCTTTGAAACACTACAGACTCATGACGGGGTGATGGAGGCAAAGCGTCGCAGCCCCGTTGACGTGCTTTCATGCCGTATCCGCGGCGGCAATTCACCTTACGAGACCCTTCCGGCTGGTTTAGAATAAATAAAGAGCGTATCCCCGCGTGTCGTCGCGATCGCGAATGACCGGCTGGGGGCGAGGCCGTCGCGGCCGAAAGAAGAATTGCCGACCGTCAGGCCAGAGGATGCCGAAACCCAGCTCTTCACGCTCCCTTCGTGGCACCGCAATGCGCGGCGTGACACTCTTGTTCACGGCAAATCTGGCGTCGAAGCTGGCGGGGATCGCGACGATCTACGTCACCGGCAGGCTGCTGTCCAAAAGCGATTTCGCGCTCTACGCCATCGCGATCGCATGGGGCGAGATCTTCGGGTTCATGCAGAATGGCGGCCTGCACCGGCTCCTGCTGCAGCGGGCGAAGTCGTTCGACAACCTTTACGCGCCGGTCTACGGGTTGGCGCTCGCGATCAACGGGCTTTGGCTCCTTTTCCTGATCGCGCTGGCGCCTTTCGTCGCCAAGGCCTATGCGGCGGAAGAGGTGCGGGTGCTCATCATCCTTTTCGGCTTTTCCATCCCGGCGGGAACGGTGGCGCTGCTCCTGCGCGCCTATCTGATGGTGTCGCTGCGCTTCGGCGAGCTTTCCGTCCTGAGCGTCTATTCGACCCTGATTCGCAACGGCGGGGTCATTCTTCTGGCGCTCGCGGGATTGGGGCCGATGAGCTTCATCCTGCCCGTCATCGTGGTCGGCCTGTTCGAGTCGGTCTATCTCGCGCGCAAGCGTCCGGCGAGCTGGCGGCCGTCCTTTCCCGGCCGGCGGCTTCTCGGCGCGCTTGCCAGGCCACTCTTCTGGATCATGGCGAGCACGCTTGCCATGTCGCTGATGACGAACGGCGACTATCTCGTGATCGGCGCGCTGCAGGACAAGGTGACCATCGGCGTCTACTTCTTCGGCTTTCAGTTGACGGTCGCCATGTTCAGCATGTTCACGCAGAGCCTGCGCTCCGTCTTCATCCCGTCCTTTATCGCACTCGGCGACGACCGGCCGCGGCAGGAGAACGCGTTCCTCCGTGCGCTCGAGGCCGGGTCGCTGATGCTGTTCTTCACCGTTTTCACGGTCGCCGCCGTCGCGCAGCCGATGATCGGCTTGGTCTGGTCGGGCAAGTGGGACGCCGCGGTGCCGGTCGTCGAGATCATCGCCGTCGCGTCCCTGGCGCGCGTCGTCTCGCCTTTCGCCCAGTCGCTGCTCGAAGCCCGGGGTGCGTGGCGCGTGGTCGCGCTGATGACCTGGACCGAGGGGCTGGGCCTGATGGCGAGCGCGGCGATCGGCGCCTTGCTCGGCGGGCTGTTCAATATCGCGCTGTCCGTCGGCATCTACATGATACTGTTCGGCTTGCTCTATATCGTCGTGATCGGCCGCCATACGGCGCTGTCCGTTGCCGCGGTGGCGCGGTCGGTGCTCGGTCCTTACCTGCTGGCGTGCGGAGCGCTGGCATTGACGTGGGCGCTCGGCCGGGCGCTCGCGCCCTTGCGCGTCTTGCCGGAGATCCTCGTCATGGGCATCGGGTTCGCCGTGATTTTCGCCCTGCTCATCCTGATGTTCAGGCGGCATCTCCTGCACACGGTCCTGGACGTCGTCAGGGCATTTCGGCGCAAGGGCGATCTGCTGCCGCGCGATGGGGAGCCATAGCCGGGAAGCGATACGCCGCTTCGGGACTAGGGGGCGGCGGCCCTATGCGGCCGCGGCTTTCGCGGGCAGGGCGCGCTTGTCGCGGAACCGCGTCAGGTCGACGTCCTCGCCGGCCCACAGGCGCCCGGCGCATTCCTCGAAATCGATGGAACGGAACCGGCCGCTGCCGCCGCCCGGAACGAAAGTGAGCTCGCCGAAGTAAATGCGCTCCCCGACATCGTAGAGATCCACGCGGACAAAGGTGAAATCCTCCGCCAGCCGTTCCGCGACCTGGACCATCTCGTCGAGCCGCTCCGGACGCGGGACCGCATCATCCGGGCGAGCGGTGCGTGTAATATCGAGCCGGTTCCAGGATCGGTCGTAGTAATCGTTATTTCTTTGTCCGCCACTATCGCTGACAAGGATGAAACGGATTTTCCCGTGAAAGCAAAAGAATTTGTAATCTGTAATATTATCTCTATTTTCTTCCGTCAGTAATTCTTCAAACATCAGTATGGGTTTTATGTTCTTATACTGATGTTCGCGCCGAACATAGTAGAAATTCTTCTTCAGCCATCCGTTCGCAAGCACCGCGACGGCGGAATAGTCCTCGGCGCCCTTGTTCCGGACGATCCTGTTCCAGCTGCTGCCGTGGTTCGTCTTCAGCACGAAGGCGTCGGGAAGATTGTCCCAGACCGCGCGTGTCAGGCGCTCCGCCGTGCCAAGAAGCGGCACGAGGTACTGCGCGCCGATTTTCCGCGCGACATGGTCGCGTACGGCATATTTGTCCGCGAAGGGCTGGAACCGGGCGAGCGCGCCGCTGCCTTTCAGGTCACACAGATATTCGTTGAAGGTCACGGGCGGCGTCCGCGGCAGCCAGCGATGGCTCTTGAAAAACGCCATCCTGACGTAAAGCCGGTCGGGAAGGAGCCAGGCCAGCAAGCGCTTCACGGGATACATGTCCACCGTTGGGATGCCTCCGCCGCCGCGTCCCGCGCCGCCGGCTAAACGGCCGCCTGAACCATCGGCGCCGTCCGCGCCGCGACGGCCTGGCGGTAAATCTCGATGAGCTGCGGATAATTCATGCTGGCCGTGTAGCGGTGTTCGTAAATGAAGCGTCCCCGCGCACCCATTTCCGCCATCCGAACGGGATGCTCGAGCGCCCAACGGATCTTCTCGGCGAGGCCGTTCGCGTCGCCCGGCGTGAAGGAGAGGCCCGATACGCCGTCTTCGACCATCTCCGCCATTGCGCCGATGCGGGAGGCGATCACGGGCAATCCGCGGGCGAAGGCCTCGACCGCCGTTCGGGGATGACCTTCGTACCATTCCGTCGGAATGAGGATGAACCGCGCCGATCCCATGAGCTGCAGCACCGTCTCCTCCTCGCACCAGTCGAGATAGTCGACCGAGCGGGGCAGGTTCTCGCCGGCGAGAAGGGATTTCAAAGGCCCGGTGCCGGCGACTTTGAGAGGGATCGTCGGATTCGCCAGCGCCCAGGCCTTCAACAGCGTGGCGATGCCTTTTTCCTCGCTGAGCCGCCCGACGAAGAGGGCGAAGTTCCCGTCACCCGTCCCGGGCAGTGGATCGGGATGCAGGAAATTGGATTTGACGAAAATCTTTTCGGCGGGGAAGCCCGCCTGCACGAACTTGTCGCGCATGAATTCCGTCATCGCGATATAGGCATCGACCATATCGAACCATGTACCGAGCCGGCGATGGACGGCGATCATGCTGCCGACGGCCGCGCTGCCGAGCTTACTGTGCCGGTAGCAGGCGTGGCGGATCGCGGGCCACGGCATCGCGCGGCCGACGCAGGATTCGCACACATGACCGTTCCGGTTGAGCGTGCCCACCGGGCAGATGAGCCTGTAGTTTCGCAGGCTCTGGACCACCGGCACGCCTTCCGCCCGTGCTGCGTAATAGATCGACGGCGAGATCAGTGGGAAAAAATTCTGCACATGCAGGACGTCGAAATGATCTTCACGCAACGCCGCGCGAACGCGCCGGTAGGTTTCCGGCGACCAGATGGAGCCCATGGCCGTGCGGAGCTTGCCGAGTTCGCTCACCCGCTCGTTGTTGTCGACGAAGGTCGTGACGCGGCTGCCGTTCCGGCGCAGCATTTCAACCTCCATGCGAACCGAGATGTCCTCTCCGCCGGAATCCTGGTAGCGGTTATGCGCCATCAAGATGTTCATGACGCGCGTCCGCCGCCGCGTCGCCGGCCGCAAGGCTTTGGACTTCTATCGCTTCGCCGATTCAGGACGATCATCTTGTTAGTCACTGTTTTTCGTCATGAAAAAAAAACGACGGCCACAGGCTGAAGGGGCCGGGATACGACCGAGCCGAACGGGCAACGATCGCGTCAATCCTCGACAGGCTCCGGTGACCATAGTTCCCATTGATCCCCTCGAATGGTCTGATCACAATTCTCCAAAGGGGCTATATGACAAAGTATGGTTAACGGCAAATCCACTCATAGTAGCAATGTGACAAAAATACGAAACTTATGCGGCGTAAGGCGGCGGCGTATGACCGTTGTCATCGGCACATGGGCGCGGGAATATCCCGGCTCGGTAGAAAGTTGCCCGGCAGAACCTCGGTTAACGGGGGCGGATCGCCATGACAGCGGACTTCTCGCAGGAATTTAAGGAAATCTCGGAACGAAATGGATGTCCGGCCGTCTTATAGTCTTTGGCGATTGCTAAAGCCCGTGTCCCCATCCCCGAGCGCCACGTCCGCCGCGGATTTTCGCGAGACCAGCCACCCGCCGCCGTCGCGCGGCGAGGTCGCCGTGCTTCTTGCGATCATCGGCGTGGGCTTTGCGCTGCGTTTCCTGCTCGCCGAGCTGTCGCCGAACATTCATCACCCGGACGAGCTGTTCCAGTATCTCGAGCAAGCGCATCGCCTCGTCTTCGGCTATGGCGTCGTGCCCTGGGAATTTCGCGTCGGAACGCGGTCGTGGCTGCTGCCGGGCTTTCTCGGCGGGCTGATGTGGCTGACGGCGGCGCTCGGCGGCGGCGCGGCGGCCTATCTGGCGGTGATCGCCGCCGTGCTGTCCGCGCTCTCGCTCTCGATCCCGCTTGTCGCCTGGCTGTGGGCGCGCCGGTTGGCGGGGCCGGCGGCCGGGCTCCTCGCTGCCGCCATCGCCGCCAGCTGGTTCGAGCTCGTCTATTTCGGATCCAAGCCGCTGACGGAAGCGGTCGCGTCATCGACGCTGTTCGCGGCCGCCTATCTTGTCTGGCCCGCGATGCGGCCGACGCGCGGCCGGGCGCTGTTCGCGGGCGGCCTCCTGCTCGGCTTGACCGTCGTCCTGCGGATCCAGCTCGCGCCGGCGGTTCTCGTCGTCGCGCTCGTGGGCTGCTTCCGGCTGCCGCTTGCAGGCTGGCTGATCTGCGGGATCGGCGGCGCGCTGGTGGTCGCCGCCGCCGGTATCCTCGACTGGGCGACCTGGGGCCATCCGTTCCAGTCCTTCTGGGCGAATTTTCAGGTAAATCTTCTGGAGCACCGGGCCAGCCGTTATGGGACCTCCGCCTGGTACGGCTATATCGCGCAGTACGCGCTGATCTGGTCGGGCTTTATCGTGCCCGCGGCGATCCTCACCTTAGCCGGCGCGCGCCGCGCGCCGCTGCTGCTGCTCGTGCCGCTGGTCATCCTGCTGTCGCACTCCTTGATCGCGCACAAGGAATACCGCTTCGTCTTTCCGGCGGTGCCCTTCATCCTGCTGCTGGCCGCGGTCGGCACGGTAGACCTGCTCGACGCGCTGAAGCGCGCGTGGCCGGGGCTCGGCGGGCGGCTCCTGGTGATCGCCGCGATGGCGTCGTGGGCGGGGACGTCGGCGGTTCTCATGGTCGGCGATCATTTCCGCCCGAATCTGACCAAGACGGGCGCCGCCCTGGCCGGCTTCGCCGACCTGCGCGGACGCCCTTCGATCTGCGGCGTCGGATTGGTCGACATCCCGTGGTTCGACAGCGGCGGCTACACCTATCTGCATCAGGACGTGCCGATCTACCAACTGCAGAGCGCGCAGGACATCGCCGAGACGCGGGACGCTTTCGACGCGGCGCTGGCGCCGGAGGACGCGTCGCTGCCGTCGCTTGGCTACCGCCGCGAGCGCTGCTATTCCGGCCGTGTGTGCGTCTACGTTCGCGACGGCGCGTGCGTTGCCCGACCGGATCGCGCCGTCAACGCCTACCTGAAGCGCGTCGGGCAGTAGCGGCCGGGTGCGTTGAAAGGAGAGGGGCGGCAAACGCCACGACGATGCGGCCTACCAGCCGCCGCCGCCACCGCCGCCACCGCCGCCGCCCGACGATCCGCCGCCGCCGGAGCCGCTGCTCGAGCCGGGCGCGGTCGAGGCCGAGGCGATGGCGCCGGCGAACGCGCCGCCGAGCGCCGCCGAGAAGCCGGTGAGCCCGCGGTTCAGGCCGCCGCCGGAGTACCAGCCGGGGCTGTACGTGCGACTGCCGCTGCCGGGGCCCGTGCCCGCGCGCGCCAGGACGTCGGCGAATTTCTCGCTCCATTGCTGCTCGACGCCGAGCGCCAGCGCATAAGGGAGGAACTTTTCGAACAGCGCGGGCGTGCGCTCGGGTGGGTTCAGCGTGTTCAGGCGGTCTCCTTCCACCGCCGAGAGATACATCTTGAAGCCTTCGATCTGGTCCATCAGGCGGCGCCCGAGCGCGGTCGGCGCCTTGAGAAGATGGTAGAACACCATGTTCATGGCCTGCGTCCCGACGAGGATCAGCGCGCCGGCGATCGTGACCAGCGAGCCGTAGAAATAGAGCCCCACGACCTCGCCGCCCAGGAAAGGCACCGAGAACGCCGTCGCGAACAGCGCCTGGATCGTGCCGCCGATGCTGCTGGTGGCGACGGCGGTCTGCCACGCGCGCCAGGCGCGCAAGGTGAGGAAGTAGATGCCGGCGGTCCAGCCCGCGAGCCAGACGGTCATGAAGGCGGCGGGCGCCGGCTGGTCGGAGACGAGCGCGACGAGGCCGAGCACGAGCAGCGACAGGCCGATACCCGGGATGAGATACCGAGTGTTCAGGATGAAATGGCTTTTCTCATACTCGGTCCGGAGCTTCGTCTGCAGCGCCTTTTGCGCCTCGCCCAGCTTGACGTGGTTCTTCTGCTTCAGCTCGATCTCGCCATGCCCACTGGGGAACAGCTTGTTCGCCGCCGCGCGCTCGCCGGGCGACAGCGCCGCGGCCTTGCCGGTCGCCGTCAGCGTGTAGACCTTGTCCGAATCCTCGTTGATCGTGAGAAAGCCCTTCACCGCCATGTTGACCACGGCCGCGGTGAAGGCCTTGTCGTCGAAGCCGAACTGCATGACGTAGCGGGCGCCTGCCGGGGTGACGCTGGCGGGCGGCTCGTATTGCGGCACGATCGCGCCCTTTTCCGGGTCGCGGCCGACCTTGAGCCAGACATACAGATAGTAGAACAGCAACAGGCCGAGGCCGATCCCGCCCGCGATCGCCACGGCGTTGTCTTCGATGAAATACATCGTTTTCCGCGCGCCGGTCGGCCGTTCGACGAAGCCGGCCGGCCAGGCCACCGCGATCGTCAGCCCCTCGCCGGGCCGCAGCGTGCGGGTCGTCGTGAAGCGCACGATGCCGTCGTTCATGGGCTCGTAGGTATAGTCCTGGCCGCGCTCGCCCTCGCGCCCGGTATATCCGGCATGGTCGCGCACGCGGGCCCCTTCCGGCAGATGCACGATCGCCCGGGCGCGCTCGATCGGGAAGCGCCACCCGTTGCCGGTGACGTTCCAATACAGCTCGTCGACCGCGCCGAAATAGCCGAGCTGCCGGTCGGTGCGATAGGTGAGCGTGTAGGTGTGCCGGCCGGGATGGATGTAGACGTTCTTGTCGCCGAAATAGACGCGCACGCCGTTGCCCTGGGGCTGCGTATGGTAGGGTTCCTTGCGGCCGTCGCGGGTGACCTCCTCGATGTCGAACGGCACGACGACGCGCCGCCCGTGACTGTTATAGACAGTGGGGAAGTCGCGGTAGATGCCGTGCCGGATTTGTTCGCCCGCGCTCTCGACCTCGATGGTTTCGCGTACATGCATCGAGCCGTCGCGGTGGATCCATATCTCGCTGTCGAAATTCAAGATGCGCTCGCGCCCGGCGGCAATCGCGGGCGCGGCGACGACCGTGACGAGCATTGCGACGAGCAGGGCCCGGAAGGCCGTGCCGACGCCGCTGCGCGAAAAGAGGGAGGCTTTCATCGTCGTCGTTCCGAAGCTTGCGGCCGCTTCAGTCGAATTTGACCGCGACGGGTTGGCGCGCCGCGCCGTCCGCGTCGTCGAGCTCGAAGAACTCAGACCTGGTGAAGCCGAATTTCTGCGCGACCATGTTGCTCGGGAACTGATCGACCTTCGTGTTGTTGTCGCGGACGCTGGCGTTGTAGTAGCGCCGCGCCGCCTGGATGTTGTTCTCGATCTCGGCGAGCTGCTGCTGCAGGTCGAGGAAGTTCGTGTTGGCCTTCAGCTCGGGATAGTTCTCGGCGAGCGCGAAGAGCGACCGCAGCGCGCCGGTCAGCTGGTTCTCGGTGGCCGCCTGCTCGTGCGGGGCGCCCTGATTGGCGACGGCCTCGTTGCGGGCCCGGGTGACCGCTTCGAAGGTGCCTGCCTCATGCCGCGCGTATCCCTTCACCGTCTCCACCAGGTTGGGGACGAGGTTGTAGCGCCGCTTCATCTGGACCTCGATATCGCTCCAGGCGCTGCTCACCCGTACCCGCAGCTTGACCAGCGTGTTGTAGGTCATCACCACGTAAAGCGCGGCCAGTACGAGCAGGCCGAGAAGGATGTACACGAGCGTCATGGCATGTCCCCCCACACCAATTCGAGCCCCGCATGCGATCGCCGGGGCATCCTGACGAAGCCGGGCGAGAATACGGGGGTTCGGGGAAAATTACATCCAAAGACGAAGGAATTGTTTACGGCCGGGCGAAAATCAGCCGTCGGGCCGTCCCGCGCTGCCGGCGCCGGCCCCGCGCCCATTGGGAGCACAGGGGAGCGGGCGCGGGGCCAACCGCCGAGAGGGCTTCGCGCCGGGCGGGCCGAGGCGAAGCGCCCCATTCATCAGACGCCGGCCGGTTGTGATTGTTCCGTTACAAATGAAATGGTCGGATCGGCGCGTCGGCCCGCCGGTCAGGAGCCGCCCTTGATGAGCGGTGCCGTCTTGAGCGTGCCGCTCCAATCCGGCGCGCTCATGGTCTCCGCGAAACGCTCGAACATCGCGTTGAAGCTGATGCTGATCCGGACGCGGTTGCTGCGGTTGAAATCGACCGAGTGCGGCAGCCATGCCGGAAAAAGCAGAAGGTCGCCCGGCTTGACCGACAGGTTGAATCGCGCCGCGTTGAACGGCGTCGATTCGGCGACCCGCGGCTTGATCATGTGACGCTGGGGCCGCGGGTCGTCGATGGTGAACTGATTGGCGCCGTCGTCGGCTTGAACGTAGTAGACGGCCGACAGGTAGTTGTTCGGGTGAATATGCTCGCGATGGCTCGTATGCGGGGCGTTGACGTTGGCCCAGCAGCCGGTGATCCGCACGCTCTCGTAAACCACGTCCAGGAACTCGAGCACCAGGCTCACGGCGTGCTGAAACTCCGCGACCATGGGCGCCAGCTCGGGCACCCTGTGAAGGTCGGTGTCGGTCTGCCGGCTGGTGCCGCGTTCCAGATTGGCGATGGTCGGCTCGAGCCGGGTGAGGACCTCCATGACGCGCTTGTTCACGAGATCGCGGACGTCCGGCTCGAGCGCGAAGCGCCAAAGCAGCGTCGGAAAGAACATCTCGGTCGATTTCAGCTCAGGCATGCGGCTTCATTCCATCTCGGATCGGCGGCGGCCAACTATAGCGGCGCGGCGGGCCGTGGGCACTATCCGGCGGTGAAATTTCCGGGGCCGGCGGCCGTTCGCTGCGGATAAGGCTCTTTGATCCAGGCCAATGCGGGTAGAATTGCGCCGGAATTATCGTCGGGCCGGCCCTTTGACCCCTGAGGCGGAGCATGAGCGCCTTTCGCATCGCGACCTTCAACCTCGAAAATCTGGGCGATTTGGCGGGCGACGCCGCGGCGCTGGAGGAGCGGGTCCTCGCCCTGCGGCCGCAGCTCCTTCGCCTCAATGCCGACATTCTCTGCCTGCAAGAGGTCAACGCCCAGTCGGAAGCGCATCGCGGCCGGTCGCTGCGGGCGCTCGAAGCGCTGCTGCGCGAGACGCCCTATGCCGGCTTTCATCGTGCCGTGACGACCAGCGCAAGCGGCGGAAAGCCGCGCGACGTCCATAACCTGGTGATCCTCAGCCGGCCCAAGATTTTGGCAAGCCGGGAATATCTCAACGATCTGGTTCCCTGTCCGGCCTACCGTCCGGTAGCCGCGCGGCCGCAAGGGGACACGGCGGAGCCGATCGGCTGGGAGCGGCCGATCCTGCATGCCACGGTCGGGTTTGAAGACGGGACGCCGCTGCATGTCATCAACCTTCATCTGCGGGCGCCGCTGCCGTCTTTCATCCCCGGGCAGAAACTCGAGCCCTTCGTCTGGAAGTCGGTCGAGGGCTGGGCCGAGGGGACCTTCATCGCCGAAATCAAGCGGACGGGGCAGGCGCTCGAAGCACGGTTCCTGATCGACCGGCTGTTCGATGCCGATCCGCAGGCGGCGATCGTCGTCCTGGGGGATTTCAACGCCGACGGCCGCGAAGCGCCGCTCCGAATTCTGCGCGGCGACATCGACGAGACGGGCAACGCCGCGCTGGCGCACCGGGTGCTGACGCCGCTCGAGCTGAGCCTGCCCGCCGATCGCCGCTTCAGCGTGCTGCATTACGGCCACGCCCTGATGCTCGACCACATCATGGTCTCGCGGGCGCTGCTCGCGCGGTTCCGGCGGGCGGAAATCTTCAACGAGCTGTTGACCGACGAGCTCGTCGCGTTTTTCGCCGGCCGGCGGGACGCTGGCAGCTTTCATGCGCCCGTCGTCGCGGAATTCGCCCCGGCGCGCTGACGAGTTAGGTCAAGCGTCTTGAATCGTTACGGAAATTGGAATTGTTTCAGATCAATGAGCGCCCTCGCCCTCGCGCGATAGGCTCGCGGCGAATCGAAAAGGCGCGGCCTGGAAGTCGCTGCGAGAAAGGCGGATTTGTCCGATGGCGAAGACGGAAACAGTTCGGCTCGATGCGGCGCGAACGCTGACGCTCACCCCGACCGGCGAGAGCCTGGGCGCCCGGATTGAAGGTCTCGACCTGGCGGAACCGATCGACGCCGCCACGACGGAACGGCTGCTGGGCTGGCTCGCGCAATTCGGCGTCTTGTGTTTTCCGCGGCAATCGCTCGACGCCGTGGCGCTCAAGGCGTTCAGCAGCCGGTTCGGCGCGCTCGAGGTCAATGTCGCGAACGCGTTTCAGGAGCCGGGCCACCCCGAGGTGATGATCCTGTCCAACATCGTCGAGAACGGCCAGCCGATCGGCCTGTCGGACGCCGGGCAAGGCTGGCACACCGACATGTCCTACAGCGCGACGATCGCCTTCGCGAATGTGCTCTACGGCATCACGATTCCCTGGCGCAACGGGGTGCCCCTGGGCGCGACCGAGTTCGCCAACATGTATGCGGCCTATGACGATTTGCCCGAGGACCTGAAGCAGCGCCTGGCGAACGCGACCGCGATCCATGATTTCAACAAGTTCTGGGAAATGATGCGCCGGGAAAAGGGCAGCAAGCGGCCACCCTTGACCGAAGAACAGCGCCGGCGCAAGCCCCCGGTCTCCCATCCGGTCTTCATGACCCATCCCGTTTCCGGCCGGAAAGTGCTCTACGCCAACCCGGGCTATGTGATCCGGATCGAGGGCATGCCGGAGGCGGAAAGCGACGCCCTGCTGGAATTTCTCTTTGCGCACCAGCTGCAGGAGAAATACCGCTACAGGCACCTGTGGACCGCGGGCGACGTGCTCATGTGGGACGATATCGCGACCCTCCATAACGCCGTCGCCGATTACGGCCCGAACGAGCCTCGGCTCATCAAGCGCTGCCAGGTCATGGCGGATCGCGTGTTTGCGGCCGCCGGCGCCTGATCCGTCCCGCCGCGGCGGGGTCAGTGCGCCGTCTTCAGGCTTTCGATGTATTCCACGAGATTTTCGATCTCCTCGCGGGTGAGATGCATGTTCGGCATCGGCGGGTGCGGATTGCCGATCCAGGTCTCGAGATGCTCGCGGGAAAGGTTCGGCCGGTGCGCCACCGACTCGAAGGTCGGCGCGACGTCCTTGGCCGTGCGGGTGTCGCCGGCGCCGATATCATGGCAGCTCACGCACCAGCGCTCGGCGATGGCGCGCCCGTCCGAGACACGGTCGGCATAAGCCGCGGAGAAGCTGGCAAAAAAGAACATCGGCGCCGCCAGTACCGCCGAAATGAGAATGCGCTTTGACGCTTGCACCGATCGACCTCTTATCTTCGTTACCGGGATTGTTGTCCCTGTGAAAGCGATTATATGGGCAGGGACTATTCGAGGACCAGCCAAGTTGATCACTGATTTGCATCAACACAAACCGGCAGCGGCGGCCGGACGGGCCCGGCATGGCGCGAAATAACGGCGCGGGACCTGGCCGGGCCGTGGCCGGACGGCGCGTGCGATGGGGCTGCGGCATTCTGGCGCTGCTGGTACTGCTGACGGGCGCATCGGCGCAGGCTGCCGAATTACGCACGCGCGGCGACCTAATCGGCGCCATGCGCGATTATGTCATCAAGAAGGACGAGATCCTGAATGATGTCGCCCGCGAGAACGACCTTGGCTTCGTCGCGTTACGTGCCGCGAACCCGAAGATCGACCCCTGGTTGCCCGGGGATGGGACGGAGATAACGCTGCCGACCGAGCATGTGCTTCCGAACACCCCCCGCCGGGGCATCGTGATCAACCTCGCCGACCAGCGGCTCTACTATTTTCACGGCGGGCCGGACAGCGTCACGTCCTATCCCGTCGGCATTCCCCGCAGCATGTTCGACGCGCATATGGGCAGCACGAAAATCGTCCGCAAGCGCGCCAATCCGAGCTGGATTCCGACGCCGGACCTGCGCAAGGAAGAGCCGGACCTGCCGAAGGTCATACCGCCCGGTCCGGACAATCCGCTGGGCGCCTTCGCTCTCTACCTCGGCTGGCAGTACTACGTGATCCACGGCACCAACAAGCCGGACGGGGTCGGGCGGCGGGTGAGCCACGGTTGCATCCGTTTGTACCCGGAGGACATCAAGGCGCTGTTCGCCGCGGTCAAGATCGGGACGCCCGTCACGATCGTCGACCAGCCGGTCAAGGTCGGCTGGTCGGACGGCGCGCTCTATCTCGAAGTCCATCCAACGCAGCACGAGACGGACGAGGTGGAATCGGACGGCTTCGTCAAGGACCCGGCGCCGTTGGACGCGCGTTCGGTGATCCTGGCGAAGGCGGCCGGATTCAGCGACAAGATCGACTGGAAGCTGGTCGACCGCACCGTCCGCGAGCGGCGAGGCATTCCGGTGCGGATCACGCGCTGACCGTCCGCCGCCGGCACTTCCTGCCGGTCAGATGACCTCGTGCTCTTTCAGGTAGCTCTCGATCGCCGGCGTCTCGAACCAGGTCAGGTCATGGGCGATCTCCTGCGCGACGCTGCTGGAGAGCGTTTCCGGGAAAAAGCCTCTGAGCGTTCCCAGCGCGCGCGGCGCCGCCACCACGACGAGCCTGTCGAATTCCTTCTTCTGCTGCGACTCCTCGAGTTGCTTGACGATCGAGCGGAGAAAATCCGACTCGGCTTTGTCATGCGGATCGCTCGGCGGCTGTTTCGCGTGCCGGCCCGTACCCGCGCTGTCGAAGGTGCGCCCCGGACGGTCGGAAACCAGGTCCCGGCTCGGCGGGTGAGGCGTGGACAGCTCGCTCTTCTGCAGAATCTTACCTTGGCCCGCGGCTTCAAAGATTTTCGCCCGGCTGCCGTCGGCAATCAGAATCCAGGTTACCGGCTTCTTCATGGTGTCCATCCCCAATCAGGTCGTTCCAACAATTAACAAAAACAGCAGATCCGCGTTTCCCGCCGTGACCCAGATCAATGTGGATTCCCGATACGCCGGCTATCCATATGTCAGAGAATAAGGGGGAAACAGGTCGATGCCGGAGCGACAGGTCCGCGAAGCGGTTACGGCTTTCGACGATCCGGCGCAATTCGAGGCGGCCGTCGACGAATTGCTGAACAACGGCTTCGACCGGGCTGAGCTCAGTCTGATCGCACGTGACGAGACGGTCGCCGAAAAGCTCGGCCATCTCTATCGCCGCGTCGAGGACGTCGAGGACGACCCCAACGTTCCGCGCAAGGCCTTCGTCTCCGAAGAGTCCGTCGCGGAAGGCGAGGGGGCGCTGGTGGGCATGCTCATGTATATCCCGGCGGTCATTGCCGGCGGCGCGGTGGTGGCTTCGGGCGGCGCGCTCGTGGCCGCCCTGGGAACGGCCGGCCTTGCGGCCAGCGCGGGCGGTGTCGTCGGCGCCATGCTTGCCGAATGGCTGGGCGAGGACCACGCGGCGTACATCCGAAAGCAGCTCGACCGCGGTGGCCTGCTGCTGTGGGTCAATCTGCGCGACAAGGAGCATGAAGCGGCCGCCACCCGGATTCTGGCGAAGCATTCGAAGCAGGCGGTGCATGTTCACGCGCTGCCGGTTTGAGGCCGCCGCCGCGACGTGGGCGCGATCGTTCGGCGGCGGACAGAGCAACAGAGGCCAAAATAGGTTGCTTGGGTAATTGACGGATGGATGAAGAAATACTTCGCGCGGCGCTGGATTTTTGCGCGGCGAGCCTCAAGCGGATCGACGCCGCCTTGAGCTCGACCGCCGGCGCCATGCTCAGCCTCGATCAGTTCGACGAGGTGATGCGCCAGCGCCGCCTCATCCGCGAATGCTGCGAAGCCGGCCATGAGGACGATGCGCGCCAAGCGGAGGAAAAGGCGATGGCGATCCTGCGGCCGCGACTGCAGTGCTGAGCGGTTTGCGCTCGTCCGGTAATTCCTCTCGCGCCGTCGCCTTCGACGCCTAATCGTTCATCGTCAGGACCGCGGCGCCTTCGAAGCGGCCGTGGCGGAGATCGTCGAGCGCCTGGTTCGCGTCGGCGAGCGGATAGAGCTGCACCGTCGTGGTCACGGGCACCGTGGGCGCGATGCGGAGAAAGGCTTCGCCATCCGCGCGGGTCAGGTTGGCGACCGATTTGACGACCCGCTCCTGCCACAAAATGCTGTAGGGGAAGGACGGAATGTCGCTCATGTGAATGCCGGCGCAGACCACGATGCCGCCCTTGTCGACGACGCGAAGCGCGGCCGGCACGAGCGGGCCGACCGGGGCGAAGATGATCGCCGCGTCGAGCACGGCCGGCGGCGTCTCGTCGCTGCCGCCGCTCCAGACGGCGCCGAGCTGGCGCGCGAAGGCCTGCGTCTCGACGTCGCCGGATTTGGTGAGGGCGTAGACCTCGCGGCCTTGCTTGACGGCGACCTGCGCGATGATGTGCGCCGCCGCGCCGAAGCCGTAAATGCCGAGCCGCTTCGCGTCGCCCGCAGCGGTGAGGGAGCGGAAGCCGATCAGCCCGGCGCACATCAGTGGCGCGGCATTCGTGTCGGAATAGGAATCCGGGATGGGAAAGCAATACCGGTGATCGGCGACGAGATACTCCGCGAAGCCGCCGTCGCGGGTGTATCCGGTGAACTGAGCCTTATCGCAAAGATTCTCGTGTCCGCTTCGGCAGTACCGGCATTGGCCGCAGGTCGAGCCGAGCCACGGGACGCCGACCCGCTGGCCGAGCGCCTCGCATGGCGCGCCCGTTCCGACGGCATCCACCGTGCCGATGACCTCATGCCCGGGAACGAGCGGAAGCTTCGGGTCGGGAAGGTCGCCGTCGACGACGTGAAGGTCGGTCCGGCAAACGGCGCAGGCATGAACCCGGATGCGAAACTCGCCCGCACCGGGACGCGGGATTGGCATCGATTCCAGCGCCAGCCTTGCGCCCGTCTGCCGCAGCACCATGGCCCGCATGGTATCCGTCATGGTGCCGTAACCCGCCTCAGCTCAGAGGCGCTCCCCGCATCTCGCTGATCGCGGCGCGGATCTTGCGCCAGGTCTGCGCTTCCGCATCGTTCTTCGCTTGCTCGAATTCGCGAACCTTCGCCGCGGCTTCGGCCTCCGCCTTGCCGCCATGCGCGTCGAGGAGCCGTCTGGCGTAGTCGGCGATCTTGGCTTCTCGCATCCTTCTCCTCCTTCAGCCGAAATAGGACCTTTGGACTGTAGGGCGGCGTCCCGGCGCACTCATTGATCGGTGTCAACGGCGCCGTGGCCCACGCAGCCTCTCGGAGTCTAGGTGTGCACAACGGCGCGATGTGCAAGGGGGGCTGGAACCGTTTCCTTCAGTACAGCGCATATCCTTCGACCGCTAAAGCCGCGACGATGCCCAGCACCGGCAGCAGCAGCCAGGTGCCGACCGTGCGCCCCGCCACGGTGAAGGCGATTGCCGGCTTGACCAGGGTATTGACGATGCTCGCGATGATAATCGCCGTGCTCGCGACCGATACGGTGACGTCCGCATCCATGGTCATGGTCGCGAAGGAAAGCGTCACCGCGTCGATGTCGACCAGGCCCGACAGTGCCGACAGGAGGTAGAGCCCCGTCACGCCGGCCGACTCGCGAAGCCCTTGTGCGAGCACCATCACCACCGCCAGGATCAACGCGAACTGAATGGCCGTCTTGAGATCGAGCGGATTGCTGTGCGCGTTGCCGGACGCGGGCGTCTCGTCGCCCGCGCGGCCAAAGCGCGTGAAGACGGCTGCCGTCACGGCCGCGATGAATGCCGCCGACAACAGCGGCGCGGCGAGCGACGTCAACAGCTCGGGGGCGACCACGCTGGCGATCAGCAACGTCCGCGGAAACATCGTCGCGGTCGAGGCCAGCATCCCGGACACCCAAAGCTGCGGCCGTCCGGCGTGTTGCGCCGCTTGGCGGGAAAGGCCCAGAACGGTGGCCGTCGAGGTGATGAGTCCGCCCAATATCCCGAGGACGATGATGCCCCGGCGCGCGCCGATCAGCTTGATCGCGAAGTATCCGGCGTAGGAGATGCCGGCGACCAGGACGACCATCCACCACAGGCGGTAGGGATTGAGGGCGTTCCACGGCCCCATGCCGACATCCGGGAGAACCGGAAGAACGACGACGGATATGAGCAGCAGCCGGAATGTGGCGAGCAGCTCCGCCCGGTCGATCCGCTCGAGCAGGTGATGCAGCTCGGGCTTGATCCCGAGCAGCAGCGCGGTGACGACGCCGGCGGCCGCCGCGGCCTGCATCGCGCCCGTCCCGGCCAGCGCGCCGAGGCCGAAAGCCGTCAGCGCGGCGATGTTGGTGGTGATGCTGATGTCGGTCTCGCGCCGCGGATCGCGCCATTGCGCAATACCGAACCCCAGCGCGACCGCGAGTAGCCCCGCCGCGACGACGACCGTGCCCAGTTCGCGACCCAGCGTCGCCGTCAGCCCGCCCAGCAGGCCGATCAGCCCGAAGGTCCGAATCCCCGCGATCCGGCCCCCTTCGGCCAGTTCCCGACCGTGCCAGCCCCGCTCGATGCCGATGAGCAGGCCGATAGCGAGCGCGACGCCGAGCCGCAACGCTGCGTCGGGAATGTCGAATCCCATGATCCCAGCGCCTCGCCGTCAGTTGCCGCCGTCGTGCAATCTCATGAGCCTGGAAGGCGCGGTAATAACGATCCGACCGATTCTCACTCCGCGGCGGAGGCGGCGGCTTTCGAAACCGGACCGGCCGATGGTGTATTTGTCTTGTTCAGCGGCTTCAGGCTGCTCGACGTGATTTCGGTCATCAGCTCGACCATCTTGCCCGCTTCCGACATATAGGCCTCCGCGGCATGCTGCGCCCATTCCTGCTGCAGCGAGGTGAGCTCGGTCCAATCGGCGCATCTGGCCGCTTTGCGCCCGAATTCCGCGTCTTGGTGCAAGCGTGCCCCGACGAAGCTGACGACCTCCGCATTGAGCTTGGCCATGCCGGCAAAATAGGCTCGGCCCGCCTCCGCGACTCCGCCGGTGATTGCGTCGTTGAACTGCGACATGACCTTCATGCCATCCATCTGATCGCTAAATTGAGATTTCCGTGCGCTCATGATTCGCTCCATTTGCAAATATTTTTCGGGAACCTGTTGCCCCCGCAGACGATCCATGCGCTCGCCGTACGCTCCCTGTACAAATACAGGTCAATCGGATTTCGAATTTTTACAGTCTGAAGCTGCGGATTCCGGCGCACACTGATTTGTATCAAGTAATCTCGATTTGCCGGATACATCGACATTCTTCGAAATTGCCCAGCAATGCCGGATCGGCAATATTAGGGTATGGCGCATGAAGGTCTCGTCCCGCAGCTGTCCCTGGACGAATTGGTCGATGTTATCGGGGCGCTGGTGGTCGTTCTCGATACGAGCGGGCGCATCGTCTCGTTCAACAAGGCGTGCGAGAGGGTGTCCGGCTACACACGCGGTGAGGTTGTCGGCAAGAATCTCCTGGAGCTGCTCATCCCGCCGGATCAGGCGGACGCGGTGACCGAGGTATTCCAGGAGCTGGTTCAGGGACGAAGCCCGAATACAGCGATCAACGACTGGGTCGCGAAGGGGGGCGAGCGCCGCCGCATCTCCTGGTCCAATACGGTGTCGCGGCGGTCCGACGGCTCGGTCGACTATGTCATTGGCACGGGCGTAGACATCTCCGATCAAGTCGCGACCGAGACCGCGCTCCGCAACAACCGGTCGTTGCTTCAGATGATCATCGCCGCGTCGCCCGATGGGATCATCACCATCGACAAAAGGGGGCGCATCGAATCCTTCAACGAGACGGCGGAACGGCTGTTCGGCTACGCCGCCCACGAGGTGATCGGCCGGAACGTCTCGTGTTTGATGCCGGAACCCTATGCGTCCGAGCATGACGGCTATGTCGCGCGCTATCTCGGCACCGGCGAGCGGCGGATCATCGGAATCGGGCGGGAGGTCAGCGCGAAGCGCAAAGACGGCACGGTCTTCCCGATCGAGCTGGCGGTCGGCGAAGTCGAGTTCGACGAGAAGAAGCGATTCACCGGGTTCATTCGCGACATTTCGCGCCGCCGCGCCGCGGAAAGAGGCCAAGCGGAGAGCGACCGGCGCCTCGCCGAGGCGCTGGATGGGCTGCCGCTGGGCGTCATTCTCTGCAATCCCGCCGGGCGGGTGACGCATATCAACCGCGAGATGCGGCGATTCATGGCGGTGCTGGGCGATGATCTGCGGCCCGGCGCGATGTATGAGGACTTGGTTCGCCGGATGGTCGAAACAGAAGGGATCAGGCTGGACGGCGCCAAGAAAAAGCGATGGCTGGACGAGCGGCTGGCGCAGGTCCATGCGCCCGAGCGCACGCGGGCGGAATTCGAATATGCCGACGGCAGCTGGGTGTTGGCCATGGAGCAGAAGACGTCGAACGGCGAGATCGTGGCGCTTCGCATCGATATCACGCAACAAAAGGTGGCCGAAGCGGCACTGCGGGCAAGCCTGGAGAAGCAACGGGAATTGCAGAGCGAGTTCCATCATGTCTCGCGGCTGAGCGCGATGGGCGAGATGGCGGCGACGCTTGCCCATGAGTTGAACCAGCCGCTCACGGCGGTGATCAATTACGTCCAGGCCTGCCGCCGGCTGCTGCAATCCTCGGCATCGCTCGAAGGGTCCCGGGTGCCGGAGCTCATGACCAAGGCAGTCGATCAGGCGCACCGCGCCGGGGAGATCATCCGTCACCTGCGCGGATTCGTGACGCGGGGCGATGCGGTTCGCGCGCCGGCGGATATCAATGGCGTGGTCGGCGAGGCCTGCGACCTCGCCCTGGTCGGGGCGAAGGCGGAAGGCGTCGACGTGACCTTAGACTTGGCGGATGATCTGCCGCTCGCCGTCATGGATCGCGTGCAGATTCAGCAGGTCATCGTCAATCTCGTGCGCAACGGCATCGATGCGCTGCAGGATTGCGAACGGCGTGCGATGGACATTCGGACATTCCTCGCCGATCCGGCCCATGTGGCGATCTCGGTTTCGGACAACGGACCCGGGATCGACCCGGCGATCGCGGCGAAGCTGTTCGAGCCGTTCAACACGAGCAAGAAAGAGGGCATGGGGATCGGGCTTTCCGTATGCCGGTCGATCGTGCAGGAGCATGGCGGGACCATCGAAGCAACGCCGAACCCGGGCGGCGGTGTCATCTTCACCGTCACGCTGCCCTTGGAAGGATGACAGGAATGGCACCCGAACCGGAGAATAAGGTCTATATCGTCGACGACGACACCGCGGTGCGCGATTCCCTCGAAGCGCTGTTGATGGCGCACGGCTTCGACGTGGTGTGCTTTCCGTCGGGCGTCGACTTCATCGATGCATGCAATGAAGAATGTTCGGGTTGCGTGTTGCTCGATATCCGCATGCCGCGCATGGACGGGATGGAGGTGCAGGCGCGCCTGCACGCGATACGCCCCGACCTGCCGGTGATCATGATTACGGGCCATGGCGACGTCTCGATGGCGGTGCGGGCGATGAAGGCGGGCGCAGTCGATTTCGTCGAGAAGCCGCTGCGCGAAGAGGCGCTGCTCGAAGCCATCGAGGCCGCTCTGCAAATTGCGCGCGAAACACACCGTCAGCAGGACCTCGGCGCCCAGGCGTTAAGCAACATCGAAAAGCTCACGCCGCGCGAGCGCGAGGTGCTGGAACAACTCGTGGTCGGCCGGCCGAACAAGGTCATCGCCCAGGCGCTCAACTGCAGCCCGCGTACCGTCGAGATCCACCGCGCCCGCATCATGGAAAAGATGGCGGCCCGCAGCCTGCCCCATCTCGTCCGCCTGGCGCTTGCCGCCGGGATCGAGCCAGAGCTCAACTGACCGCCTCAATTCCCTTGCCTGGAGAGGTACGGAGTAAACCGTATTTCGGGCTATGTCCGAAAAGCGTATGTCTTTAGCCCTAAAAGAGCGATTCCGCCGCGAGCAACCATGCGGCGGTTAAAAAATGCGAAATTGGGCTTAAGACGGGTCTTTGGCGGCCATGAATGGGGAAACGACCATATATATCGTCGAGGATGACGAGCCGGTGCGCGATTCACTGACCGCGCTGCTCGAATCCGAGGGCTACACCGCCGTTCCCTACGGGTCGGCGGAGGATTTTCTTGCCCATTTCCACCCTGGCGGCGGCGCCTGCCTGTTGCTCGATTTAGAACTGCCGGGCAAGAGCGGGCTCGAGCTCTTGGAAATCCTCGGACACCGCATGCATCACCTGCCGGTCATCGTCATTACGGGCAAGGCCGACCTCGGCGCCCGGTCGAAGGCGCTCGACCTTGGCGCGGCCGCCGTTTTCCTGAAGCCTGCGAACCCGGACGTGGTGATGGCGACGATCCGGCAGGCCGCCGGCTGATTGGCCCCCCTCAAAATTCGGAAAAATTTTCGGGACTTGGAAGGCGCCGTAAGGCGCGGCATGGCGCCCGTGCGTCGTCGCGGCCGGTCGATACGGGGTTCTACGTACGTATTCGACCGAATTTCCGGAAGTGTCGGATTTCGCGACACTTCGGCACGGTTAACGCAACGGGCGTTAATCGACGCGAATCAAGGAGAGGCGCAATGAGGCAAGCAGGTCCCGACTTCCAGCCGGCGATGAATCGTGTTCCGGATTGGGGCCAGACCTTTGGTCAATCGCAGCCGGCAAACATGGACTCCTTCGCTGCGATCGGCACAGTCATGCGGCGCGTGTCGAAAGACACGCTATTCTGGGAAGGCGATCCGGTGGATCACGTCTACCAAGTCGTGCGCGGAGTCGTCTGTCTCTACAAGCTGCTGCCCGACGGGCGGCGTCAGGTGGCCCGCTTCTGTCACGCCGGCGATATGATCGGCCTGACGGCGGATCATCGGTATCCCTATACGGCAGACGCGCTGACGGATTTGGCGGTCGTGCGGATACGGCGCACCGATCTCGATTTGCGGATGGAAAGCGACCGGAACGTGCTGCAAAAAGTCCTCGCGGCGATCAGCCAGGAGCTCTCGCTCGCGCAGAATCAGCTTTTGCTTCTCGGGCGCAAGTCGGCGTCGGAGCGCGTTGCCTCCTTCCTGCAGGCCATGATCGAACAGGCTCAGCGCGAGGGCGGCGACGGACGGTCGATCACGCTTCCGATGACGCGCGTCGACATCGCCGATTTTCTCGGACTGACGCATGAGACCGTCTGCCGCGTGCTCAGCACGCTCAAGGCCGAAG
Source organism: uncultured Rhodospirillaceae bacterium (assembly GCA_964585785.1). Lineage (GTDB taxonomy): Bacteria > Pseudomonadota > Alphaproteobacteria > UBA8366 > UBA8366 > WHUA01. The sequence goes on from CAZPFL010000010.1 coordinate 36,338, forward strand.
GAATCATCGCGACCCCCGATCCGCATCGCATCGAGATCCTTGTTCCGAACGTCCTGGAAGAGACGGCGGAAGGGGAAGGGCCGCAACGACTCTGCGCCTGACGCGTTAAACGATGTTGTAAAGGTTGCCATATAAAAATGGGAGGATACGCGCCGGTTCTTGCCTTCGGGGCAGGGGCCGCGCGGCCCGTCGCTGATCTGGCTCACTATGAGGCGGCTTCGTTCGCAAGAGTATTTGAACCATGACTGACCGACATCCTGTAACATCCTCCCGCAAGCGCAGCGCTGCCTCAAACGGCGGCAAGAGCCCGGCCAAGGCCGCGGCCGGGAAAGCGGTCAAGGCGGCCGCGCCCGCCCAGCCCGCGGCACAGGCCGCATCTGCCCAAGGCCGTAAAGCGCCGTCACGCAATGGCCGGCGCGCGGGAGATTTCGTCGAGCTCCCCTGGGAGCGGGACTCCTTCTCTTCGACCGCCATGTCGGAGATCATGGACCGCTCGCTGCGCGCGGGCGTGGCCCGGTTTACGGCCGGCCTCTCGCCCAGCGCGCTCGGCTCGGCATATCTCGATTGGGCGATTCATCTGTCTTCGTCCCCCGGGAAGCGCTTACAACTGGTCGACAAGGCGGTGCGCAAGAGCGTGCGGTACGGGAATTTTCTCACCCGCGCGGTCGCGGATCCCGAGTCCGGGCCCTGCTGCATCGAGCCGCTGCCGCAGGACCGGCGCTTCAGCGCGCCGGAGTGGCAGCAATGGCCCTACAACGCGATCTACCAAGGTTTTCTGCTGACTCAGCAATGGTGGCACAACGCGACGACCGGGGTCCGCGGCGTATCGCGGCAGCATGAGCGGGTGGTGGAATTCGCCACTCGGCAGCTGCTCGACATCGTCGCGCCGTCGAATTTCATCCCGACCAATCCGAAGGTGCTCGAGAAGACGCTCAACACCGGCGGCCAGAACCTGGTGCAGGGCTGGAGCAATCTTCTCGAGGATTGGGAACGGTCGATGAGCGGCAAGAAGCCCGTCGGCGCCGAGGCGTATCAGGTGGGCGAAAATATTGCCGTCACGCCGGGCAAGGTGATTTACCGCAACCGCCTGATCGAGCTGATCCAGTACACGCCGACCACGGAGACGGTGCAGGCGGAGCCCGTGCTGATCGTGCCCGCGTGGATCATGAAGTACTACATCCTCGATCTGTCGCCGCAGAACTCCCTCGTCCGCTACCTCGTGGAAAAGGGGCATACGGTCTTTGCCATCTCCTGGAAAAACCCGGAGCCGACGGATCGCGACCTGGGCATGGAAGACTACATGCGGCTCGGCGTCGCCGATGCGCTGGATGCCATCTCGGCGATCTGCGACAGGCGTCGTATCCATGGCGTCGGCTATTGCCTCGGCGGCACGCTCTTGTCGATCGCGGCGGCCGCGATGGCGCGGGACGGCGACGACCGCCTGGCGTCGCTCACTCTCCTGGCATCGGAGGTGGACTTCACCGAGGCCGGCGAGCTGACGCTCTTCATCGACGAGAGCGAGCTCAGCTTCCTCGAGGACATGATGTGGGAGCAGGGCTTCCTCGACACCAAGCAGATGGCGGGCGCGTTCCAGCTCTTGCGTTCGAACGACCTGATCTGGTCGCGTTTGCAGCACGAGTATCTCATGGGCGAGCGGCGCCCGATGAGCGACCTGATGGCGTGGAACGCCGATCTGACCCGCATGCCCTACCGCATGCACTCCGAATACCTGCGCCGGCTGTTCCTCGACAACGATTTCATGGAAGGGCGCTACCTGGTCGACGGCCGCCCGGTGGCGGTCAACGACATCCGGGCTCCGATCTTCTGTGTCGCGACCGTGCGCGACCATGTCGCGCCCTGGCGGTCGGTCTTCAAGATGCATCTGATCGCGGATACCGAGGTGACTTTCCTGCTGACCAACGGCGGCCATAACACGGGCATCGTCAGCGAGCCCGGCCGTCCGCGCAACAGCTACCAGGTGGCGACGCGGTCGGTAACGGCGGGATTCATCGATCCCGACACCTGGATACGGACGGTGCCCTCGAAGGACGGTTCATGGTGGCCCGAATGGGAGGGCTGGCTTGTCCAGCGATCCAGCGGTACCATTCCGCCGCCTGCGATGGGCGCCCCGGTCAAGGGGTACGACGTCGTATGCGATGCGCCGGGCGTGTACGTCTTCCAGGAATAGAGCCTCGTGACCAAGACCGCCGCCGGACGAAGGGATCATGGCGGCTGACCCGACCCGGTCGAGCCGTGAAGCCGAAGTCCGCGAAGATTCCGTAACGATCGAGAGCGGCCGCGACGAAGCGGCGCCGTGGCACGCGTTGCCGGTCGCCGAGGCCGTGCGCCGATGGAAAACGGACGCGGAGACCGGGCTTTCCGAGACGGACGCAGACCGGCGTCTTGCGCGATACGGACCGAACGCGCTGGAGACAGTGGGCCGCACCGCCTGGTACACCGTCCTGCTGCGCCAGTTTACCGACATCCTGATCCTCATTCTCATCGCTGCCGCGGCGATTTCGTTCGCCGTCGGCGATGCCGCCGATGCGGTGACGATCCTCGCCATCGTTCTGCTGAACGGCGGCCTCGGCTTCGCCCAGGAATGGCAGGCCGAGCGCGCCCTGGCGGCACTGCGCGAGATGCTGTCGCCGCGCTGTACGGTGCGGCGCGACGGCCGGGAGAGGGAGATCGAAACCGTATCTCTCGTGCCGGGCGACGTCGTCGTGCTCAAGATCGGCGACCGCGTGCCGGCCGACCTCCGGCTGGTCGATACGCTCAATCTCAAGGTCGATGAAGCGGCGCTGACCGGTGAATCGCTGTCGGTCGCCAAGGACCCGGCGGCGCTCGCCGCGGAGACGCCGGTGGCGGAGCGCGCGTGCATCGCCTGGATGGGGACCGAGATCAGTAACGGGCGCGGCGCGGGCGTGGTTGTCGCCACCGGCATGGCGACCGAGTTCGGTCGGATCGCCCGCCTGACGCAGAGCGTCGAGCGTGAAGTGACGCCGCTGCAGCACAAGCTGGGCCGTCTCGGGCGCAGGCTCGGCCTCTTGTCCGTTGCGGTCTCGGTGCTGATCGCCGCCGTCGGCTGGCTCGCCGGCAAGCCGCTCCTCGAGATGTTCCTCACCGGGGTGTCGCTGGCGGTCGCGCTCGTGCCGGAAGGCCTGCCGGCGGTCGTTACGATCACGCTGGCGCTCGGCATTCGGGCGATGGTCCGCCGTCACGCGCTGCTGCGCCGGCTGCAGGCGGCGGAGACGCTCGGCGCGGCGTCGGTCATCTGCACGGACAAGACCGGGACGCTGACGCGCAACGAGATGACTGTCACGCGCATCTGGCGCCCGGAAAGCGAGGTCGCGGTCAGCGGCGTCGGATATGCGCCCGAGGGGCAATTCACCGTCGATGGCGCGGCAATCGACCCGCTGGAGCGGCCCGGCCTTCGCGACCTGCTGCGCACCGGGCTGATTTGCAACCACGCCACCATTGCGAAGACGGGCGAGGAATGGCGGGCGCTCGGCGAGCCGACGGAAGCCGCCCTCGTCGTCGCCGCCAACAAGGCGTCGCTCTTTGCCGACGGCGCGGACCGGCGCGTGACCGAGTTCTCCTTCAACTCGGAACGCAAGCGCATGACGATCATCGTGCGGGACGGGGACGCGCTGGTCGCCCATGTCAAAGGCGCGCCCGAGGTGATCCTGGAGCGCGCCCGCTTCCTGCGCATCGACGGCGAGGACCGGCCGATGACGGAGTCTGACCGTCAGGCGGCGGAAGCGGCCTACCAGTCGATGGCCGAGGGCGGTCTTCGCACGCTGGCCCTGGCGTGCCGCCGTGTCGCGCCCTCCGCCGCGCTCGACGACGATGGCATCGAGCGGGACCTGACCTTGCTCGGCATCGTCGGCATCATCGATCCGCCCCGGCCGGAAGTCCCCGCCGCGATGCGGATCGCGCAGGAGGCGGGAATCCACGTCATCATGATCACCGGCGACGCGGCGCCGACCGCCTTCGCGATCGCGGCGCAGGTGGGACTGCGGGCGGCGCGGGCGGTGACGGGCACCGAGCTCGCGAGGGCATCCGACGCGGATATCCAGGCCATGCTCGGCGACGGCGTCGTGTTCGCGCGCACGACGCCCGAGCAGAAGCTCCGCATCGTCGGCTTGCTGCAGGCGATGGGACATGTCGTCGGCATGACCGGCGACGGGGTGAACGACGCGCCGGCGCTGCGCAAGTCGGATATCGGCATCGCCATGGGCCGGCGGGGAACGGACGTCGCCAAGGGCGCCGCCGACATGATCCTGACGGACGACAATTTCGCCTCGATCATCGGCGCCGTCGAGGAAGGGCGTCGGCAGTACGAGAACATCAAGAAATTCATCCGCTATCTGCTGTCGTCGAACACTGGTGAAGTGCTGGCGATCTTCCTCAACATCGTGCTCGGCGGGCCGTTGATCCTCCTGCCGGTGCAGATCCTGTGGATGAACCTGGTGACCGACGGGCTGTCGGCGCTGGCGCTGGGCGTCGAGCCGGGCGACCGGTCGCTCATGCGGCGGCGGCCACGGCCGCGCGACGAGGCGCTGGTCGACCGCCCGGGCGTGGCGATGGTGCTGACGATGGGCGCGTATATCGGCCTGGCGACGCTTGGCCTGTTCCATTTCTATGGCGCGACCGGCGATGCCGTGCTCGCCCAGACCGTCGCATTCACCGGCATCATCGTGATGGAGAAGGCCAACGTATTCAATTTCCGCGTCCTTGGCGGGCCGATCCGCGACATCGGCTGGTTCTCCAATCCCTGGCTGCTGCTGGCCGTGTCCGGGACCCTGGCGATGCAGGCCTGCGCGGTGTACGTGCCGTTCCTGCAGGACGCCTTGCACACGACGGCGCTGGGCTGGCGCGACTGGGCCGTGATTATCGCCGTGGCGGCGCCGCTCTTTGCCCTGACCGAGGCCTGGAAATGGTGGCGCAGCCGCCGGGCCTGAGGCCGGCGCGGCGGCGTCCGGTTGCCTTCTGGGGAGGGCCGTCCGGTGCTATAGTCCGCGGTAGCGCAGCAGCCTGCCGAGGGCACCGGAGGTAACCCGATGACCATCCAGCAAAAAGACTTTCTCGTCTCGCTCGACAGCCGGGCGGCGGAGATCGTGGACGCCTGCACGCGCTGCGGCAAGTGCGTGGCGGTGTGCCCGATGCCGGGCCTGACGGGGATCGACGCGTCGGAGCCGGAAAAGATCGTTTCGGGCGTGCTCGATATCCTCCAGAGCGGCGCGGGGCCGGAAGCCTCGGCGCGCTGGGCGGAGGTCTGCAGCGGCAGCGGCCATTGCATCGCCGCCTGCGATTACGGTGTGAACCCGCGCTTCATGCTGTCGCTGGCGCGGCGCGCGCTCAAGAAGGGCGAGCCCGACGACAAGCGCCGGGACGCCGGCAAGAAGGACTTCCAGGCGATGAGCCGCGGCGTGCGGGTGCTGTCGCGCTTGCAGCTGCCGCCCGAGCTGATGGCGCGGCTCAACCCGTCCTCGCACCCCGAGCGCGCGGAGGCGCCGGACCTGATCTTCTACACCGGCTGCAACATGCTGAAGACGCCACATATCGGCCTCTTGTGTCTCGACGTGCTGGACCGGCTCGGCGTCAGCTACGAGGTCTATGGCGGTCCCTCCAACTGCTGCGGCGTGTTGCAATGGCGGCCGGGCGACGACGCGAACTCAGGACGTCAGGCCTACAAGACGATCGAGCGTTTTGCCCAGACCAAGACCTCGGAGGTACTGTCCTGGTGCCCGACTTGCCAGATTCAGTTCAGCGAGATGTCGCTGCCGAACTTCGCCCGCGAGGACGGCCCGGTCTTCGACATGACGATGTTCGCGGTCTACCTGGAACGGCGCCTCGACGACCTTCGCCCGCTGATGACGCGGCCCGTCCGGAAGCGCGTGGCGCTGCACGAGCATGCCGGCGCGCTCGGCGTGACCGAAGCGGTGAAGCGCCTCCTGTCGGCCGTCCCGGGGCTCGAGCTCGTCGATCTCCATTTGCCGCAGGTGGGATACGCGGTCACCGCCTTGCGCGCCGTCCCTGACCATCGCCGCAAGATGCTGGCGACGGAGCTCAAGCGGGCTGAAAACGCCGGCGTCACCACGCTGGCCGGCATTTACCACACCGACCACCGCGAGATGGTCGGCCATGAAAGCCAGTGGTCGTTCGAGATCATCAACTTCATGGAGCTGATCGGCGAAAGCATGGGGCTGCATCGCGACGATGTCTTCAAGCGGCTGAAGCTGATGCAGGACGTCGACGCCATCCTCGCCGACACGGCGGCGATGATCGCGGCATACGGCCTCGATCCGGAAGAGGTCCGGGACGTTGTGCTGAAGGACATCATCGGCGACCAGCATCTCCCGCTCGACCGCAGCAAGCACGCCCAATACATCGCCGGCGATTGAAACGTCGCGTTCGCCGCGGACGGCACGGCGCAGGCGGTCCGTCTCCGCGAGCGATTGACTCGCGCCGCATGCCCGCGTCACATGGCGCGATCCGATCCGTGCCAACTGTGGGAGGTCCCCTCCATGCTTTCCGAATCCGGCGATCCCTGGCTGCTGACGCCCGGCCCGCTGACCACGTCATTGTCGGTCAAGCAGGCGATGCTGCACGACTGGGGATCGCGCGACCAGGCCTTCATCGACATGACGGCGCGGGTGCGCGCGAAGCTGGTCGATATGGTGGGCGCGCGCGAGACGCATGTCTGCATTCCGATCCAGGGTAGCGGCACCTTCGCCGTCGAGGCGACGATTGCGACCCTGCTGCCGCGCGACGGCAAGCTGCTGGTGCTGGTCAACGGCGCCTATGGCCAGCGCATGGTCGCGATCTGCCGGTATCTCGGCCGTGACTGCATCGCGCTGGAGACGGCGGAGGACACGCCGAGCGACGTCGCGGCGCTCGATCGCGCGCTGGCGGAGGACGAAGGCATCAGCCATGTCGCCGCGATCCATTGCGAGACCACCTCGGGTATCCTCAATCCGATGGCGGAGGTCGCGGCCTGCGTGAAGCGGCATGGCCGGTCGCTGATCATCGACGCCATGAGCGCGCTGGGCGCCTTGCCGCTCGAAAACGGCAGCGTGCCCTTCGACGCCGTCGTCGCCTCCAGCAACAAGTGCCTGGAAGGCGTGCCGGGTATCGGCTTCGCGATCGTCCGCGAGGCGGTCATCGAGCGCTGCAAGGGCAACTGCCATTCGCTCAGCCTCGATCTCTACGAGCAGTGGCGGGGCCTGGAAGGGAACGGCCAATGGCGCTTCACACCGCCGACCCATGTGCTCGCCGCGCTCGACCAGGCGATCGCGGAGCATGAAGCGGAAGGCGGCGTGGAAGGGCGCGGCGGGCGCTACGCCGCGAACTGCCGGGCGCTGATCGCCGGCATGCGCGAGATCGGCTTCCGGCCGCTGCTGTCCGACAACCTACAGGCGCCCATCATCGTAACCTTTCACATGCCGTCCGACCCGAAATTCGAGTTCGAGAAATTTTACCGCCGCGTCGGCGAGAAGGGGTTCCTGCTCTATCCCGGCAAGTTGACGGTGGCGCCAAGCTTCCGCATCGGCTGCATCGGCCGGCTCGGTGTCCGCGAAATCGAGGGCGCGCTCGCGGCGATCCGGGCGACCGTAAATGAGCTCGGCGTGTCGTCGCTGGGACCGAGCGAGCGGCATTGACAACGATCACATCGCGGCGCCGATAGACGCGCACGACGTCGTGCGCATCTGTGTTCGTTGCGCCGCAACATCGCGCTGCGCACGGATGAAATCACGCCGCGGCGGCGCTTCGCCGTGGCGTCGCCGACGCGCGATTTCGGCGTGCGGCGAAAATTTTTTTCGTTAACGCGGAAATTTTTTTTGGCGGCGGCGATGCCGCGCCGCGCACGCGCGATGCATCTTTTCGGGATGCGTGAGCGTTAAAGAAGCGCGTGTCGACGCACGCGGAATGCGGCGCGTGACAGTGTCACCGATTTGTCGTGAAAACGCTGAAAGCCAAGGAATCTGCCGCATTCGGGCGATTGCGTACGCAACAGTAACGATTTGCGCGCGGCGTCACAGCGCCCTTTATATAAGTGTAGTGCTGTCGGTGTCGCGATGGTGATTCACTTACAACACTGCCGCGCTCACCTGTAATCGCCCAATAAAAAACGAGTTGACTTTAAAATTATAATTGTAGAATAAGTTTGCGCGGTAACTATTTGGTAACGAAATTCTCCTATTGCACGGTTTGTAACCGCGGTTATTGGCCAAGTATGACTGAAGGTGAAGGGAATCAAATGAGTGCTTTCTTCTTACAGTCATCGGTCAGGTTATTGCCGCCTAAACGAAGGGATGTAACATGCCTGTGAAAACTGCAAAGCGTAAGACCGCGACGAAGAAGCGTAC
>CAZPFL010000011.1:0-40248 GCA_964585785.1 uncultured Rhodospirillaceae bacterium
TCCCCCCCCCCCCTTGCGGGGGAGGATTTAGGTGGGGGGTAAACTTCTTTCTTGAGTCCCCCCACCCTAGCCCTCCCCCACAAGAGGGGAGGGAAGAGAGCCAGTCCGATGGCCGACTTACCGCGCGCTGCCGGTAAACGGCGATACGTCGCGGATGTCGAGCAGAACGTGCAGCATTCCCGGGCCGTCGGTCGCCAGCAGCTCTTTCAGCGCGCCGGCGAACTCGGATGTCTTGCGAACCTTCCACGCCGGCATGCCGTAGCCTTCGCCGAGCTTGGCGAAGTCGGGGCTCTCCAGGCGGGTGCCGAAATCCCAGTTCGGGAAACGCTTGTTCTGGTGCGTCAGGATCGAGCCCCAGCAGCTGTTGTCGCAGACGATCAGCTTGACGGGCAGCTTCTCCTGCATGATCGCGGCGCATTCATGGCCGGTCATCAGGAAGCCGCCGTCGCCGACCCAGACGAAGACGGGCGCGTCCGGGTTGGCGACCTGCGCGCCGATGCCGCCGGGCACGCCGTAGCCCATCGCGCCGCTGACCGGCGAGGTTTCGGTATTCGGCTTGTTGAAGCGGTAGTAGCGCGTGATCCAGCGGCCGAAGGTGCCGGCGTCCGACACCATGATCGATTCCTTGGGCACGATTTCGTTAAACTGCTCGATGCAGCGCGCCATGTCGACGTCGCCATGGATCTTGATCTCGCCCGGCTTGGCGAACTCGACTTCCGCCTTGTGTACCGCGTCGCGCCAGGCAAGCCGATCGGCGGAGGGCTTCGCCTTGAGCGCCGCGGCGATTGCCTTCATCGCCGGGACTGTGTGCGAGCCGATCGCGACCTCGGCCGGCCAATGGGCGAAAATCGAGGCTTCCGGATAGACCATGATCAGCTTGTGGTGCGGCTTCACCATCGTGTAGTCGGCGGTGGTGATGCTGTCGAGACGGCTGCCCATGCTGATGAGCAGGTCGCATTCCTTCAGCGCGGCTTCCTGGAAGGGCAGCCGGTTGATCGCCAGATGGCCGAAGTTCGCCGGGTGATCCGCCCGGAACGAGTCCTGCTGGCGGTAGGCGGTCATGACGCCGGCGCCGGTCGCCTCGGCGAACTTTTCCAGCGCCGTGTTGGCGTTCTCGAAGCCGATCATCTCGCCGGCGAGGATAATCGGCCGCTTGGCGCTCTCGATCAGGCGGGCGGCTTCCTGCACCGCGTCGGCGTCCGGACCCATGCGGACCGGCGCCGGCTTCTTCGGGATCACCGGCTCGCCTTCCTCGTCCAGGATGTCCTTGGAGATGGCGACGACGACCGCGCCGGGACGGCCGGCGACCGAGAGGTCCAGCGCCCGGGCCACGACCTCGGCCACTTCATCGAAGCCGTTGACGTCGTAGACCGCCTTGGCGATCGGGCCGTACATCAGGTGGTAGTTGATCTCCTGGAACGCCTCGCGGCCCTTTTGCTTGCGCGGGATGTTGCTGATGATGAGAACGAGCGGCCGCGACGCCTGCTGCGCCGTGTGGACCCCGATCGCCGCGTTGGTCGCGCCCGGTGAGCGGCTGCAGAGGATCACCGCCGGCTTCTTGCGGATCGCGCTGTAGGCGTCCGCCGCGAAGGTGGCCGAGGATTCGAGCCGCGTCGGGATCGAACGGATCTTGTTCTGGTTGCGGCTCAGCGACTCCAGGATGGTGACGTTGGTGCCGCCGGGCACGAAGAACACCGTATCGACATCGCGCGACAGCAGGGTTTCAACAACGACTTCACCGCCGTTCATTGGGAATTCTCCTCGTGTATAGGGACAACGGTGCCGGGATCCCCTCTGCACCGGATGCGCAATTCTGCGTCTATGGTAAGGTCTGGGCCGATTGATAGCCAAAAAACGGATGCAGCACAAAATGAAAGGCGAAGCGGTGGGAGAAGGCCAGCCGGCAGGATCAGGCGCCGAGGGGATCGGCGCGTCGCTGCCACGGCGCGAGGATCTGGCCCTGCTGACCGGGCGGGCGCATTTCATCGACGATATCGACCTGCCGGGCCAGCTGCACGCCTATTTCGTCCGATCGCCGCATGCGCATGCGCGTATCCGGGCGATCGACGGCGCCGAGGCCATGGCCGTTCCCGGCGTCGTCGCGGTGCTGACGGGCCGCGACCTGGCGGCCGATGGCGTCGGCCTGCTCCAGGCGCCGGCGGCGCCCAAGGGGCGCAACGGCGAGGCGATCCGCAACCCGGCGCAGCTCGCGATCAGCGCGGACAAAGCGCGCCATGTCGGCGACACGGTGGCGATGGTGCTGGCGGAGACGCCGCTCGCGGCGCGCGAAGGCGCGGCCGTCGTCGCGGTCGATTACGAGGGGCTGCCGAGCGTCACGGCGGCGGTCGACGCGCTGCGACCGGCGGCGCCGCGGGTCTGGGACGATCTGCCGTCCAACCTGGCGCTCGACTGGGAGACGGGGAACAAGGCAGCCGCCGACGCCGCCTTCGCCGCGGCGGCGCATGTGGCGCGGCTCGATCTGGTCAATAACCGGGTCATCGTCGCCGCGATGGAGCCGCGCGGCGCGACCGCCGACTACGACGCGGTGCAGGGCCGATACACACTCTACACGCCGACCGGCGGCGGCACCGTCATCCAGATGGAGCTGGCGGAGAAGGGGCTGAAGGTGCCCGCCGCCAATATCCGCGTCGTCACGCCGGAAGTTGGCGGCGGCTTCGGCATCAAGAACTACATCTATCCCGAGCAGGTCGCCGTGTGCTGGGCGGCGAAGCGCCTGGGCCGGCCGGTCAAATGGTTCGCCGACCGCGACGACAGCTTTCCCACCGACCGGCATGGCCGCGACCACGTCATGCAGGCCGAGCTGGCGCTCGACGGCGACGGCCGCTTCCTCGCGATCCGCTGCCGTACCGTCTCGAACATGGGCGCCTATCTCACCGCCTCGGGGCCGGTCATTCCGACCGGCGGCGGCACGCGGATGCTCACCAACGTCTACCGCATTCCGATCGCCTATGCCGAGACGCAGTGCGTCTTCACCAACACGACCTCGATCGCCGCCTACCGCGGCGCCGGCAAGCCGGAGTTTTGCTATATGGTCGAGCGGCTGGTGGATCAGGCGGCGCGCGACCTCGGCCTCGATCCGCAGGAGCTGCGCGCCCGCAACCTGGTGCGGCCGGCGGACATGCCGTATCGCACGCCGACCGGCCTCGTTTATGACAGCGGCGATTTCGCGCAGAACATGGCCGAAGCGCTGCGCCTCGCCGACCGGGAAGGCTTCGCGGCGCGGGCCGAGGCGGCGCGGCGGGCGGGCAAGCGGCGCGGCTTCGGCTTCTCCGTCTACACCGAGCCGGACGGCTTCAAGGACGGGCGCGTCGGCCTGCAGTTCGACCCGGGCGGGCACCTGACCCTGACCATGACCGGGCAGACCAACGGCCAGGGTCACGCCACGACCTTCGCCCAGGTGGCGGCAAGCCGGCTCGGCATCCCGGCCGACACAATCCATGTGGTACAAGGCGATACCGACCGGGTCGGCTACGGCTCCGGCACCGGCGGGTCGCGTACGGCGACAGTGGCCGGCACGGCGATCTATCACGCGTCGCTCAAGCTGGTGGAGAAGGGGCGGCGCATTGCGGCCCATCTGCTGGAGGCGAGCGCCGAGGATGTGGAATTCGACCGGGGCCGCTTCCGCGTTGCCGGCACCGACCGCGACGTGACGATCCAGCAGGTCGCGCGCGCCGCCTTCGACGATTCGAAGATGCCGCCGGAGCTCGAGCTCGGCTTCGACGCCAGCTATCACTTCTGGGCCAAGGCCTACAGCTATCCCTGCGGCTGCCATGTCGCGGAAGTCGAGATCGATGAAGAGACGGGTGTCGTCTCGGTCGCGCGCTACGCGCTGGTCAGCGACTTCGGCACGGTGATCAACCCGATGCTGCTGGAAGGGCAGCTGCATGGCGGCATCGTCCAGGGTATTGGCCAGGCGCTGTACGAGGACTGCCGCTACGACCCGGACTCGGGGCAGCTCGTCACCGGCTCCTTCATGGACTATTGCCTGCCGCGCGCTACGCATGTGCCGCGCTTCGACTGGGGCCGCACCGAGACGATGTGCACGACCAACCCGCTCGGGATCAAGGGCTGCGGCGAGTCGGGCCCGACCGCGTCGATGCCGGCGGTCATGAACGCCGTGATGGACGCGCTCCGGGACTGCGACACGACCGGCCTCGACATGCCGGCGACGCCGGAAAAGGTCTGGCGCGTGCTGCAAACCGCCAGGAGGACATGACAGGATGGATGTGACGCTGACCCTCGACGAAGTCCGCGACCTCGCCACCCGCACGCTGATGGCGCTGGGCGCGTCGCAGGACAACGCCGACGCCGTCGCCGACGTGATCACGGCGGCCGAGCGCGACGCCTGCAAGTCGCACGGCCTGTTCCGGCTGCCCGGCTACGGCATTGGCTTGCGCAACGGTCGGATCAACGGCAAATCGGTGCCCGAGGTAACCGAGCTGGCGCCGTCGGTGATCCAGGTCGACGCCAAGGGCGGCTTCGCGCCGCTCGCGCTCAAGGTCGGTCGCGCGCCGCTGGCCGAGAAGGCGCGCAGCCAGGGCATCGCGGCGATGCCGCTGGTCAACTCCTATCATTTCGCCGCGCTCTGGTATGAGGTCGAAGCGCTGGCGGAGCAGGGGCTGGTCGCCTTCGCCTTCGTCAACTCGCGCAGCTACGTCGCGCCGGCCGGCGGCACCGAGCCGCTGTTCGGCACTAACCCGATGGCCTTCGGCTGGCCGCGCAAGGGCCGCCCGCCGCTCGTATTCGACCAGGCGTCGAGCGCGTCGGCGCGGGGCGAGATCATGATCCACAAGCGCGACGGCAAGCCGATCCCGCAGGGCTGGGCGATCGACCGCGAGGGCCGGCCGACCACCGATCCCGCCGCGGCGCTGGCCGGCGCGCAGCTGCCGTTCGGCGGCTACAAGGGCTCGGCGATCGCGCTGATGGTCGAGCTGATGGCGTCCGGCCTGCCTGGCAGCCATTTCGGCTTCGAGGCAGCGGCCGAGGATACCGGCGACGGCGGCCCGGCCAAGGGCGGCGAGCTGCTGCTCGCGATGGACCCGGCGCGCTTCGTGCCGGGCGGCGACGGCGCGGCGTCGCTCGATCATTCCGAGCGGCTGTTCGGCCGCCTGCTCGGTCAGGAGGGAACGCGCCTGCCGTCCGACCGCCGCTATGCGGCGCGCCAGCGCACGCCCACGGAAGGCATCCGCATTCCGAAGCAGCTTCACGAGGATATTCTCGCTTTCACGAAATAACGGCTTGCGCGGCACGCCGCCGCAAGCGTGAATGTCGCGAGCAGATGCCGGCGTGCCGACGCGCCGCCAACAATGATGGAGAGAGGACCGATGACGATTACGCGCAACGACCCGGGGAAATGGCTGAGCCGTACGGTCGAATACAACGGGGTGGTCTATGTCGCGGGGCTGACGGCGGACAACCGCGCCGGCTCGATGAAGGAGCAGACCAACGAGATCCTGCGCAAGATCGACGCCGCCTTGCAGAAGGCCGGCACCGACAAGTCGCGCCTGCTGACGGCGACCGTCTATCTTTCGGACATGTCCAAGAAGGAAGAGATGAACGAGGCGTGGATCGCCTGGATCGATCCGAGCAATCCCCCGGCCCGCGCCACGGTCGGCACCGTGCTGGGCACGCCCGACACGCTGGTCGAGATTGTGTGCAACGCCGCGAAGAAATAGCCGGTCAGGCGGATATTCTCCGAAGACGGCGCTCCCGGCCCGGGCGAGTTGCGGCCGGAATCCGGCCGCTGGGCGACGCCGGGGTGCGCCGCTTCGGGGCAAATCCCGAAAAATTGACCGCTCCCGCCGTGCCGATGGGGCATTAATTGCGGTTGCTGTTCTGGCAGCTTCGCCCCATATTCTTGGTCGCCGCAATCGGATGGACTGAACAGAATTGCCCAGACCCCGTTTTCTGGCGGTATGCCTTTGCCTCGCCTTCGTGGCCGGATGCGCATCCTGGTCGTCCGAGCCCGGGCCGGAGGCTAAAAGCGCCGCCCAGCGCATTTCCACCGAGATCAAGGACCTTCGGAAGGGCGCCCCACCGCCGAGAGACCGCGAGGACGCCCGTGATTATGTCAATGGCGGCAATCTCTTCGCCCAGGTCTATGAGCAGGTGAAGCTGCATTACGTCCGGGCGGTCGATGAGGACAGCCTGATCAAGGCGGCCAGCAAGGAGATGAAAAAGCGGTATCCTGATCCGCGCAAGGTCAAGGACAAGCAGCTGATCGAAGCCGCCGTCTACGGCATGCTGGGGTCGCTCGATCCCTACAGCACCTATCTCGACGAAGAGCATTGGCGCTCACTCCGCGAGCAGACGCGCGGCCGCTTCGGCGGGCTCGGGATCGAGGTGCGCAAGGAAGGCAACTATATCGAGGTCGTTTCGCCGATCGACGGAACGCCGGCGGCGCGGGCGGGTCTCAAGACGGGCGACAAGATTCTGCGCGCCAACGGCCGGTCGCTCGAAGGCGTTCAGCTTCGCGATGCGGTCCTGGAGCTTCGCGGCGACCCGGGGACCAAGGTTATCCTGACCATCAAGCGCGCCGAGAAGAAGCCTTTCGACGTGACGCTCGAACGCGCGGTCATCAGTATCGCGGCGGTCAAATGGCATGCCGACGGCGACATCGGATACATCCGGATTTCCAGCTTCTCCGAACGGGTCGGCGAGGAAGTCGGCGATGCGGTCGTCGGGCTGCGGCATAAGCTCGGATCGCGCGAGCGCGGCCTGATCATCGACCTTCGCAACAATCCGGGCGGACTGCTCGACCAGTCGATCAAGGTCTCCGACCTGTTCCTGAACAAGGGCCGGATCGTATCGACGCGCGAACGCTACTACGAGCATCACTACGATGCGCTCAACGGCGATGTCAGCGGTGGGCTGCCCATTGTCGTGCTGATCAACAAGGGGTCCGCCTCGGCGGCCGAGATCGTCGCGGGCGCGCTCCGGGACCGGCATCGCGCCACGCTGGTGGGGACGCGCAGCTTCGGCAAGGGAACGGTTCAGACGATCATTCCGCTGACCGGCAACGATGCGGTCAAGCTGACGACCGCCGTCTATCTGACGCCTTCGGGTCATTCCGTCGACGGCGGCATCGTTCCGGATGTCGTCGTGCCGATGAAAGACGATGCCAAGGACGATACGCAGCTGCACACGGCGATGAACCTACTCGAGCGGCAGACGGTCGCCGCGCCGCCGAACGTTACCGTTCGCTAGGCGCCGCCGGGCCCCTAGCCGATCGGATCGCCGTTTATTGCGGCGCGCGGGTAACGTATTTGTCGGCGGTCCCGCCTTGCAGCCGGTGCAGGCGCGCCCGCTCGAAAACCGGCCAGCCGCGCAGCCATTTTTCGACGATATTCTTGTCACCGAGCGCGATCGCCATCGCCGTGGTCAGGTCGAGCGGCTCGCTGTTGAGGCCGTTCTTGCCCAAGGCCCCTGCCATGCCGACCTGGGCGCTGTCGTAGAGCATCTTCGGCACCAGCAGATATTTGCCTTCGATCTCGCCCTTGGAGACGGCAGCCTGGGTCTCCTCGCGGTGATCGAGAAGGTTGTGGCAATACTCCGCGTCTTCGGAAAAGCCGCCCCGGCATTGCAGCGGGCGCACCGGATAGATCGTGCAGATGTTGTCGATCAGGAAAGCGCAGGCGACCCGCTGGTCCATCCGCTGGTCGTTGTCCATGCCTTCGCTCTGCTTGGCCCGCGCGGCGACGAGGTCGCGCAGGCGCAGGACTTCGGAATCCGTCAGGTTGTCATGCAGGAACTTGGCCGCATGCAGCACCTCGGCGGCGGTGACCATGACCGACTGGTGGCAGCACCACGAGCAGCCTTTCTTGCAGGCGTAGGCCGGTGAGTCCGCGGCGAGATCGCCCCACAGCCCTTCCATCGTCTCGATGGCGTTCTGCACCAGGGCTTCGAGCCCGCCGGGCGTCCGGTTCTTCGCAATAATCGACTCGGTGTCTTCGTAGATCGCCTGCATCGTCGCCGGCTCGAGCATCCGATCCGCCAGTTCTGCGGAATCAAGTGCGATCAGGCTCGAGAGTGTCGGGCCTTCGTTGACTGGTTGGGGTTGCATTCTCCGCTACCTCCGCATTCTCTCTGCGCGCTGTCCGGGTTGCCTGCAAGAAACCTGCCGCAGCGCCGCGCGCGCGAAGGGGCGGAAAACTGCGCTTGCAAGAATCGGAGGCGAACGGATTTTACCCGCAGCATCGCAACCGCTGCGTCGCAGCGGCAAAAATTGCCGCGCCCGATGCGCTTTCAGCCGGCGAACAATAGCGAGCAGATGAAGACTGCCGCGACGACGCCGGCGACGTCCGCCGTCAGGCCTGCCGCGAGTGCGTGGCGCACGCGCCGGACCTGGACCGCGCCGAAATAGATCGCGAGCACGTAAAACGTCGTCTCGGTCGATCCCTGCAGGGTGCTGACGAGAAAGCCGGTGTAGCTGTCCGGCCCGATCGCCGGGTCCTTGAGGATCGCGCTGAGATAGCCGAAGGCGCCGGAGCCGGAAAGCGGCCGGAGCAGCGCCATGGGCAGCGCATCGGCGGGCAGGCCGACCTTGGCCGTCAGCGCGCCGAGGGGCCGGACGATCAGGTCCATCGCGCCGCTCGCGCGCAGCATGCCGACCGCGACCAGGATCGCGACGAGGTAGGGAATGATCCGAATGGCGACCTGGAAGCCCTCCTTCGCCCCTTCGACGAAGACCTCGTAGACCGGCACCCGGCGGGCCGCGCCGAACCCCAGCAGCGCCATCATCAAGCCCGGAATGATCCAAGGCGAAACGGCGCTGCCGTAAACGATGGTCAGCGGGATCAGCGCCAGCACGCCGAGAAGCGCCAGCGCGGTCGCCCAGAGCGGATAGGCTTGTCCCGCCGCGACGGACGCGGCTGCGCTGCTGACCGCGGCGTCGGTCGTCGCCTCTGGCACCAGGATCTCATCGTCGCTGCCGGCGGCGCCCGCCGCGGAAGCCTCGCCTTGGACGGGGCCAGAGACTGCCGGCCAAAGGCGGGCGTACAGCTTTGCCGCGACGATGGCGACGGCGGTCGAGCAGACCGTCGCGAACAGGGTCGTCGGCAGGATGGCGGCTGGGTCTTTCGAGCCGGCGGCGGCGCGTAGCGCGATCACGCCGGTCGGCAGCAGAGTGATGCTCGAGGTGTTGATCGCGAGGAACAGCGCCATCGCGTTCGTCGCCGTTCCCTTCTGCGGGTTGAGCTTGTCCAGCTCCTGCATCGCGCGGATGCCGAAGGGCGTGGCGGCGTTGCCGAGCCCCATGACGTTGGCCGCCAGGTTCATGATCATCGCGCCCATCGCGGGGTGCTCGGCCGGGACGTCGGGAAACAGCCGGATCAGCACCGGCCGCAGCAGCCGGGCGATGATGGTCAGAAGCCCGCCCGCCTCGGCGACCTTCATGAGGCCGAGGAACAACGTCATCACCCCGACGAGGCCGAGCGCCAGGGTGACGGAGTCCTTCGCCGCGCCGATCATGCCGGTCGAGAGCACGTCCATCGGGGCGCCGCCGGCGGCGAGAGGGCCGAGGGTAACCTGCCGGTACCCGGCGACGACGAAGGACGCCAGGACCATGGCGAAGAAGATGACGTTCACGGAAAGACCCCTCCCTGCGCTCCACGACGATCGGACAATGATCCGTCAGCGATCCGACCGCGATCCGGCGGCATGGGCGCGCCTTGTCGTCCGGCACGCCGCCGGGTTAGAACGGCCGGCAAAGCATACAGGCAATGAGAGGAATTGGAACTATGAAGGGTCCACTGGATGGCCTCGTGGTGTTTGACCTGACGCGCATTCTCGCCGGGCCGAGCTGCACGCAGATCCTGGGCGACTTGGGCGCCGAGATCATCAAGATCGAGCGGCCGAAGGTGGGCGACGACACGCGCAATTTCGCGCCGCCCTACATGCCCGACGCCGAGGGCAAGGACAGCAGCGAAAGCGCCTATTTCGTCGGGACGAACCGCAACAAGCGCTCGCTCACCCTCAACCTCGGCGATCCCGAAGGCCAGGCCATCGCCAAGCGGCTGATCGCTAAGAGCGATATCCTGGCGGAGAATTTCAAGACCGGGACGCTGGCGAAATACGGCCTCGGCTACGGCGACCTGAAGGACGAGTTTCCGCGGCTGATCTACTGTTCGGTCACCGGCTTCGGGCATACAGGGCCCTATGCGCCCCGTCCGGCCTATGACGCGCTGATCCAGGCGATGGGCGGCGTGATGAGCCTGACCGGTGAGCCGGCGGGCGAGCCGATGAAGGTCGGCGTCTCTATCGCCGACCTGATGTCCGGCATGTACGCCGCGGTCGGCGTGCTCGCCGCGGTCCGGCACCAGGCGACGACCGGCAAGGGCCAGCATGTCGACATCAGCATGCTGGACACGCATGTCGCCTGGCTCGCCAACCAGGGCATGAACTACCTGGCGACCGGCGAGAACCCGGAGCGGCTGGGCAACCAGCATCCGAACATTGTGCCCTATCAGGTGATGCCCTCGGCGGACGGCTATTTCGTGCTGTCGGTCGCCAACGACCCGACCTTCGAGCGCTTCTGCAAGGTCGGCGGATGCGAGCACCTGCTCGAGGACGCGCGCTTCAATACGGCGGTCGAGCGCGTGCGCAACCGCACGGTCGTGACCGAGACGCTGAACGACATCACCCGCGGCAAGCCGACGGCCTGGTGGATCGAGAACCTGGAGAAACACAAGATCGGCTGCGGCCGGATCAACACCTTGCAGGAGGTGTTCGACGACCCGCAGGTCAAGGCGCGCGAGATGGTGATCGAGATGGACCATCCCGCGACCGGCGGCCGCAAGGCGAAGGTCATCGCCAGCCCGCTCAAGCTGTCGGGGACCCCGGTGAGCTACCGCCGTCCGGCGCCGCTCCTGGGCCAGCATACCGAGGAGGTGCTGGGCGAGTATCTCGGCATGTCCACGGCCGATGTCGCGGCGCTGCGGGAGAAGGGGGTGGTGTAGCGCTAAGCAGCCTTGATTCTTTCCCCATGGCCGGCCCTGAAAAGGGCCGGCCGTGTGGGCTTCGGGCGCGGCATCCCAGCCTACCGCCTTAAACGGCTGCAAAGGTTAAGCTTCTCTTAATCTGTTTTTCCTAGTCTTCCGCCCGCATCGAACCAACAAGAGCGGCGAAATTCGTGGTGAGCAGGTCTCAGGAAGTCTCCCACAACGCGGCTCCCGGCGCGGGTCAGGCGGACGATTACGTCCCGTTCGCAGCCCGCTTTCGCGCTTGGTGGGAAGGCGTGGAGCCGGGAGCGATGGTGCAGCAGGGGCAGACGGCGTCCGTCCGGCGTAACCGCCTGATCGTCGTCGATTCCCCGCTGAACGACAGCGGCATCGACGGGCACAGCGCCGAGCTGCGCTACCGCCTGTGGTCGCGGCTCTATGGCGAGGGCTTTACCGTGCCGGGCGGGCAGGAGGCCACCACCCAGTTCCTGAAATATACCGGTATCCAGAAGGCGCAGGCGGTGCTCGACCTCGCGGCCGGGCTGGGCGGCACGACGCGTTCCGCCGCGCTGCAGTTCGGCGCCACCGTGATGGGTCTCGAGCCGGACCCGGACGTCGCCGATCTCGGCATGAAGCTGTCGGAGATCCGGGGGCTGGAGGCGCGGGTTCCCATCGCGTCCTACGACCCGGAGACGATCTCGCTCGCCGAGCGCGCCTACGACATGATCATCATGCGCGAGCGCCTGTTCGGCCTGCGCGGCCGTGAGCGGGTGCTCGAGCAGATGGCCAAGGCGCTGAACGCGGGCGGCAAGGTCGTGCTGACCGACCTCGTCCTGGCGCATCGCGACAAGCTGGAGAACCCGTCGATCAAGGCGATTACCGAGAACCTGGGCATCGAGCCCTGGACGCTCGGCGACTTTTACGAGGCGGCGCTTCGCGTCGGCCTGCATCTGCAGCTTTTCCGGGACGAGACGGACGGCTACCGCCGCCTTATGATCGACAGCTGGACCGAGTTCTCCAACAACATCACCAAGGAAACGCTCGACCGCGCCTTCGTCGACGTGCTGATGCGCGAGGCCGAGGCCGTCAAGCGGCGGATCACGGCGGTCAACTCCGGCGCGTTGCGCTACGCCTATATGGAGCTTTCCCGGACCGAAACCCGCGGCTGACCGGCCGGAAGCGGCGGGCTGCGCCGCGGCGGCCGGATCGCGGATATGGCTTCCGGCGCCATTGACATGCGGGCGCCGGGCCCATATGTTCCGCGGCCTACGGCAGGAAAGCCAAGGCCGGGAGCGTGCCATGAAAGTCGTCAATTCGCTGAAATCGATCAAGAAACGGCATAAGGATTGCCGCGTCGTGCGCCGCAAGGGCCGGGTCTATGTGATCAACAAGACCAACCCGCGCTTCAAGGCGCGCCAGGGCTGACCGACCGTTTTCGGGCCCGCGGGCCCGCGCTGCAGCCGCGCCGTCCTGGCGCGGTTTTGCTTTGTGCGGGCTGTTCCGCCGGGCGCTCCCATCCAGCTAGACGTTTCGGACATCGCCCGGACATGCTATCCCATGACGGCAGAGGCCATGGGAGGATGCGGCGATGAAGATGCCCGAAGCCGACGCATCGGTGATCGCGCGGAAGGACGAGATTGCCGCGGCGCTGCGCGCCATCGTTCCGGGCGAAGGCGTCATCGTGAAGGACGACGAGCTGCGCCCCTATGAAAGCGACGGGCTGACCGCCTACCGCCAGATGCCGCTGATCGTCGTCCTGCCGGAAACGACCGAGCAGGTCAGCCGCGTCCTCCGTTACTGCCACGACAACGGCATCAAGGTCGTGCCGCGCGGCGCGGGCACCTCGCTCTCGGGCGGCGCGCTGCCGCTTCGGGACGGCATCATCCTCGGCCTCGGCAAGTTCAACCGCATCCTGTCGGTCGATTACGACAACCGCGTTGCCGTGGTGCAGCCGGGCGTCACCAACCTGGCGATCAGCACCGCCGTCGGCGAGGACGGCTTCTACTACGCGCCCGATCCGTCGAGCCAGATCGCGTGTACGATCGGCGGCAACGTGGCCGAGAACTCCGGCGGCGTGCACTGCCTGAAATACGGCATGACCACCAACAACGTGCTGGGCCTCGAGCTGGTGCTGGTCGACGGCGAGGTGATCCGCATCGGCGGGGCGCATATGGACGCCGAAGGCTATGACCTGCTGGGTCTGCTGACCGGCTCGGAAGGGCTCTTGGGCGTGGTCACCGAGGTGACGGTGCGCATCCTGCCAAAGCCCGAGACGGCGCGCGCGCTTCTCGTCGGCTTTCCCAGCAGCGAGGATGCCGGCGCTTGCGTCGCGGGCGTGATCGGCGCGGGCATCATCCCGGCCGGCATGGAGATGATGGATCGCCCGGCCATCCATGCAGCCGAGGATTTCGTCCACGCGGGCTATCCGCTCGACGTGGAAGCGCTCCTGATCGTCGAGCTCGACGGGCCCGAGGCGGAGGTCGATTATCTGATCGCGCGGGTCGAGGAAATCGCGACGGCGAATAACGCGGTCGGCTGCCGGATATCGCAGGACGACGAGGAGCGGGTGCGCTTCTGGGCCGGGCGCAAGGCCGCCTTTCCCGCGGTCGGGCGCATCTCGCCCGACTATTACTGCATGGACGGGACGATCCCGCGCGGCCGGCTGCCCGAGGTGCTGAGCCGCATGAACGCGCTGTCGAAGAAATACGGGCTGCGCGTCGCCAACGTCTTCCATGCCGGCGACGGCAACCTGCATCCCCTGATTCTGTATGACGCGAACGAGCCGGGCGAGCTGGAGAAGGCGGAGGAATTCGGCGCCGACATCCTGAAGCTCTGCGTCGAGGTCGGCGGCGTGCTGACCGGCGAGCACGGCGTCGGCGTCGAGAAGCGCGACCTGATGCCGTCGATGTTCAGCGAGGACGACCTGAAGCAGCAGCAGCGCGTGAAATGCGCCTTCGATCCGCAGAACCTGCTCAATCCCGGCAAGATGTTTCCGGTCCTGCACCGCTGCGCCGAGCTCGGCCGCATGCATGTCCACCGCGGGCAGTTGGCTTTCCCAGACATTCCGCGTTTCTAGGCACCGGCATCGGCGATGAGCGAAACACGCTTTGGCATCGGGCTTGCCCCCACCTCACCCTCCCGCGCCGCGGGTCCCTCCCTCTCCTCCCCCCGGGGAGGAGAGGGTTGGGGTGAGGTGGGGCGATAGCCGGAGGCAACGAATGCCCGAGAGCTTCAAGCCCGAAACGCCGGAGCAGGTCTGCGAAGCGGTCGCCTGGGCGGCGGCGGAAGAATCGCCGCTCGAGATCGTCAGCGGCGGCAGCAAACGGGCGATGGGCCGGCCGACCAATATCGCGAACAGTCTCGACGTTTCCGCTCTGCGTGGAATTTCGCTGTACGAGCCGGAGGAACTGGTGCTCAGCGCCGGGCCCGGCACGCCGCTTTCCGAAATCGAGCAGGCGCTGGCCGGCAGCCGCCAGCAGCTTGCCTTCGAGCCGCCCGACCTGGGGCCACTGCTCGGCGGCACGGCGGGGAAGGGGACGCTCGGCGGGGCGATCGCCTGTAACCTGTCGGGACCGCGGCGGGTCAAGGCGGGCGCGGCGCGCGACCATTTCCTCGGCTTCAGCGCGGTCAGCGGTCGGGGCGAGGTATTCAAGTCCGGCGGTCGCGTCGTCAAGAACGTCACCGGCTACGACCTCAGCAAGTTGATGTGCGGGTCCTGGGGCACGCTCGGCGTGATGACGTCGCTCACCGTGAAGGTGCTGCCGGCGGCCGAGAGCATCCGCACCGTGCTCGTGATGGGGCTCGATGCCGAGCAGGCGGGGCAGGCGATGACCGCCGCGCTCAACACGCCTTACGAGGTGTCGGGCGCGGCCTGGCTGCCGGCGCCGCTCGCCATGCGATCGGGCGTCCCCTACGTGGCGGGCGCGAAGTCCACGGTTACCGCGATCCGCGTCGAGGGCCCGAAGCCGTCGGTCGAATACCGCTGCGCCGAGCTACGCCGGCAATTCGGTGCGATGGGGGAGACCGAGGAGCTGCACGGTCACAACAGCGCGCTCTTCTGGCGCGCGCTGCGCGACGTTGTCCCCTTCGCGGCGGAAGGCGATACGCGCTGCGTCTGGCGTCTTTCCGTTCCCCCGGCCGAGGGCGCGATGGTTCTGGAAGAGCTGGCCCTCGAGACCGGCGGCGAAGCCTTCCTCGACTGGGGCGGCGGGCTGATCTGGCTCGCGGTGGACGGCGACGACGCACAGCACACCGCGGTGCGCGCGTCGCTTCCGACGGCGGGCGGGCATGCGACGCTGATCCGCGCGCCCGAGCCGGTGCGCGCCGCCGTGCCGGTTTTCCAGCCGCCCGCGCCGGGCATCGCCCGACTGTCCCGCAGCGTGAAGGAGAATTTCGACCCGCGCGGCGTGCTCAATCCCGGCCGCATGTACGCGGAGCTGTGAGGCCGGCGGATGCAGACGCATTTTTCCCTGGCGCAGCTGGCCGACCCGGACCTGGCGGAGGCGAACAAGATACTTCGCAACTGCGTGCATTGCGGTTTCTGCACCGCGACCTGCCCGACCTATGTCCTGCTCGGCGACGAGCTCGACGGCCCGCGCGGGCGCATCTACCTGATCAAGGACATGCTGGAGCGGGGCCGCCCGGCGACGCCCGAGGTCGTCAAGCATATCGACCGCTGCCTCGGCTGCCTCGCCTGCATGACGACCTGTCCGTCGGGCGTGCACTACCAGCATCTCGTCGACCAGGCGCGGGTGCATATCGAAAAGACCTTTCGCCGTGGCTTGCTCGATCGGGCGATCCGCGCCTTCATCGCCCGGCTGCTGCCGTATCCGCGGCGCTTTCGCCTGGCGTTGCGCGCGGGCGTTCTGGCGCGCCCGTTGCGCGGCCTTCTCCCCGAGCGTCTCGGCGCCATGCTCGCGCTGATGCCGGCGTCCGTGCCGCCGGCGATGGCGCAACGGCGCATCCATGCCGCGGAAGGCCCTCGCAAGGGCCGGGTCGCGTTGCTCACGGGGTGCGCGCAAAGCGTGCTGGCGCCGCAGATCAACGCGGCGACGATCCGGCTGCTCACCCGTCACGGCATCGAGGTCGTCGTGGCCAACGAGGACGGCTGCTGCGGCGCGCTGGTCCACCACATGGGCCGCGAGGCGCAGGCCCATGCGCAGGCCGCCGCCGCCATCGCCACCTGGACCGCGGAGATGGACGGCGAGGGGCTTGACGCCATCGTGATCAACGCCAGCGGCTGCGGCACGACCGTCAAGGACTACGGCTTCATGTTCCGCAACGACGCCGCCTTGCGCGACGGCGCGGCGCGCGTCTCGGCGATCACCCGCGACGTCTCCGAACATCTCGCTGCGATCGGCCTGATGCCGCCGGCGCAGCCGCCAGGGCTGACGGTGGCCTACCATTCGGCCTGTTCGCTGCAGCACGGCCAGAAGGTGACGGCCCTGCCGAAGGCATTGCTGCAGCAGGCCGGCTTCCGCGTCACCGAGCCGCGCGAAGGGCATCTCTGCTGCGGTTCGGCCGGCACCTACAACATGCTGCAGCCGGCGCTTGCCACGCGGCTGCGCGATCGCAAGGTCGCCAATCTCGAGCGCACGGAGGCGGATGTGATCGCCGCCGGCAATCTCGGCTGCATGACGCAGATCGCGGCGGGCACCGACATCCCGATCGTCCATACGGTCGAGCTGCTCGACTGGGCCACCGGCGGGCCGAAACCGGCGGTGATGGGGGAGCCGGGTTAAAGCGATGAAGGTCGAGCGCGTCGCCCTTTTCGGCCTGGATTTCCCGAATATCGTCAACCAGATCGTGGGCTTGCGCGACGGCTTTCGGCAGCTTGGCGTCGAGGTGCTGACCGCGTGGCCGCATCCGAACGCGCTCACGCTGGAGAACGTGCTCGACAGCTTCCGCCCCGACTTCGTGTTCGAGATCAACCGCTCGCGCAATCAAATCCCGGACTGCCGCGAGACCTTCCGGCATGTGTGCTGGATGCAGGACTACCAGTCGCAGGGGCAACGGCTGGATGCCGACTTCGGCGGCAGCGACCTTAGTTATTTTATTTTCCCGCCG
The DNA here is from genome assembly GCA_964585785.1 of uncultured Rhodospirillaceae bacterium. Taxonomy (GTDB): domain Bacteria; phylum Pseudomonadota; class Alphaproteobacteria; order UBA8366; family UBA8366; genus WHUA01. The sequence continues at coordinate 17,025 of CAZPFL010000011.1, forward strand.
AGCGCGATGAGCCACAGCGCAGCGCTCGATGCCACGGCACGCTATCTCCTTCCCGCCACCGACCCCGCGATCTACGCCTTCGCCGTGGAGCAGCCGATTTTCGATTTCTCGTTCATCGGACAGATGCTCGCGCCGATTCCCGACAGCGTGCGCGGACGCGCGATCGTCGTGAACGGCGTTGACTGCGGCACGGTCGGTCAATTGCTCGACATCTTCGCGGCGGAGGGCGTCAGCCAGTCCAGCCACATGATGGCGGACACGCGCGACCGACTCGTGCGTTTCGTGCGTGAGCGATGCCCGGATGCGGACGTGTCGATGATCGACCCCGCCGTCCGGATCTTCTTCGACGATTACTACCCGCGCGTGACCGAGCGCACCCGAATGCTCGACACGGTCCTGGACGTATCGAGCAAGGTCGGCTTCTTCGGCACGGGGCCGTGGGACAAATGGCCCCGCTATCACCCGCATTTCGGCGGCTACATTCACCGCCCGAGCAAGATGGCGCTGGTCTTCAGGCGGACGAAGCTGAACCTGCACAACGGCAATTTCGCGATGCATACGCGGGTTCTCGACGGCATGGCGGCCGGCGGCGCGATGATGGTCAACAAGACCCTCTGGGCCGGCACGCCATTCGGCCTCGACGCGTATTTCGAGCCCGGACGCCACTACATCGAATACGATTTCGACAATCTCGCCGAAGTGGCGGTCGAAGTACTGGCCGACGAAGCCCGGCGTCGAAGCATCGGCGCGGCCGCCGCCGATGCGGTCCGCGCGGGACACACCTGGCGCGACCGCGCGGCGCAGATCATCGAAGACGTGCGGGCGCTTTAGCGCGTTCCGCCGCTCAGCCCTACCGCTTGATCGCGTGCAGGAAGGCCGAGCGCGCCTTGGCCGCGCCCATCATGAAGCTCATGTCGGAGCCGCCGAGCAGGAACTGCGCGCCCATCGAGATGTAACGCGTGGAAAGCTCCTGGTCGTAGACGCCGCCCATGCCGGCGTATTTCTTGTTGTTGCGCGCGGCGGAGATGGTCTTTTCGTAGGCCGCGGTCACGCGCTCATGGCCGAACTCGCCGGGGATGCCCATCTCGGCCGACAGGTCGTTGGTGCCGATTAAAAGCACGTCGACGCCCGGCACGGCGGCGATCGCGTCCGCATTCTCGATCGCCTCCGGCGTTTCCAGCATGACGACGACCAGCGTGTTGTCGTTCATGATCTTGGCTTGGTTGGCGACGCTGCCGCCGCCGCCATAGCCGAGCTGCGCCAGCCCGCCGACCATCGAGCGGTGGCCGATCGGCGGGAATTTGCAGTGATCGACCGCGGCCTTCGCCTCCGCGACCGTGCTGACATGCGGCACGACGACGCCCATGGCGCCGCCGTCAAGCACGCGGGCGGAATGGAAATGCTGATGGCCGGGCACGCGCGGGATCGGCGTCACGCCGGAATCGAGCGCCGCGACGCTGATCTGGCAGGCGAGGTCCACGTCGTAGGAGCCGTGTTCCATGTCGATGAAGAGCCAGTCGAAGCCGCAGGCGGCGGCGACGCGGCCCGCGTCCACCGTGCGCATGGAGCGCAGACCGAAGCCGATGGCGAGCTCGCCCGCGGCAAGCTTCTGTTTGGCGGCATTGGCGATGATCGTCATGGGTTTGCTCCCTTGAATTGTCCGGCGTTGCTCGCGAGCATAGGCGAAAAGGTGGGGCCGAGAAAGCGGCCACGCCGGCCCTTCGCGGGGCGGAAGGGCGTGTCATTGCGACCGGCATCTGATATGGAAGGCGCCGCCGCCGCGCCGCCCTAAGACGGCCGCGGTTTTCACCCTTGGCTTGCCGCGTCATGCGGACATGTCTCACAAAACGCAAAGGCAGTCGCCCGGACGATGAAGAGGCTCGGCTTTGTTCTGACGCTGGGCGCGCTTGCCGCGGTCTCGGCGACGGCGATCGACATCTGTATCCCGGCGCTGCCGGAGATCGGCCGGACGCTGGGGGCGTCGCCGGAGGCGGGCGCCGCGCTCGTCACGGGATACCTGCTGGGCTATGGGCCGGGTCAGTTGTTGTGGGGGCCGCTCAGCGATCGCTATGGACGGCTGGGTCCGCTCTACATCACGGTCGTCGGATTCGTCTTCACCAGCATCGCCTGCGCGCTTGCCGGCTCGCTCGACTTCCTCGTCGCGATGCGGTTTCTGCAAGGCCTGATGGGCGGCGGCGCGCCGGCCATCGCCCGCGCGATCGCGCGCGACCAAGGAGGTGGACCCGAGACGGCCAGGCTCATCTCCACCATGACGGTGCTGATCGGCGGCGCGCCGCTGGTCGCGCCGGTCATCGGGTCGGCGCTGCTGGTCGTCACCGGCTGGCGCTGGATCTTCGGCTTCCTGGTCGTGTTCGGGATTCTTCTCATCGTCGGCGTCTTTCTTTTCCTCGGCCGGCGCAGGCGCCGCAAGCGGCGCGACGCGACGACCGTCGCGGCCTACGCCCGCTCGGCGCTGCCGCTTTTCACCGCGCCGGAGTTTCTTCTCGGCATCGGCATCGGGTCTTCCATCTTCGCCGGCTACGCGACGGTCCTGGCCGCGAGCGCGGTCATCGCGCAGGAGCGCTACGGCATCGCGCCGCAATCCTTCGGGCCGATCTTCTCGATCGCCGCGCTCGCCTTCATGATGGGTTCCACGACCGCGCGGCAGGCGCTGCGGCGGGTTTCCCTCCCGCGCCTGCTGCTCGCGGGCGCCGCTGTCGCCGCATGCGCGGGGATCGGGCTCGGCGTCGCCGCGCATACCGCGCTGTCGCTGGTGCCGCTCTGGATCCTGATCTGCCTCTATACCTTCGCCTTCGGCCTGCTGGCGCCGGTGGCGACCGCGATGGCGCTGGAGCCGGCGGGCGGGATCGCCGGCCTGGCGTCGTCGATCGTCGGCACCGTGCAGATCCTCGTGGGCGCGGCCAGCTCCAAGCTGGTCGTCGCCGGCCTGTTCGGCGACAGCTACACTTCGCTCTGCGTGATCATCGCCGCATCGGCAGCCGTGACCTTCGCGCTCGCGCTGCTGGGCCAGCGTCTCCGCCGCCCGGCCTCATAGAGTCGTCGCTGCGCGCTCAGGCGCCCCAGACTTCCTTCAGCATGCGGAGCCAGTTCTCGCCCATCACCTTGCGGATGCGGCTCTCCGGCCAGCCGCGCTTCTGCATCGTGGCGGTGAGGTTCGGGAAGTCGCCGATCCGCCGCAGCCCCGCCGGCATGACGACCACGCCGCCCGGCCGCTTCGGCACCACGCGGCGGGCATAGCCCTTGTCCAGCCCCAGATAGTCGAAGAAGGCGGCGTCCTGGTCCTGGGTGAAATCGGTACCGATGCCGACCTGATCCTCACCCGCCAGGTTGATCATGTATTCGAGGGTGGTGACGCAGTCCTCGACGGTGGCGTCGCCCTGTTGCGCCATGAAGGGCGGGTAGGTGGCGAAGCCGACGAAACCGCCATGCTCGGCGATGAAGCGGATCTGGTCGTCGGTCTTGTTGCGCGGATGCTCGAACAGCCCCGCCGGCGCGCAATGCGTGTAGGCGACCGGCTTCTTCGAATGCAGGATCGCGTCGCGGCTGGTCATCGCGCCGACATGGGACAGGTCGACCATGATGCCGACCCGGTTCATCTCGTCCACCACCTCGCGGCCGAAATCGGAAAGGCCGGCATCGGTGCTTTCCCAGCAGCCGGTGCCGACGAGGTTGCGCGTGTTGTAGGTGAGCTGGATGACGCCGAGCCCGAGATCCTTGAAGATCTTCAGATAATCCAAGCGATCCTCGATGCCCCAGCTGTTCTGCCAGCCGAGGTAGATGCCGGTCTTGCCTTCCTGTTTCGCTTGGCGGATATCGGCTGTCGTGTGGACCTGCAGGATCAGGTCGTCATTTTCCCGGAACCAGCGCTTCCACTGCGCGATCTTGTCGAGCGAGCCGGAAATACCTTCCCAGACCGAGCAGGTGCAGTTGACCGCGGTCAGCCCGCCGCGCCGCATGTCGAGAAAGACGTCGCGGCTCCAGTTACAGATTTCCAGCCCATCGATGATGATGGCGTCGGTGTGAAGGTCCTGGACGGTCATGACGAGGAAGCGCTCCCGCGGATGTTATCGGCATGGTGTTAGAACTTGCCCCCGCGGCGAAGTAGACTGCAGGGGAATGACATAGCCTAACACCGGGGATGATGGGATGAACAATACGCTCGGCATGATCGGACTTGGCAACGCGGGCTCGGCGCTGGCCAGCGCGCTCTCGGGCCGCATACCGCTGGTCGGCTACGACGCCGACTCCAAGCGCCGCGCCGTGGTGGCCAAGCTGGACCTCCTCTGGGCGGAATCGGTTGCCGAGGTCGGCGCGAAGGCCGGCACGGTGCTGCTGTCGCTGCCGAAGCCGGAGATCTCGAAGGCGGTCGTCGCCGAGTTGCTCGCCGGCGGCACGCGGCCCGCGCTGATCGTCGAGACCAGCACGATCACGCCCAAGGTCGCGCGCGAGCTGGGCGCGGCCTGCGAGACGGCGGGCGTCGCTTTCATCGACGCGGCGATCGGCGGCGGCGTCCAGTCCATGGCGGCGGGCAAGGTGACCTTTCTGGTCGGCGGCGAGGCCGCGGCCTTCGCGAAGGCGAAGCCGCTGCTCGACATGCTGGCCGAGACGATCCACCACTTGGGCCCCGTGGGCGCGGGCAGCGGCGCCAAGATCGTCAACAACGGCGTCATGCACGCGCTCATGGTCGTACTGATCGAGGCGGCGGCGATGGGCAAGAAGCTCGGCATCCCGACGAAGACGCTGGTCGAGGTGCTGGGGCGGCCCGACGGCATCCGCCGGCCGCTGGAGCATCGCGTCCGTGAACGGATGCTGGACGGTAACTATGCCGGCGGCATGTCGGTCATGAACGCGCGCAAGGACTCGACGCTGGCGCTGGAGACGGCGCAGGACTACGGCGTGCCGCTGTTCGCGACGCTGGCCGCGCACACGCCTTACGAGATCGCCCAGCAGAAGGGCATGGGCGAGCTCGACTACGCATCCCTCGCCAAGCTGTGGGAAGAGTGGTGCGATCTCGATTTCGCCGAGAAGTGAGAGGAACCGACGATGCCGCGATCCCAGAAGGTGGAATTCCCCGGCTCCCAGGGCGGCAAGCTCGCCGCCTTGCTCGAGCTGCCGGACGGCCGGCCCCGCGCCTACGCCTTGTTCGCGCACTGCTTCACCTGCTCGAAGGACATCTTCGCCGCGGCGCGCATCGCCGAAAAGCTGGCGGAGGTTGGTGTCGCCGTGCTGCGCTTCGATTTCACGGGACTGGGCGCGAGCGAGGGCGAGTTCGCCAATACTAATTTCTCTTCCAACGTCGACGACCTGCTCCGGGCGGCGGCCTATCTGCGGGAAGCATATGAAGCGCCGGCGATTCTGATCGGCCACAGCCTCGGCGGGGCAGCGGTGCTCGCCGCGGCGGGACGGATTCCCGAAGCGAAGGCCGTGGCGACGATCGCCGCGCCGGCCGACCCGTCCCATGTTTCGCACCTGCTGGCCGATGCCCGGCCCGAGATCGAGGCAAAGGGTGAGGCGGAAGTGGTTCTCGCCGGCCGCACCTTTCGCATCCAGAAGCAGTTCCTCGAGGACATCGAAGGCCATCGCCTGGCCGATGCGATCAAGAATCTAAAGAAAGCGCTGCTGATTTTTCATGCGCCGCTCGACAGCGTCGTCGGCATCGAGAACGCGACGACGATCTTCGTGGCGGCGAAGCACCCCAAGAGCTTCGTCTCGCTCGACGGCGCGGACCACCTGCTGAGCCGCCGCGAGGACGCGCGCTACGTGGCCGATGTCCTCGTCGCCTGGGCGACCCGCTACGTCCCGGGCCTGGCCGGTGCGGCCGAGAAGGCCGATGTGGGCGAGCATGGCAAGGTGTTGGTGCGCGAAACCGGCAACGGCGCGTTCCAGCAGGAAGTGATCGTCGGTAGCCACCGCCTGCTGGCGGACGAGCCCGTCTCGGTGGGCGGCACGGATACCGGCCCCGGGCCTTACGATTTGTTACTCGCCGGGCTCGGCGCGTGTACCTCGATGACGATCCGCATGTATGCAGACCGCAAGCAGCTGCCGCTGGAACGTGTGTCGGTGACCCTGACGCATGACAAGATTCACGCGGAAGACTGCGCCGATTGCGAAACGCGCGAGGGCAAGGTCGACGTCATCGAGCGCGATATCGAGCTCAAGGGCAATCTCGATAAGGCACAGCGCGCGCGCCTGATGGAGATCTCCGAGAAATGCCCGGTGCACCGGACGCTGCAGTCGGAGATCAAGATCCGGACGCGGCTAAAGGCGTGACCGCCTGACCCTGGTTCAACGCGGTCAACAGTTGGTGGAAGGTGGTCATGGTGAGCTCCCACACCTGCTGCCGCCACTGGTCGTCGCTCGGATAGAAGGTCGTGCCGTGGCCGGCCGACAGGATCGACCGCATCGAATAGGTGCCGAATTCCAGCACCGCGCCGCTGATCTGTGACCGTCCGAGCGCCGCGATCAGGCCGTGCGCCAGATTGCCGGGCGTGCCCCAGGCCGGCGGCTCGTCCGGATCGTCCTTGATGCCGAACAGCGGGTCGATGTCGACCAGCGGGTCGCCATGCACGATCTGGCAGGGCAGCAGGTCGGCCTCGCCATAGGGGCCCGGGCCGGTGCGCAGGTCGATCAGCACCGTTCGCTTCGCCCGATCGAAAAAGCGGTCGGCGATCTCGCAGAGCAGCCGCGCCTGCCACGGGATCGTCTTCGCGACGTCGGACGTGGCGACCGATGCCGCCTGCTGCACGTAATCGGCGAAGCGCGACTCGGCGGCGGCGAGCGCCTCGTGGCTCCATTTCTGCTCGGGCTCTTCGAGCGTCGGCGTCGGCGTGCCGCGCCGTCCCAGCCCGGACAGGCCGGCGGGCGCGATCGCGTGGATCAACACGAGCGCGATGTCGCGGGGCAGAAGTCGCGCGAGGTCGTGCCGGAGGATCGACGTGAAGATCCCGGACGCGCAAAGCCCTTCGTCTTCCCAGGCGCCGCAGGTGAAGGCGATGACGGTATTCGCATATGGGCGGCCGAGGCGCGTTACCTCGACGATGGGCTCGGCGGCGCTTTGAACCTCCCGCGGCGCGTAGTAGGCGGCGACATCCGACCCGGCGGCCCGACAGGCGGAGAGAAAATGCGCCCGCGCCGCCTTGCGGTCGGATGAGAAATAGTGGGCAACGTCCATACGGCCCGATTCCGTTAACGCTTATTGCGACGCAAACAACATGCCGTGCGCCCTCGATCCGCGCAATCCGGAATTGCTGTTGCCTGATCCCGCTCCGCTTCACCATACTCCGCGCATGCGGTTGATCGCGGTTTTTATTGGAGTTTTCCTGGCGTTGACGGCCCCCGGCGCCGCCGAATCGACGCGGGCGACGGCGTTGGACCGTCTGTTCACCGCGCTGCACGCCACGACCGATTCGGCGGAGGCGAATCAGGTCACCGGGCTGATCTGGCTGATCTGGAACCATTCCGACGATGCCGAGACCAACCAGCTGATGGCCGAAGGGCGCCAGGCGATGGAGCGGCTCGATTTCGAGACCGCCTTGACGCGCTTCAACGCGGTCATCGCGCGCGAGCCGAAATTCGCCGAGGGCTGGAACAAGCGCGCGACGCTCTATTACGTCATGGGCAAGTATCGCGCCTCGATCAAGGACATCCACGAGGTGCTGGCGCTCGAGCCGCGCCATTTCGGCGCCCTGGCCGGGCTCGGCATGAACCAGGAAGCGCTGGGCGACGACCGGCGCGCCCTCGAGTCGTGGCGGCGCGCGCTCAAGGTGAACCCGTTCCTGGAGGACGCCCAGGCGCGGGTGAAGGCGCTCGAGACCACGCTCGGCAACAAGCCGATCTGAGCTTTCCTCCTGCCCCGGGGCGGGTGGCGTGGCGGCGGCCGCGTCAAGACGGTATCCTGGGGTCCTGTGCGAAACCCCAACCGATGCCGAAGCCTTTTCCGATGAGCGATGCGCCGCAGGATCTCCTGGATGCGATCCGCCGACTGGGGCTGGTCGAGGCCCGCGTGCGGCCGCCGATGACCCCGCTCGCCGGCGGCGTCTCCTCCGATATCTGGCGGGTCGACCTGGCCGAGGGGCCCGTCTGCATCAAGCGGGCGCTCGCACGCCTCAAGGTCGCCGCGGACTGGCGCGCGCCGGTGGAGCGGAGCGGCTACGAGGTCGCCTGGCTGGAGGTAGCGGCCGGCATCAACGCCGAGGCGGTGCCGCGCGTCCTGGCGCATAGCGACGCCGACGGGCTTTTCGCGATGGAGTACCTGGATCCGCAAGACTTCCCGACTTGGAAGGGCGAACTGATGGCCGGGCGCGCCGACCTCGCTTTCGCGGCTGAGGCCGGCCGGCGGCTCGCCGCGATCCATGCGGCGACGGCGGGCGATGCCGCCATCGCCGCGCGCTTCGCCAGCGATGCGATCTTTCACGCCATCCGCCTCGAGCCCTATCTCGAGGCGACGGCGCGGCGCCATCCCGACCGCGCCGAGGCGCTGCACGCGCTGGTCCGGGTGACGGCGGAGACGCGCCGGACACTCGTACATGGCGACGTCAGCCCGAAGAACATTCTCACCGGGCCGCGCGGGCCGATCTTTCTCGACGCCGAATGCGCCTGGTATGGCGATCCCGCCTTCGATCTCGCCTTCTGCCTGAACCATCTGCTGTTGAAATGCCTCTACCGGCCGGCCGTGGCGGCGGGCTACCTCGGCTGTTTCGATGCGCTGGGCGCGGCCTATCTCGCCGGCGCCGACTGGGAGGCACGCGGTGCGCTCGAAGCGCGGACGGCGCGGCTGCTGCCGGGGCTGCTGCTCGCCCGCGTGGACGGCAAGTCGCCGGTCGAGTACCTGGAGGATGAGGCGCCGCGTGCCTGCGTCCGCCGGGTCGCCCGTGCGCTGCTGGCGTCGCCCGTCGAGTCGCTGGGCGCGATCAGAGAAAAATGGGCCGGGGAACTGGCCCGCATGACAGGAGCACCCGCGTGAGCGACACGACCATCACCGACGTTCACGCCAGGCGGATCTGGGATTCGCGCGGCCGTCCCACGGTCGAGGCCGATGTGGTACTGGCGGGCGGCGCGCTGGGGCGCGCCATCGCGCCGGCCGGTGCCTCGACCGGGTCCGGTGAGGCGCTCGACCGGCGCGACGGCGGCAGCGCCTTCGGCGGCTACGACGTCCGGCGCGCCGTGGCGGCGGTCAACGAATCGATCGCCGACGCGCTGGTTGGCATGGACGCGCGGGACCAGGCGAAGATCGACGACCGCCTGATCGAGCTGGACGGCACGCCGAACAAGCGGCGGCTCGGCGGCAATGCGACCATCGCCGCTTCCATGGCGGTGGCCCATGCGGCCGCGGCCGCGTCCGGCCAGCCGCTCTGGCGCTATCTCGGCGGGCTCGCGGCGTGCACACTGCCGCTGCCCGAGATCCAGATCTTCGGCGGCGGCGCGCATGCGGCGGGCCGCGTCGACATCCAGGATTTCATGGTGATCGCCGTGGGCGCGGATGACTTCGCCCAGGCGCTCGACTGGACGGCGGAGGTTTACCGGACGGCCGGGCTGCTGATGGCCGAGGCGGGGCTCCTGCAGGGCGTGGCGGACGAAGGCGGCTTCTGGCCGGCCTTCGACAGCAACGAGCAGGCGCTCGACATGCTGCTGCGCGCAATCGAGCGGGCGGGATACCAGCCTGGCGAGCAGGTCGCGATCTCGATCGACGTCGCCGCGTCGGAGTTCGGCAAGGGCGGCCGCTACAGCCTCGGCCTCGAAGGGCGGCGGCTCGACAGTGGCGAAATGGGCGCGATGCTGCTCGGCTGGCTCGACCGCTATCCGATCGTCTCGATCGAGGACCCGCTCGCCGAGGACGACGAAGCGGGCCTCATAGCCTTCACCGACGCGGCGGGCGACCGGGTGCAGATCATCGGCGACGACTATCTCGTCACCAACGCGGATCGGGTGAGGCATGCCGCCGAGGCGGGCGCCTGCAACGCGGTGCTGGTCAAGCCCAACCAGGCCGGGACGCTGACCGAGACGCGCGCCGCCTTCGACGCCGCGCGGGAAGCCGGCTGGGGCGCGGTGATCTCCGCCCGGTCGGGTGAGACGGAGGATATCACGATCGTGCATCTCGCGGTCGGCTGGAGCGCGTATCAGCTCAAAGTTGGCTCCTTCGCGCGGTCGGAGCGCATGGCGAAGTGGAACGAAGGGCTGCGCATCGCCGAGGCGCTGGGCGAGCGGGCGGCACTCCCGCCGCGCAGCGTCTTTCCCTGGAATTGCTGAGGCGACAAGAACTGGACATGGTGGACTACGCGACTCTCGACGAGCTGGAACAGGCAGTCCTGCAGGAACTCGCCTATCTCGATTTCCCGCCGCGCGACTGGCTGGTGGAGCATCGCCATGCCAGCGGCGCGCCGGTGCGCGACGTCGTGATCGAAGGCGGCGGCATGCAGGGCCTCGCCATCGCGCACGCCCTGATTCGCCAGCGGGTGCGCAATATCGTGCTGCTGGACGAGAACCCGGCCGGGCGCGAGGGGCCGTGGATCACCTATGCGCGGATGGAGACGCTGCGCACGCCCAAGATCTTCGTCGGGCCGGACCTGGGTCAGCTCAACCTCGCGGTTCGCACCTGGTACGACATCCGCCACGGCAAGGGCGCCTGGGACGCGCTCAACAAGGTGCCGAAAGACGAGTGGATGGAATACCTCAACTGGTTTCGCCGCCTGCTCGATCTGCCGGTCGAGAACGGCGTCCGGCTGCGCCTGGTCGAGCCGGACGGCGCCTATCTGCGCCTGACCGTGGAGCGCGGCGGCAAGACGGAGACGCTCTATACGCGGAAGCTCGTGCGGACCGCCGGGATCATCGGCTGCGGCGGCAAGCACGTCCCGGCGATCATCAGCGACGGCCTGCCGGCGGATCGCTACGCCCACAGCGCGGACGACATCGACTTCGGCCGTCTGCGCGGCAGGACGGTCGGCGTGGTCGGCAGCGGCGCGTCGGCCTACGACAATTCGGCGACGGCGCTCGAAGGCGGGGCGGAATCCGTGCATCTCCTGATGCGCCGGCCGCGCCTGCCGACGATCACCATCGTCCGCGCCATGCACTCCGTCGGCTATCTGCAGCATTTCGGCGATCTCGACGACGCGGCGCGCTGGCAGATCATGAACCACGCCATGCGCTTTACCTCGCCGCCGCCGGAAGAAACGCAGGCACGCGTCACCCGCCACGCGAACTTCCATCTCCATGGCAGCAGCCCGCTCATCCGCATCGGCATGGAGGACGACAAGGTGCGGATCGACACGCCGCGCGGCAGCCATCGCGTGGACTTTCTCATCGCCGCCACGGGATTCCGAGTCGATGTCTCGAAGGTTCCCGAGCTGGCGCCGCTCGCCGGCGACATCGCGCTGTGGCGCGACCGCTTTACGCCGCCGGCGGATCAGGCGAACGAAGACCTCGCGCGGCACCCCTATCTTGGCCGTCATTTCGAGTTCACGGCGCGGGATCCGGCGCGGGCGCCCCGCGTCGCGGATATCCACGAATATGGCATCGCCTCGATCTCGAGCCTCGGCCCGATCTGCACCGGGCTGCACGGCATGGCCTTCGGCGTCGAGCGGCTGGTGCGGGGCATTACGCGCGACCTGTTCGTCGCGGACAGCGCGGCGCAGGTGGCGCGCATCCTGGACGTGAGCGAGCCGCCGATCGCGCCGGACAGCGAGGAAGACTGGACGATCTGATCGGCGCGCCGCGATACCGGCAAGAAAAAAGAGTCATGGGAGGACTGCGTTGGACGAGAGCATACGGACTGGACCGTTGACCGACTGCCGCGTACTGGAGCTTGGCTCGACGGTCGCCGCGCCCTTCGTCGGGCGCTTCTTCGCCGATTTCGGCGCCGAGGTTGTCAAGGTGGAGACGCCGGACGGCGATCCGCTGCGCGGCATCGGCCGGAACGTCAACGGGAAGTCGCTATGGTGGGCGAGCCTGCACCGCAACAAGCGCGCGATCTCGATCAACCTGAAGAGCGCGGAAGGCCGCGATCTGGTTCGCCGGCTGATGGGCGAGGTCGACGTCGTCATCGAGAACTTCCGGCCCAAGGCGCTGGAGCGCTGGGACCTCGGCTGGGACGCGGTCAGCAAGCTCTATCCGAAGCTGATCATGATCCGCATCAGCGGCTTCGGGCAGACGGGACCCTACAGCGACCGGGCGGGCTTCGGCATCGTCGGCGAGGCGATGAGCGGGCTGCGCAGCCTAACCGGCGATCCCGACCGTCCGCCGGCGCGCGTCGCGCTGCCGCTGACCGACTACGTCACCGGGCTCTATGCCGTGACCGGCGCGCTGATGGCGCTGCACCACCGCGACCGCACGGGCGAGGGGCAGTACATCGATACCGCGCTTTACGAGTCCGCCTTCAGCCTAATGGAGAGCTTCGTGCCGGTCTATGACAAGCTCGGCGAGGTTCCGAAGCGCACGGGATCGGCCTTGCCCGGGCATGTGCCGAACAACCTGTTTCCGACCGGCGACGGCCAGCATATCCACATCGCGGCGGGCAACGACTCGACCTTCCGCGATCTCGCCCGGGCCATGGGCCGTCCCGAGCTCGCCGAGGACCCGCGCTTCGCCCGCGGTCCGGGGCGCACCGAGAACCAGGCCGTGCTGGAGCAGATCATCACGGAATGGACCCAGGCGCATTCGATGGAGGAGGTGTATAAGATCCTGCTCGACGGCGGCGTTCCGGCGGGGCCGATCTACACGGTGGCGGATGCTTTCCGCGACCCGCACTATGCCGCGCGGGACATGATCGTCGATGTGCCGGACGACGTGCTGGGCTCGGTCAAGCTCGCCAATATCGTGCCGAAGCTTTCGGCGACGCCGGGCGAGATTCACTGGTCCGGCCGGCAGCTCGGCGCCGACACGCGCGCGGTGCTGCGCGCCTGGCTCGGCCTGTCGGGGGAAGAGATCGAGCGACTGGCGCAAGACGGCGCGATCGTCGCCAAGGACGAAGGATGAGCGGCATGGACTCGAAGCCGGTTGAATACATCCAGATCACCCGGTCGCGCTACGCGAAGGCGGGCTTCGAGCCCTATCGCTGGTATCACAGCGAGACGCCGCCGCCCTGGGCGCCGATGCGCCGTCCGCTCGCTGCGAGCCGGCTCGGCATGCTGGCCTCGGCCGGCGTCTACGTCGCGGGGCAGGTCGCCTATCACTACAAGGACGACGCCTCGATGCGGGAAATTCCCAAGGACGTCGCCGTCGCCGACCTGCGCTTCGCGCATGTAACGGAATACATGCTGGGCGATGCGCGGCGCGATCCGAACTGCCTCTTTCCGATCGAAGCGCTTCGCCGATTGGAGTCGGAAGGTTTCGTCGGCTCGGTCGCGGAGACGCTCTATTCCTGCATGGGCGGCATCTATTCGCAGCGCCGGGCGCGGGAACAGTTGATCCCGTCTGTCCTCGAAGCCGTCAAGGCCCAGCGGGTCGACGCGATGCTGCTGGTTCCCTTCTGCCCGGTCTGCCATCAGACGATGTCGATGATCGCGCGCGCCATTGAAGCCGCCGGCACGCCGACGATCCTGATGGCGAGCGCGCTGGACATCGTCCGCGCCGTCCGGCCGCCGCGCGTGGCCTTCCTCGATTTTCCGCTCGGCCACACCGCGGGGAAGCCCGGCGACAAAGAGGGGCAATACGCAATTCTGCGCGCGGCGCTCGCCTGTCTCGACAGCATGACGGAAGCGGACGCCGAAGAAAGGCTGCCGTTCCGCTGGAGCGCGGACGACGCCTGGAAGCGCGCCGCCTACGAACAGCAGGAAGACCGCCGCGCGCCGCGTGACGAGACGCCGCGCTATCAGACCGAAGCGGATCGTGCGCTCGCCGAGCGTATGCGCGCGGCCGGGTAAATCGCCAGCGACCACCGGAAGGAAGGCGCCATGTACTACCGCCGCTACTGGTTCGAGTTCGAGTTCGACCCGAACGACCACAACGTGCCCGTGCGGCTCCGGCATGGCTGCGGCGTCACGGCCGAGGATTACGACACGGCGATCGAGCTGATGCTGGAACGGGTGTTCAAGGGTGGGCCGCTGCCGCCGATCACCAAGGCGATCGAGGATGTAGATATCGCCTCGCTCGACGGCAACTACGTGCTGCCGAATATGGGCCTGCCGCTGATCCGCGGCATCTGGTTCCCGGTTGGGTATAACGACTGAGCGAAGCGCTTGCGGTCAATGAGCGGGTTGCGGATTGCGACGAATGGACTCCCCGGACAAGCCGGGGAGTGACGATTGTTTTTTTAATTCAATAAATTAACGTCATGCCACGATTTATTCGTGGCATCCATGGACGGGCCTTCGAAAGGGCAAGTAACAGCGACGACGACATGTCCGCCTACCCCTCCACCCGCGCGATGCGGAGGATATTCGTCGAGCCCGGCGTGCCGAAGGGGAAGCCCGCGGTGATGACGATGCGGTCGCCTTTCTCGGCGAAGCCGTCCTGCACGGCATGGAGGTTGGCCTTATCCACCATGTCGAGGAAGTCGTGCGCGTCCGTCGTGTGGATGCTGTGCACGCCCCAGACGACGCAAAGCCGGCGCGCGGTGTCGCGGTTCGGCGTCAGGCTGATGACCGGCACTTCCGGCCGCTCGCGCGCCGCGCGGAGCGTGGTCGAGCCCGAGGTCGTATAAGTCACGATGGCCTTGACCGAAAGCGTGTTCGCGACCTGGTAGGCGGCGGCGCTGATCGCATCTGCCGCCGTCGGCTCGGGCTCGAGCCGCGAGGCGTCGCTGATTCGCCGGAACAGCGGATCTTGCTCGGTCCGTTCGACGATGCGGTTCATCATCCGCACGGCCTCGATCGGATAGTCGCCGGCCGCGGTCTCCGCCGACAGCATCACCGCGTCCGCGCCGTCATAGACGGCGGTCGCCACGTCGGAGGCCTCCGCGCGCGTCGGCGTCGGCGAATGCACCATCGACTCCAGCATCTGGGTCGCGACGATCACGGGCTTGCCGGCCTCGCGGCAGGCGGCGATGATTCGCTTCTGCAGCACGGGCACGTCTTCCGGCGGCAGCTCGACGCCCAGATCGCCGCGGGCGACCATCACGACGTCCGACATCTCGACGATCTCATGCAGGCTGTTGATCGCGGCCGGCTTCTCCAGCTTGGTGAGCAGCGCCGCGCGGCCGGCGATCAGACGCCGCGCGTCGGCGAGATCCTGCGGCTGCTGGACGAAGGACAGCGCGACATAATCGACGCCCTGGTTGAGGCCGAACTGCAGGTCGGACTGGTCCTTCTCGGTCAGCGCGGACAGCGGCAGGACGACGCCCGGTACGTTGACGCCCTTGCGGTTGGAGATGACGCCGCCGGTCACGACCTCGGTCTCGGCGAAATCCGCGCCGCTGGCCTTTACCCTGAGCCGGATGCGCCCGTCATCGACCAGAAGGTCGGTGTCCGGTCCGATCGCCTGGAAGATTTCCTTATGCGGCAGCCGCACGCGATTCTCGTCGCCGGGCTTGTCTTCCATGTCGAGGCGGAAAGCGTTTCCTTCGGCGAGCGTCGCCTTGTCGCTGGCGAAGGTGCCGATGCGGAGCTTGGGGCCTTGCAGGTCCATCATGATGGCGATGGGCCGGCCGACCTCTCGCTCGAGCGCGCGGATCGCCCGGATCAGGTCTTTCTTGTCGTCCTGGGTGCCGTGGCTGAAATTGAGGCGAAAGACGTCGACACCGGACTCGAAAAGCCGTCGTAGGATTTTCGGATCGGAGCTCGCCGGCCCTAAGGTGGCGACGATTTTCGTGAGATGCTTGCGCCGCATGCTTTTCGTGTCCTTCTTGACCCCTGTCGGTTCGGCCCGGTCGCGGAACGCGATGCCAGCCGTGGGCGACAATACGGCAAGTTGGTTAACAAATCTTAACCATGAGCGCCGAACGCAAGGTCATTCGCGGGCGGCTCACGAAAAATTCACACCGGGGCGAGATCGATCGACTCCTCGCGCCGCCGGCGGTCCTCCTCGGCGATCTCTTCGTTGTAGACCCAGCAGATCATGCCGGTCAGGCGCCCGCGCAGATGCTGCTCGGGCGCCTCGCGGAAGCCGTCGAACAGGGGATGTTCGGTGCCGATCTCGCCATGCGCCGCGGCGACGACGTCGTCGCTCAAGACGATCTCGGTGCTGAGCTCGCGGCTCAGATGCTCGATCCGGCTCGCGACGTTGACGGTGTCGCCGATCACCGCGAATTCGAGGCGCTCCTCGGTGCCGATGTTGCCCATCACCACGGGGCCGTAATGGATGCCGATGCCGATGTCGATCGGCTGCCAGCCCTGGCGCTCGCGCTCGGCGTTCCAGTCTTTCATCGACTGGCGCATCGCCAGCGCGCACAGGACCGCGTTCGTTGCGTCGTTGGCGCCCTTCTTCGGCACGCCGAAGGTCGCCATCAGCCCGTCGCCGATGAACTTGTCGATCGTGCCGCTGTGGGCGAATACCTCCTGCGACATGCGCCGGTGGAAGGTGCGCAGCAGCTCCAGCGTGATCTCCGGCGGCAGCTGCTCGGCGAAGGCGGTGAAACCGCGGATGTCCAAGAACATCACCGCGGTGTCCTGCACTTTTTCCTTTTCCAGCGTGCCCTGCTCGCGGGCGAGCTCGTCAACCAGGCCCGGCGAGAAATAGCGCGCGAGGTTGGTGCGCTGGCGCTCCACGTCCGCCTGGCGGAAGGCGAGCCGGCGCATGCGCCAGACGACGGAGGCAAGGATGGCGCTGACCACGAGAACGAGGAAAACATCCTTCATGACAAGCGGGACGTCGATGAAGGTGGGATAAAGAAAGGTCTCGAGCCGCCGGGTCGGCGACATGCTGAACCATTCCGGATAATCGGCGACGGTCAGCGTGTCGGGCAGATGGACGATGAATATGACCGCGGCGGTCCAGGCGGCGGCGATGGAGAGGCCGGCCCAGATGACCTGGCGCGGTGAATAGGTCAGCAGCGTGCCGGCAAGGAAGACATAGAAATAAGGAAAGTTTCCGAGTCGCAGCGCGACCTGCGGCGGCCAGGGCGCCGTCTCGAGCGGATTGGGGGAAAGCAGCGCGAAGGTCAGCAAAACGACGTCGAGCGTGATGAAGATGTAGCCGACCCAGTTATGCGACGGGTTAGTCTCGACCGCGATCCGATGGGCGAAGCCAATGACGATGAACAGCAGCAGGATGCCGAGATAGTAATAAACCTGCGGGAAGGGAACGAGATAGAGCAGCCATCCGCCGAGCGCGACGAGCGCGAGCGCGCGCGCCCAGTTGCCGTGGCGCAGCGCGGCGATCGCCTCGTCCTCGATCGTCCGGTCCACACGCGAGGCGACGTGGGTTTCGACTTGGCTCAGGCCTTCCGGTGCCGGTGCCATCGTCTAGGCGTATCCTTTGCGCGCGATAAAGATGCCCCACAAGATAACGATGCCGCCGACCGTCTGCCATGCCGTAATGGGTTCTGCAAGGATCATCAGCGCCAGGAGCGCCGCAGCCACGGGCTCCGTCAGCAGGCCCAGCGCGGCGAGCCCCGCCGGCAGATGCGCCAGCGCCAGGACAATCAGCCCTTGCCCCGCGGCGTGGCTGATCCAGGCAAGCGCGAGCAGGATGGCCCAGCCATAGGCGGTCTGGGCGACCATCGGCTCCCCGGTCGCCCAGGCAACGGGCAAAAGCACGGCGGCCGTGCCGATCGAGGTCCAGAGCATGATCGTCGCGGCCGAGAAGGTATGGCGCAGCCGCTCCACGGCCATGAGATAGCTCGCCAGGAAGAGCGCCGTGACCACGCCGAATCCGTCGCCCAGAAGGTGTTCGGGCGCGGTCGACAGGCTGCCCCCCGCAAGGCAGGCCGCGCCGGCCAGCGCCAGGGCGAAACCGCCGAGGAAGTGCCGGCCGATCGGGCGGCCGAACAGGAAGCGCTCGGCCAGCACCACGAACACCGGCGCCGCGTTGGCGAACAGCGTCGCGTTGGTGACCGTCGTGTGGTGCAGCGACAGGTGCCAGAAGGCGAGATCGCCCGCGAACAGGCCGCCGGCCAGCAGCAGCCGGCCGACCTCGCCGAAAGTCTGCGGGCCGCGGACGGCGGCCGGGGCGGGCCGCAGGCGCAGCCAGAGCCAGATCGCGGGAATTGCCAGGAAGGGGCGGTAAAAGGCGCTCGGCAGCGCGTCCAGCTCGCTCAGCCGAACGAAGATCGCCGAGGCGCCGACCGCGACGGCGCCGAGCAGGAGTGCCGTCAGGGCAATGGGTTGCGCGCGCGGCCTCGGGCCGGCCTGGGCGGCTTGGGACATCACGCCATTATAGCCGGTTTTCGGGGTCTGGCGCTGCCGACTCGCTTCCCTTGCGGCCGGCAATGGATATAGTGCGCGCCATGCCGCCGACTTCAGCGGGCGATCCGCCCGGCCTCCCGCTTTTGGAACCGAACGAGCCGCCGCCTGTCGAGTCGGCGCACGAGGCCGGGACGGCGCCGATCCTGTTCGTCTGCGATCACGCCAGCGCACGGCTGCCCGACCGGCTCGGCACGCTCGGCCTCGACGCGGGCGAGCTGGCGCGGCACATCGCGATCGATATCGGCGCGGCCGCGTTGACCCGCAGCCTGGCGGAAGTGTTCGACGCGCCGGCCCTGCTGGCGGGTTATTCCCGGCTGGTCATCGACTGCAACCGCGAGCCGGAGGACCACACCGCGATCCGCGAGATCAGCGAAGGCGTGGTCATTCCCGGCAACCGCCGTCTGACCCGCGCCCAGCGCGATGCGCGGATCGACGAGATCTTCCGGCCCTATCACGCCGCGATCGCGGCGCGGATCGCCGCGGCCGAAGCGGGCGGCGCCGTGCCCGCCCTGATCGCGATCCACAGCTTCACGCCGCGCTTTCGCGGGGTCAGCCGGCCCTGGCATGTCGGTATCCTGTCGGGCCGCGACCGGCGCATCGCCGATCCGATGATCGCGGCGCTCTCCGCCGACGCATCGCTCGTGGTCGGCGATAATCAGCCCTATTCCGGCCTGCATTTCGCCGGCTACACGATGGAAAATCATGCGGTGAAGCGCGGCTTGCCCTGCGTTATGATCGAGGTGCGGCAGGACCTGCTCGCCGACGACGCGGGCGTGCAGCGCTGGGTGGCGGTGTTGCAGCGGGCGCTGGCGCCGATCCTGGCGCAGAATTCCTTGTACCGGAAGCTGCCGACCTGAAGGCTGATTCGACGATGGCGCGGAAGCGGGATTTCACGATTGGGATCGAAGAGGAGTACCTGATCGTCGATCCGGTCAGCCGCGACCTCGTGGCCGAGCCGCCCGCCGCCTTGATGGACGAGTGCCAGCGCAGTATTACGGCCGATATCGGCAACGTGACGCCGGAATTCCTGCGCGCGCAGATCGAGGTCGACACGCCGGTCTGCCACTCGATCGCCGAATGCCGCGAAAAGCTCTCCGCGTTGCGCGCGCTGGCGTCCTGCGCGGCGGAAAGTCACGGGCTTCGCATCATCGCCGCCTCGACCCATCCCTTCGCCGACTGGACCGCGCAGCGCCATACCGACAAGGACCGCTACAACGTGCTCGCCCGCGACCTGCAAGGGGTGGCGCAGCGCATGCTGATTTGCGGGATGCATGTCCATATTGGCATCCCGGACGATGAATCGCGCAACGACCTGATGAACCAACTCGGCTATTTCCTGCCGCATCTTCTCGCGCTCAGCACCTCGTCGCCCTTCTGGCAGGGCCGCAGCACCGGGCTCAAGAGCTACCGCCTCAGCGTGTTCGACGAGCTGCCGCGCACCGGCCTGCCGGAGAAGTTCGACAGCTTCGGCGAATACCAGCGCCACATCGCCGTGCTGGTAAAGGCCGGGCTGATCGAAGACGCGACCAAGGTGTGGTGGGATATCCGGCCGAGCGCGCGCTTCCCGACGCTCGAGCTGCGGATCTCCGACATCTGCACGCGGCTGGAGGACGGGCTGACGGTCGCCGCGCTCTACGCCTGCATCGTCTCCAT
The DNA here is from genome assembly GCA_964585785.1 of uncultured Rhodospirillaceae bacterium. Taxonomy (GTDB): domain Bacteria; phylum Pseudomonadota; class Alphaproteobacteria; order UBA8366; family UBA8366; genus WHUA01. The sequence goes on from CAZPFL010000011.1 coordinate 36,971, forward strand.
GCTGCAGCGGCTGCGGCGCGGCAATCAGCGCTGGCGCATCTATTCGAACATGCTGGTGCAGGAGAACCGCTGGCGCGCCCAGCGCTACGGCCTGGACGAGGGCATGGTCGATTTCGGCCGGGGCGAGATGGTCCCTTATCCGGATCTGCTGGAAGAGATCCTGGCGCTGGTCGCCGAAGACGCGGAACGGCTCGGCTGCGTGAACGAGATCCGGGCCGCCCGCGACATCGTGCGGCGGGGCACCAGCGCGCACCGGCAGATCGCGGTCTATGAGCAGGCGCGGTCGTCGGGCGCCAGCGAGGACGAAGCGCTCAAGGCGGTGGTCGACTGGCTGGTTACCGAGACGCTGGCCGGGGTCCCTTTACCGGGGGGCTGAAATTCCTCTAAGAAAGCACCAGATCAATGCCAGCAGCATCGACCGATCAGGGAGAGAAAAAGCCATGGACGACAAGACCCGAATCGAGCTGGAAGCCGCCACATTCCGGCGTCTGCGCGACCATCTCAGGGCCCATACCGAGGTGCAGAATATCGACCTGATGAACCTGGCCGACTTCTGCCGCAACTGCCTTTCCAAATGGTACAAGGCGGAAGCCGAGGAGCGCGGCATCGCGCTCGAGTACGAAGCCGCCCGCGAGCTGGTCTACGGCATGCCCTACAGCGAGTGGAAGGACAAGTACCAGAAGGAAGCAAGCAAGGAGCAGCTCGACAAATTCGCCCAGTCCGAGGCGGGCCGCAGCAAGGGCTGACCCGGGTTCGGAGCTCGGTGCGACCTCATGCTTCGACAAGCTCAGCATGAGGCTCGGGTTTTTTGCATACCCTTAAATCGGCCCTCATCCCGAGCCTGTCGAAGGATGAGCACGCGCAATTTTCGGCCGCCTTCACGTCGAGTCGCACGCTTGTCCCGGCAAGGCGTCTGCACTAAGGTCGCGCCTCCTTAGAACGAAGCACCTACCAGGGAGTCGATTGACGAATGTCCGATGTCGGGGGCGTCGCCGGCGAGCGACTACGCTCCTTCATCCAGCGCATCGAGCGGCTGGAAGAGGAGAAGAAAACGATCAGCGACGATATCCGTGAAGTCTTCTCCGAGGCGAAGTCGAACGGCTTCGATCCCAAGATCATGCGCCAGGTGCTGCGGCTGCGGAAGATGGAGACGGCGGACCGGCAGGAGCAGGAAGCGCTGCTCGAAACCTATCTTGCCGCACTCGGGATGGCCGAGCCGACCGACGCGCCCGAGCCGCCGGGATAGGGCAGCTTGTCCAGGTCCTCCGAGATCTTCGTATAAAGGCCACTGACCCAGGGCTCGGCCTTGGCGGGACGGGGCGCGTGATGGCGGCGCAGGTCGCGCGGCGCCAGGATGATGCGCGCGTTGCGCACGCCTGAATCGGCGACGAGCGTGAAGATATCCTCGATCGCGTTTTCCTTGAGCGCGAGGCAGCCGGCGGTGCCGGGCGTCGGGCCGTGCAGCACGATGTCGCCGCCGAGATTGGTCCGGCCGTCGGTTTTCGCATGCTCGCGGTCGAATTTGTTGGGATAGCCGATCATCAGCGAGACATAGGCGACCGAGTTCGGGTTCAGGTAGCGGATGCGGTAGATGCCCTCGGGCACCTGGCGATCGCCGGCGCGCAGCTTCGGCCCGGGACCGCCTGCGGCCGCGAGGATCGGGCGGTCGGCGATGAAGCGGAACTTGCCGTCATGTCCCGCCGCGTAGATCTGTATCCGCCGCTCTTCCTTGAGGCCGACCAGCACAATCTTTTCCGGCGGGTAGGGGACGCCCGCACGCAGAAACGCCGGCAGCAGCCGCATGCGTGCCGCCGATCCGAACTCGGTGAGCCGGTCGTCCACGCTGTGCGTCTCGCGCGGCAGGGTGTTCAGCCCAAGCCACACCAGCGCCAGTGGCGCGCCGACGACGAGCAGCGCGAAAATCGATGTCCTGATCCAAGCGAGCATGCGCATCACTAAACCTGCAATCCCGGCAGAAGTTTGGCGGTTGCGAGGATTTTCTTTGATCGACTACTCGGCTGCGCTGACGACGGGCGACGCGCTCGGGTTGCGGAACGCATCCAGCAACTCGGCTTCGCGGCGCCGCGCGCTGTCGATCGAGCGCTGTTTCACGTGGCCGAAGCCACGAATATGCTCGGGCAGCGACGCGATCTCGACCGCAAGCGCGTGATTGTCCGGCGTGAGCGTTGCCAGCAGTTCCCCGATCGTCGCCGCATAGCCTTTGGCCAGTGCGCGTTCTTCCTTGCGCTCCTCGGTATGGCCGAACGGATCGAGTGGCGTGCCGCGCAACGCCTTGAATTTCGCCAGGATGCGGAAGGCGTTCAACATCCAGCCGCCGTATTCGCGCTTCTGCAGCGCGCCGGTCACCGGATCGCGGCGCGCGAGCAAAGGCGGCGCTAGGTGGAAGCGCAGCTTGACGTCGCCGTCGAAGACCTCGTCCAGGCGCTGCAGGAACGCCGGGTCGGCATAGAGCCGCGCCACCTCGTACTCGTCCTTGTAGGCGAGCAGCTTGAAGTAATTGCGCGCGACCGCTTCGGTCAGGCCGGTTTCATGCGGCGTCCGGCTCGCCTGGGCCGTGCGCACCTTGTCGACGAAGGCGGCGTAGCGGGCGGCATAACGGGCGCTCTGGTATTGCGTGAGGTAATCGATCCGCGTTTGGATCACGTGACGCAATGCGTCGGCCGGGTCGGCCGCGGCGGCCGGCGCCGCCTTGTCCGGAAACGCGATGCGGCGCACCGCGGCGATGTCATGCGCCGCCCGCCGGCCCCAGGTGAAGGCGCGCTGGTTCATCGCCACCGCCACGCCGTTCAGCTCGATCGCCTGGGCGATCGCCTCGGCGGACACCGGCACGAATCCCTTCTGAAAGGCAAACCCCAGCATGAACAGGTTGGTCGCGATCGAATCCCCCATGAGCGCGGTCGCCAGCTCCGTCGCCTCGACAAACGAGGTGCGCTCGGCGCCGACCGTCTCCTCGATCGTCGCGTGTACCTTATGCTCGGGGAAGACGTAGTCGGGATTGCGGGTGAAATCGCCGGTGACGGTCTCGTGCGTGTTCACCGTCGCGACGGTCTCGCCCGGCTGCACCTTGCTCAGGCTGTCATGCGCGGCGGTCACCACGTTGTCGCAGCCGATGATCAGCCGGGCGCCGCCCGAGGCGAGCCGCACCGCATGGATGTCCTCGGGGCGCTCGGCGATCCGCACATGGGTGACGACCGCGCCGCCTTTCTGCGCCAGGCCGATCATGTCGAGCACCGAGACGCCCTTGCCTTCGATATGCG
>CAZPFL010000012.1:0-31453 GCA_964585785.1 uncultured Rhodospirillaceae bacterium
CCCCTTGCGGGGGAGGGCCAGGGTGGGGGGACTACAAATGCTGGCCGCCGGTGACGAAGATCTCCGTCCCGGTGACATAGCCGAAATCCTTCGAGCAGAGCTGGAAGACGCAGCTAGCCACCTCGTCCGGCTTGCCCATGCGGTGCATCGGGATGCGGGCGATGAGGGGCTCGTACTCCTCGCCGATCATCTCGGTCTCGATCTCTCCCGGCGCGACCGCGTTGACGCGGACGCCGAGGTCGGCGAACTCGACCGCCATCTCGCGTGTCAGCGCCGACAGCGCCGCCTTCGAGGTCGAATAGGCCGAGCCGGCGAAGGGGTGGATCTCGTGGCCCGCAATCGAGGTGATGTTGACGATTGAGGCGCCGTCCTGCTTGGCACCGCGGCTCAGCGCCGCCGCGAATCCGCGGCATAGTTCCAGCGGCGTGAACAGGTTCAGCTCGAACACTTCGCGCCAGCGCTCGATCCCGCCGTTGAGGCAGCCGAGCCGCTCCTTGAAGCTGGTCTTGGGTGAAATCGCCGCATTGTTGATGAGCGCGTGCAGCGGATCGGAGCCGAGCACCTGCATCGCCTCCTCGATAAAGGCCGCGACCGATTTCGGGTCCGACAGGTCCGTCGGGATATGCGCGCTCCAATTCGGGTCGCGCTTGCAGGCGTCGGGCACCGCCTCCCGGCTGCAGGTGATCATGCGCCAGCCTTCTTCGGAGAAGCGCTTGACCGTCGCGTGACCGATGCCGCGGCTGGCGCCGGTGAGTACCATCGTCTTGATCGTTGTGTTCATCGCGTCAACCCATCGTTATCGGTCGCGTGGCGCGGGGCGCCGTTTATCGGAAGCGCGTATGATGTTCGTCCATCCCTTGCGGGTCCTGATGGATGATGACTTCCGCATCGGGATAGGCTTCCAGGATCATGCCTTCGACCTCGTCCGCGATGCGGTGCGCGCGGACGAGCGAAATATTGGGATCCATCTCGAGATGGAGCTGAATGAAGGTCATCTGCCCCGACCGCCGGGTCTTGAGATCATGCGCGCGGTAGGATTCCGGATGCGCCCGGGCGATCGTGTAGATGCGCTCGCGCTCCTCGTCGGGCAGCTCGCGGTCCATCAGCATGTCGAGCGCCTCCTGCACGATGCCCCAGGCGTTGATCAGGATATAGATGGCGATGGCGGTGGCGAAGGCCGGGTCGGCGAGGCGCCAGCCCATCAGGCCGCTCAGGATCAGCGCCGCGATCACGGCGATGTTCATGAACAGGTCGCCCTTGTAGTGCAGCGAGTCGGCGCTGATCGCGATCGATCCGCTGCGCCGCACGACCCAACGCTGGAACGCCACGAGCGCGAGGGTGACGACGATCGTGAAGGCGATCACGGCGATGCCGAGCTCCGGCTTCTCGACCGGCGCCGGCTGAATGAAGCGGTGCGCCGCCTCGAAAAGCAGCAGGGCTGCGGAGCCTGCGATGAAGGCGGACTGCGCTAGCGCCGCCAAGGGCTCCGCCTTGCCGTGGCCGAAGCGGTGCTCGCGGTCCGCCGGCTCCTGCGCCTTGCGCACGGCGAGCAGCGTGACGAAGGAGGCGAGCACGTCGAGCATCGAGTCGACCAGGCTGGAGAGCACGGCGACCGATTCGGTCGTGAACCACGCCGCTGTCTTGATCGACACCAGCATCAGCGCCACCGAAACCGAGGCATAGGTCGCATAGCGCGCCAGACGGTTCACCGCCTCGGTGTTCGCGGCGGCGCGCAGGGCGGCGCTATCGGCTGCCTTCGTGTCCATTACGGAAACAGTCTCTCGATGCGCCATCCCTCGCCATCCCTGGCATAAACCTCCCGATCATGCAGGCGGAACTTTCCTTCGCTCCAGAACTCGATTCGCTCGGGGATCACCCGAAAGCCCGACCAGAAGGGCGGGCGCGGCACCGCGCCGAAGCCGAACTGTGCGGCAAATTTCGCGACTCGCTTCTCCAGATCGAGTCGCCCCTCCATGACCCGCGACTGGGTGCTGGCCCAGGCGCCGATCTGCGCGCCGCGATCCCGCGTCGCGAAATAGGCGTCGGCCTCGGCATCGTCGACCAGCGCCGCCTTGCCTTCGACGCGGACCTGGCGCTGCAGTGATTTCCAATGGAAAAGCAGCGCCGCCCGGCTGTTGGCCGCGAGCTCGCCGCCCTTGCGGCTCTCGAGATTGGTATAGAAGACGAACCCCCGGTGATCCACATCCTTGAGCAGGACCATGCGGACCGAAGGGGCGCCGTCCGGGGCCGCCGTGGCGACGGCCACGGCGTTCGGCAGGTCCGGTTCGCGGCGCTTCGCCTCCTCGAACCAGTCGAGAAAGCGCCGTATCGGGTCGTTTTCAGCCATTCCTGTCCTCGGGCGAGAGAGGGCTCCGCCATTAAGATAGATTTTGTTGTAACTTTCTAAACCGAATTCGGTTCTAATTTTTATCTACTCCGGTAATCTAGGATAAGCCAAGGAAAAGACTATATTCTTGCTTCGTGACGGAATGTCGTGAGCGGGACGGGGTTGAAGCTGCATGAGAGATCCCTATTCAGTGCTGGGCGTGGCGAAAGAGGCCAGCGAGGGCGAGATCAAATCCGCCTACCGCAAGCTTGCGAAAAAGCTGCATCCGGACGTCAACCCGGGCAACAAGGAAGTCGAGCAGAAGTTCAAGGAGATTACGGCCGCCTACGACATGCTGTCGGACAAGGAGAAGCGCGGCAAGTATGACCGCGGCGAGATCAACGCCGACGGCAGCCCGCGTTACGACAGCGCCTTCCACCGGGCGTATTCCCAGTCCGGCGGCGCCGGGGCCGGGGCCGGCGGGTTCGAGTTCCGCCACGGCACGGGCGATTTCGAGGATATCTTTTCCGACCTGTTCGGGCGCGCGCGCCGGGGTGGCGCCGCCGGGGGCGGACGTCGAGCCCATAGCACGCAGGTCAAGGGCAACGATGTCCAATACACCGTCCAGGTCAGCTTCTCCGAGGCGGCGAAGGGCATCCGCCGGCGCATCACGCTCTACGATGGCAAGTCGCTCGACGTGACAATCCCGCCCGGCACCGAGGACGGCCAGACGCTGCGGCTGCGCGGGCAGGGCATGCCGGGCCTCGGCGGCGGCGCCGGCGACGCCTATGTCACCGTGCATGTCCAACAGGACCCGATGTTCGAGCGCCATGGCCACGACATCCACGTCACCGTACCGGTGACCATCGACGAGGCGATTCTCGGCGGCAAGATCCGCGTGCCGACCATCGACGGGCCGGTCGCCGTCTCCGTGCCGCCCGGGTCGAACACCGGCAGTCGGCTGCGGCTCAAGGGCAAAGGCGTCGCAAAAGCACATGGCGGGGGTCGGGGCGACCAGATCGTCTATCTCGAGGTGGTGCTGCCGGAGAAGCCGGACGACGAGCTGCGCTCCTTCCTGCAAGGATGGGCGCTGCGCCATCCCTACGACGTGCGCAAGAAAGTCGGCATGGATTAGCGCCGTCCCGTCGGCCCTTTGGAGAAGGGCGGGCTCAGGAAGAGCCGAGGCCGGTCAAGCCGAGCAAGGCGAGCAGCTTCCACTTGCCGCCGGTAATGGGAGGCTCGCCGTGCTTATCGTCCGACCCGTCTGGAAATTCGATAATCTCGGCCTCCGAATCGGGCGTGAGCAGACTACGCAGCGATACCTCGGTCGCTTTCGCCTCAAGTTCGGCAAGCTTGCCGATGAGGTCGCTGTAACGCTTGCCCCAGCCGTGTTTCGGAATGTGCCGCAGGTCGCTGATATCCAAATCGAGATCGAGGTCGCGCCTGAGGTCGTGCAGCGTGCAGGCTTCGAGGTCGCGTGACAGGACCCATTCCTGACTTTCGCCCTGCGCGATGTAGCGCCTGCTCAGCAGCTTCTCGCGGACAATGCCGATCGCCTCGGGCGCATCCGGCGCGGCGCGTGTCATCCGCCGGTTGCTGAGCCCGCCGCCCTTCAGGCTCGCGATGTGCAGGGCGTACAGAGTCGAGAGCGCGGCGGCGAGGAGCCGGGCCGCTGGGATCATCACACGCTTGGCGTTGCGGATGCCCGCGCGCCATTCGGGCATCGCCGCCGTCATTTCTGCGCCGAGCAGCACCAGCGTCCAGGCGAGATACATCCATATCAGAAGGATGGGAAAGGCGGAGAGCGCGCCGTACAGCGTCTCGTAGCCCTTGAAGCTCTCGACGTAGAGGCCGAAGCCCTTCTTCAGTAGCTCGAACAGCAGCCCGGCCGCCAGCCCGCCGTAAAGCGCGTCCGTCCGGCGCACGGGATAGTTCGGCATGACGAGATAGAGGATGGAGAATCCGACAATCTGCAGCAGCAGCGGCAGAAAGGCCGCGAGCCGGCTTAGCGGCCCGGTAAATGTTTCGATTCCGGTCGCCTGCGCCACGGTGAACAAGTAGCTCGACAGCGACAGGCTTGCACCGAACAGGATCGGCGCCAGCGTCAGCACTGCCCAATAGACCAAAAGGCGCGCGACCACCGGGCGCGTCTCCCGCACCTGCCAGATGGCGTTGAAGGTGCCGTTGATCGAGGCCAGCAGCATGACCGAGGTTACGCCGAGGAAAACCACGCCGACCGCGGTCAGCTGTCCCGTTTTCTGGGTGAAGGAATTGATGTGCTCGTAGACGACGGAGCCGATCTCCGGCACGAAATTTTCGAAGATGAAGGACTGCAGCTGCCCTTTCATGTGCTGGAAGGCCGGAAAGGCGGCAAAGATCGCGAAGCTGATCGCCAGCAGCGGTACTACCGCGAGCAGGCTGGTAAAGGTAAGCGAGGCTGCGCGCCCGTTGCAGTTGTCGCGAAGGAACCGCTCAAAGACATAGTAGAGGAACGCCAGCCCGGAACGGAGCCCAGGACGCTGAGTCGCGTGGTTTACCGGTCGTGTCCGCTTAGCCATGCCGCGGTCCTTTCAGGTTGTAGTATATATCTTGTCCGGATGACCTTTTTGTAAACAATTCCAGGCAGCGCCCAGGCCCTGTATGGGGGTACCCATATCATCGGTTGTATCAGCGGCGGCTATGCGCGGACTGAGCGGCAGGGCGCCGGGTTGCGGCTTGAACGGCCAAGAAACAGCCGCTTGGCGGCGAAGTCGCCTTTGACCGTCGTCGCATCTTGTATAAGATGGCGCGCACTTTTGCCGGGAGCGGAAGGTGGGAGAAAATGGCTGATTCGCAATCTTTGATGGCCGGAAAACGCGGCGTCATCATGGGGGTGGCGAACGACCGGTCGATTGCGTGGGGCATTGCCCGCGTGCTCGCGGCGCATGGCGCCGAGCTGGCCTTCTCCTATCAGGCGCCGCAGCTCGAGCGCCGCGTCAAGCCGCTTGCGGAATCGATCGGCTCGTCGCTGGTGGTCGAATGCGACGCCGGCAACGACGCCAGTCTGGACGGGCTGTTCGAAACGATCGGCAAGCACTGGGACAGTCTCGACTTCGTCGTGCACGCGATCGCCTTCTCCGACCGCGCCGAGCTGACCGGCAAATACGTCAACACCAGCCGCAAGAATTTCCAGCTCACCCTCGACGTGTCTTGCTACACGCTGACCGCGGTGTGCCAGCGCGCGGCGAAATACATGCCGAACGGCGGCAGCATCATTACGCTCACCTATTACGGCGCGGAACGCGTGATGCCGCATTACAACGTCATGGGCGTGGCGAAGGCGGCGCTCGAGGCGAGCGTGCGCTATCTCGCCGTTGACCTGGGCGGGCAGAACATCCGCGTCAACGCGATCTCGGCGGGCCCGATCAAGACGCTCGCGGCGTCGGGCATCGGCGATTTCCGCTATATCCTCAGATGGAACGAGCTGAATTCACCGCTCAAGCGCAACGTGACGCTCGACGACGTCGGCAACGCCGGGCTCTATCTCCTGTCCGACCTGGGCAGTGGCGTCACTGGCGAGGTGCACCACGTCGATTGCGGCTATCACACGGTCGGCATGGTGTCGGTCGATGCGGCCGAGGAAGTCGGCAACCTGATCAACGGTCTCAAGACGAAAGCTTGAGCCGCAGCGGACAGCACTAGGCCATGTCATACAACAGCTTCGGCCAACTCTTCCGCTTCACCACCTGGGGGGAGAGTCACGGCCCGGCGATCGGCTGCGTCGTCGACGGCACGCCGCCGGGCATTCCGTTGGACGAAGGCGACATTCAGCGCTGGCTCGACAAGCGGCGGCCGGGGCAGTCGCGCTACACCACCCAGCGCCAGGAAGCGGACCAGGTGGAGATCCTGTCCGGCCTGTTCGAAGGCGTCACCACCGGCACGCCGATCAGCATGATCATTCACAATACCGATCAGCGGTCGCGCGACTATGGCGACATCAAGGACAAGTTCCGTCCGGCGCATGCCGACTATACCTATTTCAAGAAATACGGCGTCCGCGACTACCGCGGCGGCGGGCGGGCGTCCGCGCGCGAGACGGCGCTTCGGGTCGCGGCCGGCGGCGTCGCGCGCAAGGTCCTCGGCGACGGGATCAGCATCCGCGGCGCGCTCATCCAGATGGGCACGCATCATGTCGAGCGCGAGCGCTGGGACTGGGACGCGATCGGGAAAAACCCCTTCTTCTGCCCCGATCCGGTGATGGCCGATCTGTGGGCGGATTATCTCGACGGCCTGCGCAAGGAAGGCTCCTCGGTCGGCGCGATCATCGAGGTATGCGCCAGCGGCGTGCCGGCCGGCTGGGGCGCGCCGATCTACGGCAAGCTGGACGCGGAGCTGGCCAGCGCGATGATGGGCATCAACGCGGTCAAGGGCGTCGAGATCGGTGCCGGCATGGGCGTCGCCGGCCTGCGCGGCGAAGAGAACGCCGACGAAATGGCGATGAACAACGACGGCAGCGTGCGCTTCCTCTCGAACCATGCGGGAGGCATTCTCGGCGGCATCTCGTCCGGCCAGGACATCATCGTCCGCTTCGCGGTCAAGCCGACAAGCTCGATCCTGCAGGCGCGCCGCACCGTCACGGTGGACGGCAAGGACACCGAGATCGTCACCAAAGGGCGGCACGACCCCTGCGTCGGCATCCGCGCCGTGCCGGTGGGCGAGGCGATGATGGCCTGTGTCCTCGCCGACCATATGCTGCGCCATCGCGCGCAGTGCGGCTGATCCGGCCAGTGCCATGGCAAGCAAAACGACAGATCCGAAGGCGGTCGACCCCGATCGCCTGATCATGCTGTATGGCACGTTGCGCGATCCCGAGCTGCGGCGCGAGCTCGGCCTGGCGCCGCGGCTGCGGCGGCTCGGGCGCTGCCGGCTGCAGGGCATCATGCACAATCTCGGGGCCTATCCCGCGCTGGCGGAGGGCAAAGGCGTCGTCCACGGCGAGCTGTTCGAGGTGCTGGAGCGCGACGCCTTCGCGGTCATGGACTCCTTCGAGGAATTCGACGCCAAGAACCCGAAGCTTTCCGCCTACCTGCGTGTCCGGGTGCAGCTGACCGATCCCGACCTGGAATGCTGGGTCTACCGCTACAACCGTCCGCTCCGCGGCGTGCCGCGGGTGCTCGGGGGCGATTGGCTCAAGCATCGCGGTCTGCACCGCCACACGCCGCCGCGCGCGCCGCTCCCCCGGCCACTCTAAAAAAGCAGCTCTGAAACAGCTGCTCTGAAACAATTGAAACCCGGTTCCGCGCCGGCGGACATCGCATAGAAATCCGCGTCCCTTAGGGTCCCGCGCAGCTTCACGAACGCTGCTGCGAAGGAGATCTGCGATGCCGTATTGCCAGGTGGATGGAAGAGGTGCGCATTATCGGGAAATGGGCGAGGCCGGGCGGGGCGAGACCGTTCTGCTGCTGCACGCCGGCGCGACGTCGTCGGCGCATTGGCGCAAGGTCGCGCCATCGCTGCAGGGCCGCTTTCATCTTGTCGCGCCGGACCTGATCGGCTTCGGCGAGACAGAGGCGTGGGGCCGCGCTTGCGAGCCGACGCATGACGACCAGGCCGCGCTCGCAGCGGGCGTGGCCGGCCACGCGGCGTCGGGCCCGGTTCACGTGGTCGGCCATTCCTTTGGCGGCGCCGTGGCGGTGCGTCTCGCGCTGCGCTGCCCGGCGCTGATCAAGAGCCTGGTCCTCATCGAACCCGTGCTGGTGCCGTTGCTGCGGCAGGCCGGCGAGACCGCGTTGTTCGAGGCTGAGCGCGATCTCGCACGCGCCTTCATCGCCGACGCGGTGGCGTCCCGCAGCGTCAGCGCCTGGCGGCGTTTCATGGATCACTACAACGGCGACGGCACCTGGGAGGCGCTCTCCGGCAATGCGCGCTATCGCTTCCTCAGCATGACGCGCGAGACGGCCGACGCCTACCGCGCCAACCTCAACAACCCGACGCGTCTGCAGGATCTGCGGACGATCGTCCGGCCAACGCTGCTGATTTGGGGCGCCCGGACGACGGAGACCTATCGGCGGATCTGCCAGATCCTGAGCGACCATCTGCCGAATGCGAGCGTCCTGGAACTCGCTGGGGCCGGGCATATGTCGCCCCTGACGCATCCGGACGTGATCGCCCGCGCCGTCGGGCAGCATGTGGAGGGGCCGGACGCCGCCGCGCGGCAGCGGACCGGGTTCGAGACGCGCGACGCCGCGTGAGATCGAGAAGGAGAGGGACGCAAAATATTTTCGCGGCGTTTAACCCCCGGCGCCGGATCGTCTCGTTTCTATAAGCAAGCGCACAGGCGGACGGATCAAGCATCACGATCAAACCCCTGAGCAGATGGATCCCGATCCCACGTGCGCTTCAAACTTCTCCCAACCTCCACATTGCCACACCGGAAACCCCCTTCCCCCAAAGGGGGTTTCCAGATTCTGCCGCGTGCCGGGAGGGGCTGCCATTGCCTTTCACGGCCCGCCGCGCGATCCTGTAGGCTGAAAACCGCGACGGAAGCAGCGGCGGCGCTGCGGGAGGAAAGCAAATGGCGAGCGGCAAAAAAATGAAATTTTCCGCGTCCCATGCCAAGGACGCGAAATTCAAGAGCGGCGGGCTCCGGTCCTGCTTCGAGTACCGTGATCTCGGCATCTCGGACGCGACGGGCGGGCGCGCCATGGCGCATGTCATCCGCGCGAAGAAAGGCGAATCATCCGGCTTCGGCTGGCACAAGCACAACCTCGACTTCCAGATGTATTACGTCCTGAAAGGCTGGATCGAGTTCGACTACGAGGGCGTCGGCCGGGTGCGGTCGGAAGCGGGGTCCTGCGTGCATCAGCCGCCAGGCATCGCGCATGCCGAGGTCGGCTGTTCCGACGATCTGGAGCTGATCGAGATCACGCTTCCGGGCGAGTTCGAAACGGTCGAGGTCGACACGCCGAAGGGGCACGCGTAGGACGGCCGTTACGCCGATTCCTTGAGTCGCGACCCGCTCTCTGGACGGCCCTCGGCATCCGGCGCGTCCGCCCCGGGCTGCTCGCCATAGAGAATGTTGACCACCGTGTCGAGCAGGAGCGACGCGCGCGCCGGCTTCGTCAGATGGCCGTCGATGCGCGTTTGCCGGAACCGGGCCTCGTCATCGGGCGCCATGACGGAGGTGATCATCAGGATCGCCACGTCCGCGACGAGGCTGTCGCCACGGATTGCCGCGGCCAAGTCCAGGCCGTCCATCTTCGGCATGTGATAGTCGATCACCGCCATGTCGAACGGCGCGCCCGCCTTCGCGGCTTCGCGCAGCGCCTGCAGTCCCTTTTCCGCGCTGTCGACCGCGTAGGCTTCGAAGTCCCAGCTCTTGAGCTGCTCGACGATGACCATCCGGTTGATTTCGTTGTCGTCGACCACGAGCAGGCTGACGCCCGACAGGTCGTGCGGCGGGCGGCGCCTCGCGGGCGCCGCCGGGTCGACCGGCAATTCCAGCGTGAACCAGAAACGCGACCCTTTGCCTTCTTCGCTCGACACCCCGATCTTGCCGCCCATCAGGGCGACGAGCTTGCTGGAGATGGCGAGGCCCAGGCCCGTGCCGTGCTCGCGCCGCGTTGCCGCGTTGTCGATTTGCGAGAACTGCGCGAAGAGCTGCTGGCGCTTGTCGTCCGGGATGCCGACGCCGGTGTCTTCGACCGTGAAGGTCAGCTGCGCGCGGCCGTCCTGCGCGCTTCCTGAGACATCCAGCAGGACGTGGCCCTCGTCGGTGAATTTGAGCGCGTTGCCGAGCAGGTTGATGATGACCTGGCGAATATGGCCCGCGTCGCCGATGAATTTCGACGGCAGGTCGGGCTGAATGCGGACGGCGAGCTCGATGCCCTTTTCCGCGGCGCGCGGCGACAGCAGCGTCGCGATGTCGTCCACCGTCACGGCGAGGTCGAAGGGGTGCGGCCGCACCTGCATCTTGCCCGCGTCGATCTTCGACAGGTCGAGAACGTCGTTGATGATCGCGGTCAGCGCTTCGCCGGATTTGATGATCGCCGAGAGGAACGTGCGCTGCTTCTCGTTGAGGTCGGAGCGCGCCAGAAGCTCCGCGATGCCGAGAACGCCGGTCATCGGCGTCCTGATCTCGTGACTCATCGTCGCCAGGAATTCCGATTTCGCGCGATCCGCGGATTCGGCCGCTTCGCGGGCCGCGTTCATCGCGATGATCGTACGGCGCGCAAACGCGGCGCCGGCGAGCAGCAGCACCAATATGGCACCCAAGGCCGTGTTGAGCTGCCGCTCCATCTGCTTGTTGATGCGCGCGTAGTCGTTTTGCGCGAGTGACTGCGCCAGCGCGATCGTCTCCTGCAGGTGATGGCCACCGAGCCGGAGAAATTCCTGATAGGACGGGGATCGGGTCGACTCTTCATTTTCCGAGACGAGCCAGAAGCCGATTTTGAGGAATCGATCGAACTCGTCGGATATCGTGTTCGTTCGCGTCAAGAGGCGCGCGAATTCCCGATCGATATGTCCGAGCATACTGCGCAGCGCACCCCATCGATTGTCGAAGACGGTGAGCTCGCTCTGGATCTGGCCGGCGATGTCCTTGCGCGCCGTCGTGGGCGCGTCCATGTAGGTGATCGTGCCGTTGACCGACTTCAGCAGGCTGTCGTTCATCTGGCCCAGCAGGACGACCGCGGCGAAAATCCGGTTGGCTTCCTGCGTGGTGCGGTTGACGACGATCGCCGCCGTCGCGGCCACGGCGAAGATACTGAGGATGGTGATGTAATAGACCGGCGAGAGAAGGCGCAGCTTTTTCATAGGGGAACGCGGACTAAGGGTTTCCAAAAAAAGCCGGCGTATTCTTCTGATTCGTCCGTGGCCTCGTCGCAATTATAAGCGCCAAGAGCATTAAGATATGGTGAATGCCCAAGCGATGTGGCGCTAAAATCCTATCGATTTATCAGCTAGTTATAGAAACGGACGCATAAAAAACTTAAGCGGCGCCCGGCGGGGCGCCGCCTTCGATATCGGCTGGATCTTCCAGTTGAGCGCCTTCTTAGGCCTTCTTCTTCCGGTCGAGGGCCGCCTGCATGAGCTCGAAGCGGTCGTTGCCGAAATACATGTCGTCGCGGTCGACGAAGAAGGTCGGCGTGCCGAAGCCGCCGCGGCCGATCAGCTCGTCGGTGCTCTCGAACAGCTTCCGCTTCACCGCATCGTTGGTGATCCCTGTGAAGAAGGCGTCCACGTCCATGCCGACGGCGTGGACGATCGCGCGCAGCTCGGCGTCCTGCGAGATGTCCTTGTCGTCCCGCCAATAGGCCTGGAAGACCGCCTTGGCATAGGCGGAGATGGTTCCCTGGTCGATCGCGACGAAGGCGCCGCGCAGCGCCTTGACGCTGTTCACCGGGAACACACTCGGCCGGACGATCTCGATGCCGAGATAGCGCGCCCAGTCTTCCATGTCCTTCTTGTAGTAATTGTCCTTCGGCGGGATCGGGTGCTCGCGCCGCTGGTAGACGCTCGGGTTCACCTTGTTGAACACGCCGCCAACGAGGAAGGGCTTCCAGACCAGCTCCGCGCCGTTGCGGGCGCAGAAGTCCTCGACGCGGGTCGCCGCGAAATACGTCCACGGGCTGGAAAAGTCGAAAAAGAACTCGATAGTCGCCATGTGCCGATGGTCCCTCGATTGTGTGCTTGACGATGCGCGGGGCGCCGCGCCGATTACTCCGCTGCCTTGCCGGGCTTGCCGGCCGCCTCGCGCTCGGCCAGCTTGACGTAGCCGTCGCGCGTCTGCGGCAGCTTCGTGCCCAGGATCTGCGAGGCGACGACGGTGCGGAGGATCTGCGCGGTGCCACCGCCGATGGTGAACATGCGGCCGTCGCGCACCATGCGCTCCAGCGGGTTACGCCGGGAATAGCCCGCCGCGCCGTAGGTCTGCAGCGCGTCGTTGGTCACCTTGATCGCCATCTCGGACGCGACGATCTTTGCCTGCGCCGCCAGCTTGATGTCGGGGAAGCCGGAATTGTTGCGCTCGGCGCTGGCCGCCGCCTTGTAGATCAGCGCGCGCGCCGCCTCGATATGGCTGTCCATGTCGACCAGGATCCATTGCAGGCCCTGGAACTCGGCGATTGGGCGGCCGAACTGCCGGCGCGTCTTGGCGTAGTCGAGCGCGTGCTCGTAGGCGCCTTCGGCGATGCCGAGCGCGATCGTGCCCGCGCCGACGCGTTGCGAGTTGTAGGCGTTCATCAGGTCGGCGAAGCCGCGCTTGAGCCCGCTCGGCGGCTCGACCAACGCGTCCGCGCCGACCTCCATGTCTTCGCAGATCACCTCCGCTTCCGGGATGCCGCGCAGCCCCATCGTGGGCTCGCGATTGCCGATGCGCAGCCCCTTGGTCTCGTCGCGCAGCGCGAGGAAGCCGCCGATGCCCAGCTCCTTGCCGTCCTCGTCGAAGGCGCGCGCGAAGATCAGGTGCAGCCAGGACACGCCGGCGCCGGTGATCCAGTGCTTCTTGCCGTTGAGGATCCAGGTGTCGCCGCGGCGGTCGGCGCGCGTCGTCATCTCGGTCGCCGCGCTGCCGGCGCCGGGCTCGGTGATGCAGATCGCCGGCTTGTCGGCGCGCGAGAACAGGATCTCCGCCGCCATGCGCTTCTGCGCCTCGGTGCCGTAGCGCATGATCGTGCTGATCGCGCCCATGTTGGATTCGACCACGATCCGCGCGGTGACGCCGCAGACCTGCGCCATCTGCTCGACCACCAGCACGGCGTCGAGAAAGCTGCGTCCCTGGCCGCCATATTCCTTCGGGATCGTCATGCCCATGAACCCGGCCTCGTTCAGCGCCTTGGCGTTCTCCCAGGGGTATTGCTCGCTCTTGTCGATGTCGGCCGCACGCTTGGCGAAGACAGTGCGGGCCAGATCTCGCGCGCGCTGCTGCAGATCCTGTTGGTCGGGGGTCAGCTCGAAATCCATAATCAACTCCTCCGGGCGCCGTGGGACGGCGATTTTGCGCAGTATCCTGCCGCATCTCCGCGATGACAAGGGAGGGCCATAGGCCGCAGGCCTCGCCTGCCTTGCCCGATCCCGGCATAATGGCCTGGCGAGAAGAACACCCAGGGAGGACGCAATGCCCCGCGATCAGCACGGCCTGGAGATGACCGCCGCCAGCGAAGAGGCGGTGCGCCGTTACGACGCGATGATCCTGCATTATCTCGGGCTGCGCCAGGACACGGGCGAGCGGCTGAAGGAGACCTTCGACGCCGACCCGGAGATGCCGATGGCGCATTGCGCGCGCGGCTATTTCATGAAGCTGTTCTGCACGCCGCCGCTGGAGAAGAAGGCCGAGGAATCGCTGGCCAAGGCGACGGCGCTGGCCGCGAAGGGCGTGACCGATCGCGAGCGCCGCCACATCGCCGCGCTCGATGCCTGGTGCCGCGGCGACATCCGCGGCGCCACCGACGGCTGGGAAGAGATCCTGCTGGAGCATCCACGCGACGTGCTGGCGCTCCGGCTCGGCCATTTCACCCATTTCTACCTCGGCGACTCCGCCGCCATGCGCGATTCCGTCGCCCGCGTGTTCCCGTATTGGAGCGAAGAACAGCCCGGCTACGGTTTCGTCGTCGGCTACCAGTCCTTCGGGCTGGAGGAGAGCGGCTTCTATGCCGAGGCGGAACGCGCCGGCCGCCGCGCCGTCGAGATCAACGACCAGGACATCTGGGCGACCCATTCCGTGGCGCATGTCATGGAGATGCAGGGCCGCTTCCGCGACGGCGTCGCCTGGCTCGACGGGCTGTCGGGCAACTGGGGCGGCTGCAACAATTTCCGCTTCCATACCTGGTGGCACAAATGCCTGTTCCACCTGGAACTTGGGCAATTCGACGCGATCCTCGACCTGTACGACCGCGAGGTCCGGCCCGACACGACGAGCGCGGACTATCTCGACATGAGCAACGCGATCGCGCTGCTCTGGCGGCTGCAGGAGGCGGGGGCGGATGTCGGCGGCCGCTGGGCGGAGCTTGCGGATAAGGCGGCGGACAAGATCGACGACCACATCTTCGCCTTCCATGACGCGCATTACATCATGGCGCTGGCGGTCGAAGGCCGCGGGCCGAAAGTGGACGCGATGCTATCGTCGATGGAAGCGGCGGCCGCGCGGACCGACACGACCGAAGGCCCGATCTTCCGCGAGGTCGGCCTGCCGCTGTGCCGGGCGATCGCCGCTTACGGGCGGGGCGACTATGGCGCGGCGGTCGACCTGCTGGCGCCGGTCCGCCGCGCGGTCTATCGCATCGGCGGCAGCCATGCGCAGCGCGACCTGTTTTTCCGCCTGCTCGTCGCCGCGGCGCTGAAGGCGGAGCGCTACCGGCTCGCCCGCGCGCTGGCCACGGAACGCAACGCGCTCAACCCGAACTCGGTCTGGGGCTGGACGCGCGAGGCTGAAGCGCTGGATGGCCTGGGCGAGACGGCCGCCGCCGCCGCGGCGCGGAAGCGGGCGGCCGCGCTGCTGGCGGCGTGACGGCAGCCGTACGCGCGAACTCATCCTTCGACAGGCTCAGGATGAGGGAAAAGGAATCGCAAAATCAAATGGATATAGCCCTCATGCTGAGCCTGTCGAAGCATGACGAAGCGCCGCATGCATCATTCCCGTCTCCAAATCGCCGCGCGTTGATGGTAACGTGCGTCCGCTCGGCGGAGCTGCGCGGTGCCGCCGGGCGTTTGCGAGGGACGGGGGACTGACATCGGCATGCGTTTGATCGGACGTTTTTTTCTTTGGCTGTTTGCGGTCGCGGGCTTTCTGGTCGTCGTGATCGCGGCGGCGGTCACGACATGGTTCATGCTCACCAGCGAGAGCGAAGAGCCGCTGCCCGACAAGATCGTCCTCTCGGTCGATCTCAACCGCGGCGTTTCCGAGACGCGGTCCGAGGGGCCGCTGCAGCTGCTGTCGCGTGGCGGGCCGCACGCGCTGCGCGACCTCATTGCGGCCTTCACCAAGGCGGAGACCGATCGCCGCGTGGCCGGCGTCCTCGTCCGCATGGGGTCGTCCGGCGTCGATATCGCCACCGCGCAGGAGCTTCGCGCCGCGGTGTCGCGTCTTCGCAAGGCCGGCAAGTTCGCCATCGCCTATGCCGATAGCTTCTCGGCCGAGCCGGGCGCGACGGCCGAGTACTACCTGGCCTCGGACTTCAACCAGATCTGGATGCAGCCCTCGGGCGAGCTTTCGACCACGGGCGTCGCGATCGAAGTGCCGTTCGTCGCGGGCGCGCTGGAAAAGATCGGCGTCGTCGCGCGCATGCAGCAGCGCAAGGAATACAAGTCCTCGCCGGAGACCTTCACGCACAAGAGCATGACCGCGCCGGTGCGCGCCAACCTGCAGGCGCTGGTGGATTCCTGGCTGACGCAGTTCGTCCAGGGTATCGCCGAAGGCCGCAAGATTTCGCCGGACGAGGCGCGCGCCGACATCGACCAGAGTCCGCTGCTCGCCGCCGAGGCGAAGAAGCGCAAGCTGGTCGACGTGCTCGACTACTGGCCGGCGGCCCGCGAGGCGGCGGAGAAGCGGGCCGGCGCGGGGGCCGGGCTGGTGACGCTCAAGCGCTATCTCGCCGACGGCAATCTGCCCTACAGCAGCGGCCCGACGGTGGCGCTGGTCTACGGTATCGGCCCGATCGTCTCGGGCGGCGGTGAGGAGTCGGTGCTCGACAGCAGCCGCGTCTTCGCCGCCCACGAAGTCGCCAGGGCGATCTCGGAGGCGGCGGCCGATCCGGATGTCCACGCCATCCTGCTGCGCATCGACAGTCCCGGCGGCTCCTATCTCGCGGCCGACACCGTGTGGGACGCGGTGATGCGGGCGCGCGCGGCGGGAATGCCGGTGATCGCCAGCATGGGGGGCATCGCCGCGTCGGGCGGCTATTTCGTGGCCATGGGCGCCGACCGGATCGTCGCCTCGCCGGGAACGCTGACCGGCTCTATCGGCGTCTATGGCGGCAAGTTCGTGACCGCGGGGCTGTGGCCCAAGCTCGGCGTCAACTGGGATATCGTGCAGGCCGGCAAGAACGCGGCGATCTGGAGCCCGTTCCGCGACTATTCGCCGGACACCACGGCGCGGCTCAGTACGATGATGGACGCCGTCTATGCGGACTTCACGAGCAAGCTGGCGAAGGGCCGCAACATCAAGGCGCCGCAGATCGACCAGGTCGCGGGCGGACGCGTCTGGAGCGGCGAGGCGGCCAGCAAGGTCGGCCTCGTCGATCAACTCGGCGGCCTGAAGACGGCGATCGACGTGGCCAAGCAGGCGGCAGGGATCAAGCCCGAGGAAAGCATCACGCTGAAGGAGTTCCCGCTGCCGAAGACGCCGCTCGAGCGCCTGTTCGCCCTGATGTCCGACGACGGCAGCAGCATCACGGCGCGCGTGCTCGACTGGCTCGGGCTGCGGACGCAGCTCTCGGCGATGATCGAGGCGCGCGTCGGCCCCGTGCTGAAGGAGCTGGCGTTCCTGCGCCCGCGCGCCGGCGACCTGCAAATGCCGCCGCTCAAGCTGCGGTATTAGGAGGGCGGTTCGACGGCCGTCACAGCCCCGCCACGAACTCTTCGATCAGCGCGTTGACCTGATCCGGGACCTCCGTCGGCGGAAAATGTCCTGCGCCCTTGAGCTTCACATAGCGTGAGCCGGGCACGGCCTCGTGGATCTCCTTCTCGTATTCGGGCGGCTTGCCGGGGTCGTCGACGCCGCGCAGCAGCAAGAGCTTCGGCTTGAGCGAGGCGAGGCGGTCGCGCACGTCGAAGGCGTCGATCGTCTTGAGGTCGTGATATTGCGACAGCGGGCCCACCTGCCGATGGCGCGCCATCAGCCGCTCGCGCAGCCCGGGCTCGACGAACATCATCGCGTGCTCCTGAAACGCGATCCACTCCTCATACGCCTTCGGATCCTCCATGGCGCGGAGCCGCATGTCGTAGGCCCCCGGCTCGCGCGTCTTCGGCCGCGCGGCGACCGTCATGATCACCATGCCCTTCACCTCGTCCGGATAGTCCAGGCCGTACAGCAGCGCGATCGACGCGCCGAGCGTATAGCCGACAAGCACGAGGTCCTTGTTGAAGCCCTGGGCCCAGAGCCAGCCGCGCACCCATTCCATGTAGCGCGCGACGTCGGGACAGCGGGTGCCCTCGAGATGGCCGGGGAGGGTGGGCGCGACGCTGCCGGGGAAATGCCGCAGCTGAGGCTCGTAGGCGTCGGCGCAGGCGCCCGCGCCCGGTCCATGGAGAAAAACGAGTTGCGTCATGCGATGGCTCCTCACGCTGTGTCCGCCCGGTGCGGCAAGTGTAGCCGCAATCGGGCATCGCGCGCACGTTGAGGGCGGGAGCACGATTTTATGCGTCGCGGACGGCGGCGATCAGGAACTCCTTGTTGCCGGCGGGGCCGGTGATCGGGCTCTCGGTGAGGCCGATGACGCGCCAACCCGGCTGGGCGTCGAGCCAGGCGCGTACCGTTTCGCAAACACGCTGATGCACTGCCGGGTCGCGCACCACGCCGCCCTTGCCGACCTCCTGCGGTCCCGCCTGGAATTGCGGCTTGATCAGCGCCACGAGATGCGCGCCCGGCCGCGTCAGGGCCATCGCCGCCGGCAGCACCTTTTCCAGCCCGATGAAGCTAGCGTCACAGGCGAGGAAGTCGATCGCATCCGGGACCTCGGCGTGCGTCAGGTGGCGGGCGTTGGTCTCTTCCAACACGACGACGCGCGCATCCTGGCGCAGCTTCCAGGCGAGCTGACCTTTGCCCACGTCGACCGCGTAGACCTTGGCCGCGCCGCCCGCCAGCAGCACGTCGGTGAAGCCGCCGGTGGATGCGCCGATGTCGAGGCAGGTGAGGCCCGTCACGTCGAGGCCGAATGCCTCCAGCGCCTTCGCCAGCTTGAGCCCGCCGCGCGAGACCCAGGGATGGTCCTGGCCGCGCAGCGCCAAGGGCGCGTCGGCGGCCAGCATGTCGCCCGGCTTCTCCACCCGCCGCTCGCCGCTAAAGACGAGGCCGGCCATGATGACGGCCTGCGCGCGCGTGCGGCTTTCGACGAGGCCGCGCTCGACGAGCAGCAGGTCGGCGCGTGATTTCGCATTCCTAGCCATGATAACGATCCGGTGCGGCGAGCGTGGCGATGCCCCGGCGCGTGACGGCGGCCGCTCAGTTCCGCCGGTCGACGACGAAACGCGCGGTCAGGCGCAGCAGGTCGGCGCGGTCGTCGAAGGCGGAGAGATGCGAGACAGCCTGGTCGACCAGCGCGTTGGCTTGCCTGCGCGCGCCGTCCACGCCGAGCAGCGAGACGAAAGTGGCCTTGCCGGCATTGGCGTCCTTGCCGACCGCCTTGCCGGTCTCCTCGACGCTGCCTTCCACGTCCAGCAGGTCGTCGGCGATCTGGAAGGCGAGGCCGAGCGTGTCGGCATAGGCGCGTAGCGCCTTGCGTGCGTCATCGGGCGCGCGTCCCAGCATCGCGCCGGCCTCGCAGGCGAAGCCGATCAGCGCGCCGGTCTTGAGCTGCTGCAGCCGGGTGATCTCGGCGAGGTTCAGCGTCTTGGTCTCGGCCTCGAGGTCGATCATCTGGCCGCCGACCATGCCGCGCACGCCGGCCGCCTTCGCGATCGCCAGCACCAAC
The DNA here is from genome assembly GCA_964585785.1 of uncultured Rhodospirillaceae bacterium. Classification (GTDB taxonomy): domain Bacteria; phylum Pseudomonadota; class Alphaproteobacteria; order UBA8366; family UBA8366; genus WHUA01. Next base: position 18,931 of record CAZPFL010000012.1, read on the forward strand.
GCCGCGCGAATCGCGGCGTCGGGATGGGTCGCCGGATCGGCCAGCACCTCGAAGGCCATGGTCAAGAGGCCGTCGCCGGCAAGGATCGCCGTCGCTTCGTCGAATTGCTTGTGCACCGTCGGCTTGCCGCGGCGGAGGTCGTCATCATCCATCGCCGGCAGGTCGTCATGCACGAGGGAATAGCAGTGGATCAGCTCGAGCGCGGCGCCGGTCCGGAGCGCCGAGATCTTCGGCACGTCGAACAGCCGCGCGCTTTCCATGACCAGGAAGGGGCGCAGCCGCTTGCCGCCGCCGAGCGTGGTGTAGCGCATGGCCTCGTAGATGCGGGGCTCCGGCGCGCCCGCGGTCGCGAGGATGCCGTCGAGCACGGTTTCAACCTCGGCTGCCGCCTCAGCCAGCGCCTTCGGAAGATCTGCCATGGCCGACTCTAGCCGAGATCGGCCGGTTCGGAGGAAACGGTGCCATCCGCCGCGATCGTGATCTTCTCGATCTTGGCCTGGGCCTCGCGAAGCTTGGCTTCGCAATGCTTCTTCAGCGCGGCGCCCCGCTCATAGGCGTCGATCGCCGCGTCGAGCTGGCTCGACCCGGATTCCAGGTTGCGGACGATCGATTCGAGCTCCTTCAGCGCGTCCTCGAAGCTCATCTTCTGAATATCGGCCTGTGTCTTGCGTTCCGCCATTGTCCTCCCCATCGGCGGTGTACCCGTCGGGCGCGGAGTGTAGTCTCGCGCCATCCGGCAGGCAACCTGCCGGCGGCGGCTTCCGATCAGCTTGCGGTCAAGCGGTCATCAACGTCTGGACATGCGCCGCGGCGCTGGCGGCCAGCGCGGCCAGGTCGTAGCCGCCTTCCAGCGTCGAAACGACGCGGCTGCCGCAACATTCGTCGGCTACCGCCATCAGCTCGGCCGTCGCCCAGGCATAATCCGCGTTCTCGAAGTTGAGCATGGCGAGCGGGTCGGCGCGGTGGGCGTCGAACCCGGCCGAGATCAGGACAATGTCCGGCTCGAAGGCGCGCATGGCCGGCAGGATGGTCTCGCTCATCGCCGATCGGAACTCCGCGGAGCCCGACATCGGGGCCAGCGGTGCGTTGACGATGTTGCTGAAGTTGCCGTGCTCGCGCAGGCTGCCGGTGCCGGGATAGAGCGGCGACTGATGCGTCGAGGCGTAGAAGAAGTCGGCGTCGTTCCAGAACATGGCTTGGGTGCCGTTGCCGTGATGGACGTCGAAATCCATCACCGCCGCGCGTTTCAGGCCATGCACCGCGCGCGCGTGCGCGGCGGCGATGGCGACGTTGTTGAACAGGCAGAATCCCATGGCGACGGCCGGCTCGGCGTGATGCCCCGGCGGGCGGACGGCGCAGAAGGCATTGCGCGCTTCGCCCGCTACTACGGCGTCGACCGCGGCGCAGGCCGCGCCCGCCGCCCGTAGCGCCGCTTCGCCCGACCCCGGGGAGACATGTGTGTCGCCGTCGAGGGCGCGGCGGCCCTCGGCGGGAATCGCGTCGAGCACGGCGTGCACGTATTCGCGGTCATGCACACGGGCGATCTGATCGATTTCGGCGCGCGGCGCCTCGCGGCGGTCGAGCAGCTGGAATTCTTCCGCTTCCAGCGCGTTGAGGACCGCGCGCAGCCGCGCCGGGCATTCCGGGTGGTGCGGACCCGGGTCATGCTCGATGCAGGCCTTGTGCGTGAACAGCAGGGTATTCATCCGGCACCTCTCGCCAAGGGCAATGCTCTCCCGTCGCTCCAGTAAGCGGCAGGACGGGCTCTCTGTCCAGAGGCGAGGGCAGGAAACGCCGCGCAGCCGGCCGGGGATTCCGGCTCGCCGCGGTGTCTATTGAAACCTATGTCGGGCGCTAGGCGAAGGTGTCGATGACCTGGCCCAGGGTACGGCCGGCTTCCGTCTTGTCGTTCGTGTCGTTGCCGGTCCGCTCGCTCTCGAAGCTGGTGACCTGGTTGGTGCGCGCGCCCGACTGTTCCGAACGGATGCTGTGGTCGACCGGCGCCTTGCCGTTCTTCACGACGGTCGTATCGATCTTCTGCTTCAAGCCGCTGTCTGCCGCCTGCGGCGCGTTCGTGCCCGTCGCGGAAAGCTTCCGCGCATCCGAGCTGAGACGGATGGTGAACGCGTGGTCGTGCTGGCTGTTCACCGACGGCGCCGATTTGCTGACCGTGTCGGCCAGCTGCGAACCGGCTAGGCCGATCTTGCCGGCGGCGTGCGTTCCGCCCGGCGTGGCATCAACCCCCGCGCTGCGGGGCTCGAAGGAAGCCCTTGTCTCGATATGCGGTGTCCCGACCATGTCTCACACCTGCGTAAATATTCATGTTAACCAATGTGGAGATCAAACCGAGAAATCCACAATAGCACAAATATAGATCATCGAGAAGGAAATGGAATGTGATCAATATCACAATATTGATGGATAATATTAACAATAAAAGGACTAAATTCTTAAATAAAATACTGTGATACGCCGATATTGTATTTGTGCGCTTCCTATTCAAGTGCGCGCGGGTCGAGGGCGTCCTGCAGCCCGTCGCCCAGGAAGTTAAAGGCCATGACGGTCAGGAAGATCAGCAGGCCGGGCCAGATCGCCAGGTTCGGGGCGGACCAGATCACCTCCTGCGCGTTGGTCAGCATGTTGCCCCAGCTCGCGGTCGGCGGCTGGATGCCGAGCCCCAGGAAGCTGAGCGTCGACTCGAACAGGATGATCTGGCCGACCGAGAGCGTCGTGGCGACGATGATCGGCGAAACCGCGTTGGGCAGGATGTGGCGCCACATGATGCTGCGCGGGGTCGTGCCGAGCGCCACGGCGGCGCGCACGAACTCGCGCTGGCGCAGCGCCAGCGTCTCCGCGCGGACGAGGCGGGCCACGGTATTCCAGCCGAACAGCGTGACGATCACGATAATGCGGTAGATGCTGACATTCTCGGACTGCGCGACCGCGGGCGGCAAACCGAGCTTCCCGAGGTCGATGGCCGCGAGCACGATCAGCAGCGGCAGCAGCGGCAGCGCAATGACCGCGTCGTTGAAGCGCATCAGGATGCGGTCGGTCACGCCGCCCGCATAGCCCGCGACGAGCCCGACCGCCGTGCCGATGATCGCCGCGAAAACCGCCGCCACGAGCCCGACAGCGAGCGATACCTGCCCGCCATAGAGCAGGCGGCAGAGCAGGTCGCGGCCCAGCTCGTCGGTGCCCAGCGGGTGCTCTGCCGAGGGCGGCTGCATGCGCAGCAGCAGGTTGGCGGCGTTGGCGTCGACGCCGAGCCAGCGTTCCGCCAGCGGCGCGGCGAGCGCCGCCAGCACCAGCACGACCAGGGTCACCAGGCTCACGACCGCAAGCCGGTGGCGCAGGAAACGCCGCCACATGCGCCGCGACGGGCTCTGCGACAGGACGCGCGCGCTCATGGCGCCTCCTCCCGGGCGGCGAAGGTTACCCGCGGATCGATCGCGACATGGGCGACGTCGGCGAGGAAGTTGCCGACCAGCGTCGCGGCGGTGGCGAAGAGGAGTCCGACCAGGGCGAGATTGAAATCGTTGCCGATGATGGCGTCGTACATGAGCTTTCCCATGCCGAGCCAGGAGAACATGATCTCGGTGATCAGCGCGCCGGAGAACAGGTGGCCGAAGCTGAGCCCGACGATGGTGACCAGCGGCAGCAGCGCGTTCTGCAGCGCGTGGCCGACGAGCAGCCGCACCGGTCCTACGCCCTTCGCCCGCGCCGTGCGGATATAGTCCTGGCGCAACGTCTGGATCATGCTGGCCCGCATGAAGCGCGTGAAGCTGCCGATATGCGTCGCCGTCAGCACCGTCACGGGCATGATGAGGTATTCGAGCCGGTCGAAGAATCCGCTCGCGCCCACCGTCTCCATGCCGCCGGCGGGCAGCCATTCGAGCTTGACCGCGAACAGCATGATGCACATCAGCGCGAGCCAGAAGGACGGGACGGATATGCCGCCGAAACAAAGGAAATTGATCGCGTAGTCGGCGTGGGAGTAGGGGCGCAGCGCGGCGAAGACGCCGAGCGGGATCGCGATCGCCAGCGTGGCGATGAGGCTGATCCCCATCAGCAGCATGGTGTTGCCGAGTCGCGGCAGGAGGACGCTGAGCACGGGCTGCGTGTAGGTGCGCGAATAGCCGAAGTCGCCGTGCAGCGCCGCGAGCAGCCAGTTGCCGTAGCGCAGCAGGAGCGGCTTATCGATGCCGTAGAGCGCGCGCAGCCGCTCCGCGTCCTCCGAGGTCATCTTCGGGTTGCCGGAGATCATCATGTCGATCGGATCGCCCGGCATCAAGCCGATCAGCATGTAGACGATGAAGCTCATCGCCAGGAGGACGAGGAGGCTTTCGAGCAGCCGCGTGGTAGCGAAGCGCGCCATTCGCCCTATTTCCCCCTATTTTCCCACGCGCCAGTCTTCGACGTGCAGCGTCGAGGGATACTGGTTGCCGGTCGGCGTCACCCCCTTGAGCCAGGGCGGCATGATAAAGGCGTTGGCGCGGTAGAACAGCGGCAGGGCGGGCAGGTCGGTCGCATAGAGCGTCTGGATGTCGTACCAGAGCTGGAGGTTCTGTTTCGGCTCGCACTGAACCTCCACCGCGTCGAGCAGCTTGTCCATCTTGGCGCTCCGATAGCCGGGATAGTTCTGTCCGGACCAGTTGTTGGCCTCGCTCGGGATCATCTTGGAATAGAGCGTCGAGCGCGGGATGTTTTCCGGCGAAGACGTCCAGGCGTACATCGCCATCGCCGAGAACCGCCGCTTCCGCACGGTCTCCCCGAAGAAGACGCGCGGGGGCTCGTTGCGGATGCGCGCATCAACGCCGACCTGCCGCCATTCGCTCTGGATCGCCTGCTGAACGAGCTCGCGCGACTTGTTGCCGGCGGTCGTCATGAAGTCGAGCTGCAGCCGGCGCCCTTTCTTGTCGTAACGGATGCCGCCGCGCATCTCGGTCCAGCCAGCCTCCTCGAGCAGCGCTTTCGCGCGCTTCGGGTCGTAGGGATATTTCGGGACGTTGGGGTCGTAGACGGTGTCCAGCGGATGGACCGAGCTGGTGGCGATCGGCTGGTGCCCTTCGAACAGCTGCTTGGTGATCGTCTGGCGGTCGATGGCGTAGAGCAGCGCCTGGCGCACGCGGCGGTCGGCGAGAATCGGGTTATCGAAGTTGAGGTCGATATGCTCGTAGATCAGGCTCGGCTTGTAGAGCACGTGGAAGCGCTTGCCGTGCCGTTTCTCGAAGGCCAGCGCCTGGTCGAGGGTGAGGCCGATCTCGCCGGCGATGTAGTCGATGGAGCCGGACAGCAGGTTCGCCGTCATGGCGCCGGTGTTTTCGATCGCCCGCACCGTGATGCGCTTGAAGGCCGGCTTCTTGCCCTTCCACAGCGGATTCGGCTCGAGCACCACATAGGAGCCGGAGACGACCTGCGTTATGCGGTAGGGCCCGTACCACAGGCCGGGATTGGTCGTGTCCGTCTCGTAGGCGCTGCGGTTCACGTATTTCACCGGATTGCGGAAGTTCTTCCGTTCCAAGTGCTCGGGCAGGATGTCGAAATCGTTGATCCCCGCGAAATCGCAGGTGCGCTTGTTGACGTGCATCGTGAAGGTGTGGTCGTCCTTCACGTCGATCTTGGTGATCCGGTTGAACATCTCGGAGCTGCCGGCGCCCGATTGCTTGTTGCGGCCGACCTCCCAGGTGAACAGCACATCCTTGGTGGTGATCGGCGTGCCGTCGCCCCAGACGTATTCGGGCCGCAGCGTGTAGGTGACCGCGATGCCGGGCTTGCCGTCGGCGGTCGTCTCGTAGCGCGCGGTGCCTTTCTCGATGCTCGGCAGCGCGGTGCACAGGACGCAGTGGAGTTTCCAGTCGGCGCCGTAGGTCGTGATCGGCCGGCGCGCCATGCCGAGAATGTAAGACTTCGCTGTCATGTCGTTGATCAGCGGATTGAAATTACTCGGAAACTGGCTGATGCCGATGACCAGGTTGTCCTTTGCCTGGACAGGCGCGCCGGCGCCGAGGATAAGGGCGCCGGTCATGGCCAGGGCCGCAACGGCGATTGCGCGCAATCCTCGCATCGACGGTCTTCTCCTATTCGGCCGCTCACGGGAATTCGAACTGTAACATGTCCGTGAAGCGCGGGAAGACTCCCGATGCAACTGTCCGGCCGCGGGGTTGGCTTGGCGGACGCATCGGCCTACATTTCGCCGGTGGCGCTGCGCAAAATTGGGCAACCGGCGCGGGAGGCATCGGGTGCAGGTTGATCTGATCGATCTGACGAGCGACTACATTCCGCTCTCCCTGTTCTATATCAAGAGCTATGCGGAAACCGACCCGCTGATCAGCCGGGCGGGCCGTATCGACGTGGTCGTGCCCGTGGACGCCTCGGACGCCGCGCGCACCGCGGCCGAGATCGTCGCGCGCAATCCCGATATCGTCGGCTTCTCCTGCTACATCTGGAACATGCTGCATACGATGGAGATCGCGCGGCTGGTCAAGCAGCAGGCGCCGGCGACGACCATCGTCGTCGGCGGGCCGGACGTCTCCTCGGTGCCGGAGAAGGCGCTCGACACCTATCCCTGGATCGACGTCGTGGTGCGGGGCGAGGGCGAGGAGACCTTTCGCGCGCTGCTCTGCCACTGGCTGGAGCGCGGCAAGCCTGCCGTCGAGCCCGGGCTGCGGGATATCCAGGGGCTCGGCTTCCGCGACGGCGGCGCGGTGGTGCTGACCGAGCGGCGGCCCTTCCTCGAGAATCTCGACGTCATCCCGTCGCCCTATCTCAACGGCTGCATTGACCTCAAGACCGAGACGCGCTCGATCCTGTTCGAGACCTATCGCGGCTGCCCGTTCAAATGCAGCTTCTGCTTCTATCCCAAGGATTACGGCAACCTGCTGCACAGCTTTTCGATGGAGCGGGTGAAGCGGGACCTGCGCGATATTCTCGAGAGCGGCGCGAAGTCGGTGTTCCTGATGGACCCGACCTTCAACGTGCCGCCCAAGCGTGCCAAGGAGATCCTGCGCTTCATCGCCGAGAACCGCCGGGCAGACGATTTATCGGTGACGGTCGAGCTGCGCGTCGACCTGCTGGACCAGGAGTTCATGGGCCTCCTGAAGCAGGCGGGCATCTCGGTGGTCGAGATCGGGCTGCAGAGCACGAACGACGCGGCGTTGCGTGCGGTCGACCGCAAGCAGAGCATGCGCAAGATCACCGGCAACGTGCATTACCTGCACTCCATCGGCATCGAGGTTGTCTTCCAGCTGATCTTCGGCCTGCCCGAGGACACCTACGAGGACTATCTCGACTCGCTGGACTTCTGCGTCGGCCTCGACGCGACGAAGATCGAGCCCTACCGGCTGCAGCTTCTGCCCGGCACGCCGATGTACGAGAATGCCGCGTTGCTCGGGCTCGACTTCGTCGACCGCGGAGACCGCAAGATCATCCGCACCCGGACGATGAGCAAGGAGGACATCGAGCGGGCCGAGATGCTGACCCGCCTGCTCGAATGCTTCTACGACGACAAGGTCGCGCGCGACGCCTTCAAATGGCTCGCCCGCCATCTCGGCACCAGCTTCGCGCGGTTGCTCGAGGACTACATGACTTGGCGGCTGACGCTGCCGTCCGCGCTCGTCGCCTGGCGAGAGGAGGGTAGTTCCCTTATCGCCGATTTCATCGGTGCCCGCGTGCCGGACCGGACCGAGGCGGTCCTCGCGCTGATGCAGGACCTGCTGCGCTACGACTTCTACACCAGCCCGCTGTACGAGATCGATCAGCACGTCCTGGTCGGCTTCGGTCATGACGTCGTTGCGGTGGCGGCGGACACGGGCGGCGCGCTGCCGGCGCCGCGCGACAGCTTCCTCCTGTTCCACAAGACGGACGTCGCGAGCACGAATTTCTTCAACGGCCGCTTCGTCCGCAAGAGCTTCCGTCCCGTGCCCCGCGACGCGCTCGTCTCGGCCGAGCGGCTGGCGGCCGTGGGCTTGGACCGGGCGGAGATCGTCGCCGTCGCGGAATGGCATCTCGCCGGCGAGCGCGTCGACCTCGCCGCCGCGATCGCCCAGGCCGTGCTGGCCAAGGCGCCGCGCGAGGCGGACGCGCTGCATGTGCTGGCGCGCGCGGCGGCGGCCACGGGCCGGCTGGACCAGGCGCTTGCGCAGGTAAAGCGCGCGATCAAGGCGCGGCCCGGCGTCGCCGCCTACCATGTCACCCAGGGCAATATCCTGGCCGGGGCGGAGCGCATGGCCGATGCAGTGCGCGCCTTCGAGAAGGCGGCGGCGCTGGCGCCCGGGCTGGTCGAGCCGCGCTTCAACCTCGGCGTCTGCCTCGCGCATTGCGGGCGTTTCGACGCGGCGGTGGACGCGCTGCGCCAGGTCGTCGAGGCCCATCCCGATCTCGCCGCCGCGCATTTCACTTTGGGCGAGGTGCTGGCCGCCGCCGGCCGCCTGCCCGAGGCGGTCGCCGCCTTCCAGCGCACCCTCGAGCTACACCCGAACCATCCCGACGCCCGCGAGGGCCTCGACGCTGCGCTCCGCCGAATGCACCGCGCGCCGGCGGCCTTTTGACCCGATCTCCAAACCGACATTCGCCGATTTAATCGGCGAATCCAGGGCAGAGCGGCAGACGGCAGCGCGATGGATGCCACGCATTAAGCGTGGCATGACGATCTTAATTAAAATCCAATTCTTAGCGTCATGCCACGGCTTGTCCGTGGCATCCAGGGACGGGCATCAGCCGATGGGCGCTTCCTTATCCTTCGACAGACTCAGGATGAGGGAGGTGTTTAGATCTAAAAAAAACCTCATGCCGAGCTTGTCGAAGCATGGGCCCACCGCCAGGCCCTTCAGGCAGGCGCCTTCCAGCCGTCCGGGTCCTTGAGGAAGGCGGCGACCTTCTCGATCGTCGGCTTGTCGAAGAACTTTTCCTGCTCGGCGCATTCCAGCACGTCCCACCAGGTGGTGAGGCCGTGCAGCGCCACGCCGGCGGCGTTCAGCTTCTTGATGCCTTCCGGGAAGATGCCGTAGTGGAAGACGACGAAGGTGTGCGCGCATTCCGCGCCCGCTTCGCGGATACCGTCGATGAAGCTCATCTTGCTGCCGCCGTCGGTCGCCAGATCCTCGATCAGCACGATGCTGTCGCCCACCTTGATCACGCCCTCGATGCGGGCGTTGCGGCCGAAGCCTTTCGGCTTCTTGCGGATGTAGATCATCGGCAGCGAGAGCCGGTCGGCGATCCAGGCGGCAAACGGAATGCCCGCCGTCTCGCCGCCGGCGACCGCGTCGATCGTCTCGACTTCGACAGTCGCGCGAATCTGGTCGGTCATCATCGCCATCAGCGTGCTGCGCGCCTCGGGGAAGGAAATCAGTCGCCGGCAATCGACATAGACCGGGCTCTTGCGGCCGCTGGTGAAGGTGAAGGGATCGTCGGGACGGAACAGCACCGACTCGGTCTCGATCAGGATGCGGGCGGCGGTGCGGGCTGGGCTCTCGGCCATGCGTCTTGCTTCCCCTCGGTTCGAGCTGTCAATTCGTCTGGCGGCGCGGCACGTAAGCGCCTTTCTCGAAGCGGTCGAAATGCGCGCCGAGCTGCGGATGGCGGATCGGCTTCATGCTGTGATCCGCGTCCAGATTGCGCTCGGCGACATAGGTCGTGTGGTCCGCCTCGTGCACCAGCACATGATACCATGGCGCGTCCTTCGGCGGGCGCGACTTGGCCATGCGCGCGTACCATTCCTCGGTGCCCTGGAACACGGGATCGACGTCGACGATCACCCCGCGATAGCCGAACAGCTTGTGGTGGATGAGCTGGCCTGGTCGAAAGCGCGCGACGGCGTTGGGCATCGAAATCCGGTTGGTCAAAGGCGGCGATGGGTGCCGCACGGCACCGGGGCGGCAATCTGCAATGGCAGGCGGCGGAAGTCTAGATGGGAGTGTTTGTCTCCTGCTCATTTTTTGCGGCACTTCGGTGAATGAAAACATATTCCAGCGCGCTATTCAGGTTTGCATTAGTACGTGATACGTATTATATATCAACTAATGATCAAAAGCTTCAGATGTAAAGCGACTGAAGCGCTCTTCGGCGGCGGAAGACCAGCCAAGCACTTGCGTTCGATCGCGAAGGTAGCCTCACGGAAGCTGGATATGATCGACTATGCCGAAGAGCTTAGCGACCTTCGCGTGCCGCCGGGGAACCGGCTCGAGGCACTTAGAGGTGATCGCCGCGGCCAACACAGCATCCGTATCAACGATCAATGGCGGATTTGTTTTGTCTGGCGTGCTGACGGAGCCTACGACGTCGAGATTGTCGATTACCATTGAGAAAGGAAAAACATGCGCATCAGGACATCGCCGGGGGAAATTCTGCGCGAAGAGTTCATGAAGCCTCTCGGCCTCAACGGCAGCGCGCTCGCACGCCAGCTCAAGGTGCCGGCGAACCGCATTAATGACATTCTGCGCGGTCGCCGGGACATCAGCGCCGATACCGCCTTGCGGCTGGCGCGCTACTTCGGCACGAGCGCCCGTTTCTGGCTTAACGCTCAGTCGGCCTACGCCCTGTCCAAGGCCGAGGCGGAAAGCGGCGCGAAAATTTCCGCCGAGGTTCGACCTCGCGCGGCGTAACACGCGGAACGGGCAGTGCCTGGCCGCTCATTTGACTCGCGCGCCCATCCGCCGTTTCATCGGCGCCTCGGCAACTATCGCAAGAACCGCTTCCCATGCATGGAAATCTTCCGGTCCGCCACGGCGGCAAGCTCATCGTCGACGCGCTGAAGAAGAACGGCGTCGATACCGTTTTCTGCCTGCCGGGCGAGAGCTTTCTCGGCATCCTCGATTCGCTGCTCGACACGCCGGAGATCAAGCTCGTCATCTGCCGGCACGAGTCGGGCGCTGCCTTCATGGCGGAAGCCTACGGCAAGCTGACCGGCAAGCCGGCCGTTTGCCTGGTGACGCGCGGGCCGGGGGCGTGCAACGCCTCGATCGGCCTGCACGCGGCGAAGCACGATTCGACGCCGATGATCGTGCTGATCGGCCACGCGACGCGCTACGAGGTGCAGCGCGAAGCCTTCCAGGAGATCGAGTACCGCAAGGCCTTCCCCGAGATCACCAAATGGGTGGCGCAGATCGACAGCGTCGACCGCATCCCGGAATTCGTCAGCCGCGCCGTCCAGCTCTCGCAGTCGGGGCGCAAGGGGCCGGTCGCCCTCGTTCTGCCGGAGGACATGCTGGAGGACGAGATCGCGATCCCCGACGCGCCGCCCGCGCGGCCGATCCAGCCCGAGCCGTCCGAGCGGCAGATGCGCGAATTGCGCGCGCTGTTGGAGAAGGCGCAGCGGCCCTTCCTGATCGTCGGCTCGTCGATCGACGACCGCGGCGTCGAGGGGCTGGTCGCCTTCGCCGAGGCCAACGCGATTCCGACCGCGATCGCCTTCCGTCGGCACGACAACTTCGACATGACGAGCGAGGTCTATGCCGGCGACCTCGGCTACGGCACCATCCCGATGGACCTGCCGGACCGGGTCAAGCAGTCGGACCTGATCGTCGCCGTCGGCACGCGGCTCAACACCATCGTCACCCAGGACTTCACGCTGTTCGAGCGGCTCGGCGACAACCAGCAGCTCGTCCACGTCCACCCGGATTCGACGGAGATCGGGCGGCTCTACACGCCCGTGCTCGGCATTCAGTCGGGCGTCACGGAATTCGCCGACGCGGCGCGCGCGATGAAGCCCGTCGAGAGCGCCCACCGCCAGCAATGGCTGGCGGACGCGCACGGCGCCTATGCCGCGACGCTCACGCTGACGCCCTGCGACAAGCCCTTCGACCCGGGCAAGGCGATGCAGCAGCTCACCCAATGGCTGCCGGACGATGCCATCGTCGCCGTCGACGCCGGCGCGTATTCGAGCTGGCCGCTCCGCTTCCTGCGCTTCAAGCGGCCGATGCGGGCGCTGATCGGCAGCATCGGCGCGATGGGCTCCTCCGTGCCGGCGGCGGTGGCCGCGGCGGTGACCTATCCGGACCGGCGCGTGGTCAGCATCCTCGGCGACGGCAGCATGCTGATGACCGGGCAGGAGATCGCGACCGCGATCCAGAACGGCGTCACGCCGATCCTCATCGTCTTCAACAACAACATCTTCGGCACGATCCGCCAGAACCAGGAGCGCATGTTCCCCGGCCGAGTCTACGGCACCAACCTCGTCAATCCGGACTTCGCCGCCTGGGCGCGGTCATTCGGCGCGCATGGCGAGACGGTCGAGAAGACCGACGACTTCATGCCCGCGCTGGAGCGCGCCGCGGCGAGCGGCAAGGCGGCGGTCATCGAGCTCAAGGTCGATCCCGACCTGATCACCGCGCGCACGACGCTGACCAAGATCCGCGAGACGGCGCTGGCGGCGAAGAAGGGGTAGGGCGGCGGGTCGAACGTTCAAAGGCGGCACCTGATCACTCGTCCGTCCGTGGATGCCACGCATGAAGCGTGGCATGACGACGCGAATTGAATCTCGAAAAGAACACGTCACCCCACGGCTTGTCCGTGGGGTCCATGTGCAGCG
>CAZPFL010000012.1:31553-39762 GCA_964585785.1 uncultured Rhodospirillaceae bacterium
AATCTCGAAAAGAACACGTCACCCCACGGCTTGTCCGTGGGGTCCATGTGCAGCGATTTTTCTCTTAAACCGCGATCGCGTGCCGCGGCGTTTCGGCCGCGTCGCTCTTGTCGAGATAGCGGTCGAACACGGAGGCGACGACGCGAACCAGCGGGCGGCTTTGCGGCCGCACACGGACGGTCGCGCCGTCGAGGTCGACGAGGCCGTCCGCCTGCAGCTGCCGCAACAATTCGATTTCCGCCGTCCAGTCCTGGTCCGGCCGGCCGAATTCGCGCGCGAGGGCGCCGAAATCGACCGCCATGTCGCACATCAGCCGTTCGATGACGGCGCGGCGCAGCCGGTCGTCGTCGTCGATCGCGATGCCGCGGCAGACCGGCAGCGCGCCCGCTTCGATCGCCTTTTCCCAGGCGCGTACGTCGGGCGTGTTCTGGACGTAGCCCTGCGGCAGCATGCCGATCGCCGACGCGCCGAAGCCGAGCAGGACCTCCGCGCGGTCGGTCGTGTAGCCCTGGAAGTTTCGGTTGAGCCTACCCGCCGTGCTGGCGCGGCCGAGCGGCGTATCGGGGAGGGTGAAATGATCCATGCCGACGGGCACGTAGCCCGCCGCGAGCAGCGCCTTCGTCGCCGCCTCGAACTGCCGCACGCGCTCCGCCGGTCCCGGCAAGGCCGCCTCGTCGATCAGGCGCTGATGCGCCTTCATCCACGGCACATGCGCATAGCCGAACAGCGCGACCCGCTCCGGCTGCAGCTTCATGACCTGGGCGACGGTGGCGAAGACGCCGTCCACGGTCTGGTAGGGCAGGCCGTACATCAGGTCGATGTTGATGTCGCCGACGCCGGCCGTGCGGAGCTGCGCCATCGTCCGGGCGATCCGGTCGAAGGGCTGGATCCGGTTGATCGCCCGCTGCACCGTCGCGTCGAGATCCTGCACGCCGACGCTGGCGCGGGTGATGCCGGCGGCGGCGCAGGCGCGAATGAAGGCCTCGTCGGTCGTGCGCGGATCGAGCTCGACCGCGACCTCGGTGTCGCGGCCGAGCCAGAAGCGGCCGTCGAGCCGGTCCATGACGCGGACCAGCATCTCCGGGCCGAGCGCATTCGGTGAGCCGCCGCCGAAATGGACTTGGTCGACCGGCAGGTTGTCCGGCAGCGCGTCGGCAACCAGGTCGATCTCGTCCATCAGGCGGTCGGCATATTGCGCAATGATCTCCGCGTTTCGCACGACCCGCGTGTTGCAGCCGCAGAACCAGCAGAGCTCATTGCAGAAGGGTATGTGGAGGTAAAGTGAGACGGCCGTCTTGGGGGCGACCGCGCCGAGCCAGTCCCGGTATTCCGCCGCGCCAATCGCGGCGCTGAAATGGGGCGCCGTCGGATAGCTTGTGTAGCGCGGCAGTCGCCGCTCGATGTGGCGAAGGGTCTGGTCCGGCATGGTTGAAGTATGCCTCGAACCGATCGCCTTGCATTTGATGTGGATCAAATGCGCGCAGCATTCAGCGTGTCCCCGGCGGACCGGCCGGGCTATTCGGCGGCGAGCGAGAGCGGCTTCGGCGTCGGCATTACCGCGGGATTGATCTCGGCCAGCGGTTTCCCGAAATGTTTCTCCACCATCGGGATGACCTTCTTGGTCAGCAGCTCCATCGACTTGAGCGCGGTCCGGCTCGGCACGTCGCCGACCTGGAAATAGCAGTTGATATGACTGGGCCCGTAGAGCTCGATCTCGGCGCAGAGCTTTTCGGCGACCGTCTCGGCGTCGCCCGCCAGGATATGGCGCTCGACACGCTCCAGCGGCGGCTCGCCCTCGAAGGGCGCTTCCTCGACCATGTAGTCGTCGACGACGACCTCGCGGCGGCTGCGCAGGGCGACGGCGATGCGCTGCTGGTAGCGGGCGCCGTCGACGTAGCGCTCGATCTCTTTCCGGTCGTCGCTGACGCAGAGGAAGCGCAGCACGCCGATGGGAATGCCGGCCGGGTCCTTGCCTTCCTCTCGGTAGATCTTTTCGATCTGGTCGCGCAGCGTGCGGATGTGCTTCGGGCTGCCGATGCCGCCGGAGATGAACGGGATGTAGCCGTCGCGGGCGCAGCGCCGGTGGCTGTCCGGGTCTTTGCCGGCGATCCAGATGGGCGGCCGCGGCGCCTGCACCGGGCGGACGTTGATCGCCGTCTGCTTCTGCGTGTAGTACTGGCCCTGGTAGCTGAAATGCGGCTGGCGCAGGCCGAGCTCGATCATGTCCAGCATCTCGTGGAACATGATCTTGTTGTTGGCGATGTCCGCGCCGAGACGCTCGAACTCGTAATTCTGGTAGCCGCTGCCGACGCCGAGGTCGAGCCGGCCGTTCGACAGCGCATCGACCATGGCGATCTCGGCGATCAGCCGCGCCGGCGTGTGCAGCGGCAGGATGACGACGGCGCTGCCGACCCGGATGCGCTTGGTCATCGCCGCGACATGCCCGCACATCATCAGCGGCGACGGCACGAGGCTGTAGTTCGAGAAATGATGCTCGGCGAACCAGACGCGGCTGAAGCCCATCTCTTCCGCGGCGCGGGTATGGTCCAGCGCGTCGTTGATCAGATCCTGCGAGGTCTTCGACCGATCGCGGTGCTGGAGAAGGTTGAACAGGCCAAAATCCATCGCATGCCCTCACTATGGCGTTTGAGTTGTCATCATCAGTCCAGGACCTGCAGGTCGTTCGTCTCTTTGCCTTCCGGCCCGATCGCCTTGATCGCCACGAGCCGGCCCGTCATGTCGCGGCGGCCGATGATGGCGAGGCCGTCGTCCCAGTGCACCGGACGCAGCATGCGCACCTGCATGTCGAAGGCGTCGAGCAGCCCGTCGACCTGCAGCGCCTGGGTCAGAATCTGCACCATGCCGTTGCCCGCGAAGATCGGCATGCGGTAGCCGAATTTCTGCGCGTAGGCCGGGTCGGTGTGGATGATGTTGCGCGTGTTGCCGCTGTAGCCGAGGCACTTCTCCGGCCGGATCTGGCGGTCGAACAGCAGCTCCCAGTCCGGCTCCAGCGCCGGCGTGATCGGCGGGCGGACCTCGGTCGAATACCCGTCCTCGGGCGGCGCCGGCGGGCGCGGACGCATCTTCGTCTGGTCCGCCATCAGCGCCCAGGGCTCGACCTCGAGCAGCAGCGTTCCGTCCGGCGCGCGATACGTGAAATTGCCGCGCATCATCCAGCCGCGCGGGTGGTCGTCCACATGCGTGAAGCGGCCCGCCATGGTGACCGGCGTCTCCAGCGGGATCGGCGCGTGCTGGCGGATACGGCTCTGCGTATGGACATAGCCGCGGTCGCTGTAGTTCGCGAACAGCGCCTGGCCGATCACCTTGATCGGGCGCGCGGCGAGGATCGAGGGGTCCGCGCGGCCGCCATAGAAGCCGTAGGGAACGTCGCAGCAGGCGTGCAGCCAGCGCTGGCGCTCCTCGGTAACGACCAGCGTTTCCTCCGGGAACGCGTAGCCCGGCTCGACGCGGTAGGCGATATCGTTCATGGCGGTTTCGTCCCTTGTGACGGATAAGCCCGTTCCAGGCTGTCGGGCACGCTTTCTTGCTACCGACAGCCTACACCGATTCCGCGCCCGGCCCGAAATTGAGGGTGTGCCGTGGCGCAAAACGGTTGATCGGCCGCAGCGCGCGCTAGCCGTTCCGGCCGAGGACGTTGCGCAGGATGCTCCAGCGCGGCCCCGCGTGTATGCGGGGCTTGCCTTCGAGCCAGTAGGCATTGAGCCGGTCCTGGAATCCGTTGCTGCGCTGCAGGTCGAGCCATTCGTTGACGTAGCGCTGGAACGCCGGGGAATCGGGCGGCATCAGAAAGCCGATGGGATAGGGCGCTCCGGCGTTGGGGGGCACGACGGCGGTGTATCCGTCATTGGCTTCGGCCCAGGCCTTTGCCTGGGTCAGGGTCCAGACCGCCGCGTCGAATTTGCGGGTCCTGAGCGCGTCATAATCGGGGACTTGTTCGAGCGTTGCTCCCGGAAACAATCGCTTCGCGAGGTCGATGATGATTGCGTCCTGGAATACGGCGATCTTGAGCCCTTGGCCCGGGCTGCCAGCATTTCGGCGGACGAATTTTTTGGCGTCCTTGGCGTGGACGAGCAGGGCCGGCGGCGTTTCCAGATAGGGGTCGGACGCGGTGGTTTCGCGCAGCCGGTCCGCCGTCAGGTAGATGGCGCCGACGACGAGGTCGAAGCGGTTCGCCTTGAGCGATTGCGTCATCGTATCCCAATCGGAAATCGGAAAGAGCTCGAGCCGCACGCCGAGGTCGCGGGCGAGGGCGTAAGCGAGGGAGATGTCGTAGCCGACCCGCTCACCGGCCGCATTGAGGTAGCTGAAGGGAATGACGTCGGGACCGAACCCGACCCGGAGCACGCCGCTCTTCCGGATCCGCGCCATGGTCGATCCCGGCGCCGTCGGGCCGGACCCCTGCGCCTGCGCCGTCGCACCTTGGTTCTGCCGCACCGTCGCTTGCACCGCCGCCTTGAGCGTCGGGTCGAGGGTCAAGCCGAGATAGGGATTGCCTTGCTTCTCGATCAGATACGGCTCCGCCTTGCTGCCCGCGAGCGTAAGGCCGCCCAGCAGCGCAACGGATATTGCGATTGAGCTGATGACCCGCGGCGCGCTTATTCGCAGCAGGCCGTAATAGGCGAAGGACGCGAGGATCGTCACGAAGGCGAGCCCCATGGCCGAAACCAGGACCTGCGGATACCGGGTCAGCGTCATCAGCTCGACATAGAGCAGCTTCAAATCCCCGGGCATGCCCAGGTACTGCGCGATGAAGGCGACGGAATCGACAGTCGATACGGGCGTGCCCACTGTCGAGAGCAGCGTCATGGGCGGCAGGCTGAGCCAGGCCGTCCCGGAGACGGCAGTGTGGACGTAGTAGGCGGCGAAGAAGATGAAGAAGAGAACGAAAAGGTTTCCGAGCTGCGCGATCGGGTAGCCCACCGCCATCGTGGTCGAGATGACGTCCGTGCTTTCCTTGTCCTCGACTTTGTGCTGCTCCACCAGCATCTGCGTGACGCGGATGATGTGCGGCACCGCGGTGATCGGCAGCGAGGTCACCACCGCTACGACGAGCGCGCTCTCCAGCTCGCGCATGATGTCCTTGTAGCGGACGGGCGACAGCGCGGCGAGCAGGGACGGCAGGGTCCAGAGGGCCAGAATGAGCGCTGCGCCGATGAACAGGCCGCTATAGAGCAGCAGGCTGCCGAGCAGCTGCAGCTGGACCGTGCCCGCAAAGCCTGCGAACAACGCGAACACGCCGAACGGGGCGATCCGCACGACCCACCGCCAGATCGTGACGCTCGCCTTGCGAAAAGCGTCGAGCATTTCGAGGAGGCTTTGTTTCTTCTCCACGCCCTGGATCGCGATGCCGTAGAAGATGCAGAAGATGACGATCGCCGGCACGTAGTTACGGGTCAGCGCGGTGAACGGGTTTGCCGGCACCAGGAGCGAGACGATCGCCGCCATGCCCTCGCCCCCGCCCGGTTTGAGCACGACGGGCGGCCGCGCTTCGGGGATTGCCTGCGCCAGAAGGAACAGCGCGGCGAAGACGACGATCCACGCGAGCAGAAAGAAGGGGGCGCCCGACTTGAACAGCCGCCACGCGGTCGACGGCGTCAGGTTGCCGAGGCCGTGCAGCAGCGAGCTGATGAGGAACGGGAACACCACCATCTGCAGCAGCATGACGTAGGTGGCGCCGACCGGCTCGAGCACGGCGGCATATTCACCGAAGAAGGCGCCACACAGGATTCCCAAGAGGGCGCCGATGATGACCCAGATCGACAGGTTGATCGACGCTAGCCGCTTCCAGACAGTCATCGGCCTCCCGCCGCCGGTTCGCGATGCCAGGGTTAGAGCGCACCGGGCGCACGCCGCGGTACCGCCATCCCCTGCTTCGTCAGATCTGCGGCGCCGTCATTCGGCTGCCGCGGCCACTTTCTTCTCGAAGTGAAATCCCTTGTAGCCGTCGGCGACGATCTGCTCGCAGGTCCGCCGATAAAATCCAACGCCGCCGACATAGGGCGTGAAGATGCGCGGCTTGCCCGGAATGTTGGCGCCCATGTACCAGGAGTTCGCTTTCGGGAAGAGCGTCTTGTTCGCGGTGTCCTGGACGTGGTCGACCCAGTCGTCCTCGGCCTGCCGTTCCGGCTCCACGAGGTCGTAACCGTGGTCGCGCATGTAGGCGAGGCTGTCGGCCACGAAATCCACATGCTGCTCGATCGAGACGATCATGTTGCTCTTGACCGACGGGCTGCCGGGTCCGGTGATCATGAACATGTTCGGGAAGGCTTCCGTCATCAGCCCGAGATAGGTGCGGGGCCCCGCATACCATTTGTCCTTCAAGCTCCGCCCGCCGCGCCCCCGGATATCGACGCGGAGCAGCGTGCCCGTCATGGCGTCGAAGCCGGTCGCGAAGACGACGCTGTCGAAGCTGTAGTGCTTGCCGTTGACGACCAGGCCGTCCGGCGTGAAGCGTTCGATCGGCGTCTGGCTGATGTCGACGAGCGCGACGTTGTCGCGGTTGAAGGTCTCGAAATAGCCGCTGTCGACGCAAAGGCGCTTGGTGCCCAGCGGATAGGTCTTCGGCCCGAGCAGTTCGGCCGTCGCCGGGTCCTTCACGATCTTGCGGATCTGCTCGCGCACGAAGGCCGCGGCCGTGTCGTTCGCTTCCTGGCTGGTCAGCAGGTCGTTGAACGCGGCCACGAAGCCGCTGCCGCCGAACGCCCAATACCGATCGTAGACGGCCTGGCGCTCCTTTTCCTCGACCGAAAGCGCGGACCGGTCGCCGCGCGCCCGCGTGTTCCCTTGCGGCGAGTAGCGCATCACGTTGCGCTTTTCCGCGTAACCGTCCTTCCAGGACCGTTCGTATTCCTCGGTCATCGGGCAGTTCCGCGAAGGGATCGAGTAGTTCGGCGTGCGCTGGAAGACCGTGAGATGCGCGGCCTCTTTCGCCACCATCGGAATGACCTGGATGCCGGACGAGCCCGTGCCGATCACCGCGACCCGCTCGCCTGTAAAATCGATTTTCTCATGCGGCCAGGCGCCGGTATGGAAGGTCCGGCCCTTGTAGTCTGCAACCCCTTCGATGTTCGGGATCTGCGCGGTCGAGATGCAGCCGGTGGCCATGATGAGGAACCGCGTGCTGACGCGCTCGCCGGTATCGGTCTCGACGGTCCATCGGTGCGCGCCTTCGTCGAAATGCGCGGCCGTCACGGTCGTTTCGAAGGTGATGTCCTTGCGCAGGTCGAACCGGTCGGCGACGTGGTTGATATAGGCGAGGATGTCCGGCTGGGCGGAGTATTTCTCGGGCCAGTGCCATTCCTGCTGCAGGGCCTCGTCGAAGGAATAGGAATATTCCATGCTCTCGACGTCGCAGCGCGCGCCCGGGTAGCGGTTCCAGTACCAGGTGCCGCCGACGCCGTCACCGCGCTCGAAGAGCCGTGCGGAAAAGCCCAGTCCGCGCAGCCGATGGAGCAGATAAAGGCCGGAAAATCCGGCGCCCACGATTACGGCGTCGATGGACGAGGGCTTCTTTCGATGGTCCGGCATGCAGTTTCTCCCCGGGAAGGGCGCCGGAACGGGCGCTGGCACCCGCGAGATAGACTACCGAAATCGCCCACGGACGCAACATCCGACGCTGCCGGCGCAGGCCCCCTGCTTGGGCGGCCCATTCAAATCAGGCCGGCGCGCGCAAGGACGCCGTCGAGACGGCGCTCCAGTTCCGGGGTTGTCGGGGTCATGGGCAGGCGGTGCTCGTTCTTCTCCAGGACGCCGATCCGCTTGACCATGTATTTGGTCGCGATGGGCGCGGTGTCGTAGCCGATCGCCGCGAAAAGCTCGCTCAATTCGCCGTTCAGGCGCCGTGCCCCTTCGGCCTCGCCGCTGGCGAAAAGGGCGCACAGCCGCGCGACGCGGTCCGGGACGACGTTGCTTGCCGAGAGCATGGCGCCGCAGGCGCCGACCGCGAGCATAGGCAGGGTCACGGCTTCCGAGCCGGAAAAGATCCTGAAATCCGCGCCGAGGCGATGCATCAGCTCGGTGACAAGACCCATGTCATCATCGGTGTTCTTCAGACCGACGAAATTGTCCGCGCGCTCCTTGATCGCGACGACGGTGTCGGCGGTCATCCGGACCGCGGCCCGTCCGGGGATATGATAGATCAGCAGCGGCCGGTCGGTACGCCGCGCCACGTCGGCGAAGAAATCGACGA
>CAZPFL010000013.1:0-39718 GCA_964585785.1 uncultured Rhodospirillaceae bacterium
AGCCGCCGTCCTTGCTCATCAGGTAGTCGACCGCAGGAATGGCCTGCTGGTTCGGCGCGGCGCCGGTGTAGAACACGTTGCGCTCGCTCTCTTCGCCTTCGTACTGCACCGGATAGAACAGGATGCTGTCGAGCTCCTTGAAAACCGGCAGCACCGACTTGCGCGAGACCGAGGTCCAGCAGCCGAACACGACCGCGACCTTGTCCTTGGTGATCAGTTCGCGCGCCTTTTCGGCGAACAGGGGCCAGTTGGAGGCCGGGTCGACGACGACGGGCTCCAGCTTCTTGCCGAGCAGACCACCCTTCTCGTTCTGCTCCTTGATCAGCATCAGCATGACGTCCTTCAGCGTGGTCTCGCTGATCGCCATCGTGCCGGACAGCGAATGGAGAATGCCGACCTTGATCGTATCCGCGGCAAACGCGTTCTGGATTGAGAATGCCGCGAGCAGAGAGGCCCAAATCAACAAGCGCCGCACATACTTTAGACGTTGACTCATTTATTTTGCTCCCACGAAGATTCGAACACGGCATTGTGAGGAGCAATCGACGTGCCAACGCCAACACATCGGCGGACGGTCATTAACCAACTGATTTAAAAAGATAAACGATCACACACCTTATTTCCGGCCGAAAAAGGGGGCTGGATATGATGAAAATTTAGGCAACTAGAATTTCTCTGCTTGATATTGCATCATTTTTAGTCAAATGCGGAATTTTAATACAGATTCCCCGTCCGGCGAATCGCCGGTTTTGAAGGTTCGAGGCCCAAACAGGCGGCTTAGGGGACGGCCGTGACGCGATTTTCGTCGCGCTAAGCGTCTTTAAAACGGCGCCGTGCCCTCAACCGTGCAGCGCTGCATGACGCGCCGGAGCGGCGGCGCATAGTCAAAGGTCGCCTTGTGCTGCACTGCGCAGTTGTCCCACATCAGGATATCGCCCACCTGCCATTTGTGGCGGTAGACGAATTCCGGCCGGATGGCGTGGCGGAACAGCTGCTCCAGCAACGCCGCACTTTCCGACTCCGGAATGCCGAGGATGCGGTGCGTATACCCTTCGCAGACATAAAGGCATTTCCGCCCCGTCGCGGGATGCGTGCGGATCACGGGATGGATGGCATCCGGCGGATATTTTTCCAGCTCCTTCGCGCTCAGGACTTTGCGGACGCCGAATTCATGCGCCTTCTTGTTCCACATGTAGCGATAGCCGTTGGCCGCCGTGAGCCCCTCCAACCGGCGCTTCATCGCCTCGGGCAGGGCATCATAGGCCGCCGCCATGCCAGCGAACTGCGTGTCGCCATAGACAACGCCGTCTTGCTGCGGCACTTCCAGGGAATAGAGCAGCGTCATCTTGCTGGGCAGCTCGAGGTAGCACAGGTCGGAATGCCAATAGCGGCCCGCGTCGTGCGAGCCGAGCGGCTTGCCGTCCCGGGTGACATTGGTGATCCAGCCGATTTCCGGCAGCGCGCCGTCGGTGACCTCCGCGCGAACATTCACCTGCAGCTTACCGAAGCGGCGCGAGAAGTCGACAAACGCCGCCGGCTTCGGATGCTGGTCACGGATCACGACGACGGCGTACCGATCAAGCGCCGCCTCGACCGCGGCGAATGTCGGGGCATCGAGCGGTGTCGAAACGTCGATGCCGAAAATCTCGGCCCCGATCGCGCTGCCGCTCGGACGAATTTCCATGCCGGGCATAGGCCCCTCCATAACGGTGCATTTCGGTTCTGGGCCGATTCTGAAGCGGATCGGCGATGGGGGTCAAATTTCTGACAGCCCTTGGAGAATTTCCCTTTGCGCTACTCAACGCGATAGAGGCTGCGCGCCGCGCCCGCCGTGATCCGCCCTTCCTTGAGATCGCGCTCGACATGCGCGGGATCGCGTTGCCGCGCCGGCCCGAAGCCGCCGCCGCCCGGCGTCGCGACCCGCAGCAGCGCGCCCCGCGGCAGCTGCATCTCCTTGACCGCGGCCGGCAACTTGCGCTCGGTGTCGGTGCCCGGATCGAGGATGAACGCGCCGACGGCACCGTCGTCGCCGCCGGCGATTCCCTTCGCTGGGTTCGATTGCCGCTCCCCCGTCAAGCTGACCGTGACGTCGTCCCCGAGGACGCGGTAGTCGCGGACCAACCCGTCACCGCCGCGAAACGCACCCGCGCCGCCCGACCCGCTGCGCAGCGCGTACTGCTCGATGCGCAGCGGATAAGCGTGTTCGAGCGCCTCGACCGGCAGGTTGGCGCTGCCGGAGGACAGCGTGCGCACCGCGTCCATGCCGTCGCGATGCGCCCGCGCGCCGAGCGCGCCCGCCACGGTCTCGTAGTTGACGAAGTAGCGCCCGGTGCGCGGATCGGTGCCCGCGACGAGCAGCAGGTGATGCGGCCCGGACGGCGCCATGCGCTTTTCCGGCATGGCCGCGGACAAGGCCGAGACGATCACGCCGTCGACGACGCCGCAGGAGATCGAGCGTGCGCCGACTGGTGCCGGCGGCACCGGGTTGACGATGCAGCCCGCCGGCGCACGGATCTCGACCGCGCGAAACGCGCCGCCATTGGCCGGCGCATCCGGGTCGAGCAGCGCCTTCATCACGGTATAGACTGTCGCCGCCAGCGCTTGAGTCGGCACGTTGCGGGCGCTCGGGATTTGGGGATCCGTTCCCGCGAAGTCGAAGACCAGCCGGCCCGGCGCGACGGTCACCGCGCAGGCGATGCGTGCGACCGCGTTGCCGGCGCCGGACATCCAATCCTCCGCCGTGTAGGTGCCGGGCGCGAGCTGGTCGATCGCGGCGCACAGCCGACGCTCCGAATAGTCGAGATAAGCGTCCAGCGCGGCGGTGTAGGTGGCGAGCCCATAGCGCTCGATCAGTCCCGCGACGGCGCGCTGGCCGACCCGGTTGGCGGCGATCTGGGCGTTGAGGTCGCCTTTGCGCTCTTCCGGTGTCCGCGAGTTGAGCAGGATGACGTCGCGGATGTCGCGGCTCAGCACGCCGTCCTGCACGAGCCGCACCGGCGGCAGGCGCAGCCCTTCCTGGAAAATGCTTTCGCAGACCGCCGCCTCGCTGCCCGGCACCATGCCGCCGACATCGGCGTGATGGGCGATGTTCGCGACGAAGGCGGCGATGCGGCCGTCGTGGAAGACCGGCGCGATCACGTTCAGGTCGGGCAGGTGCGAGCCGCCGCCGTTATAGGGGTCGTTGGCGACGAACATGTCGCCCGGGTGCATATCCGCATCGTCGAAGCGCTCGCGGATCGAGCGGATGGCGCCGATCATCGAGCCGAGATGGATCGGCACGTGCTGCGCCTGGGCGACGACCTCGCCCGCCGCATCGAAGACCGCGGTCGAGCAGTCGTGCCGTTCCTTGATGTTCGGCGAGAAGGCAGTGCGCATCAGCACGACGCCCATCTCCTCGGCCGCCGCCAAGACATGGCGCGAGACGACCTCGACGGTGATGGGGTCGACCGCCGGCCTTGCGGGCGTTTCCTTGGTCATGTCTGTAGCTCCATCAGCAACGATCCTTCCGCGGCCACGGTCGCCCGCCAACCCGGCGGAATAACGGTCGTCGAGTCCATCTGCTCCACGATCGCGGGGCCGTCGATCCGGGCCCCGGGGCCGAGCGCGCCCCGCTGCCATATCGGCGTGTCGACGAAGCCGGTCTCACGGAACCAGACCGGCCGCCGCGCAACCGCGCTTTCACCTGCGCGTGATTCCGATACCGGCTCCTGCGGCGCCAGCGGACGCGCCGCGATGACGGCGAGGCGGAGGCTCACGATCTCGACCGGATGATCCGGCATGGCATAGCCGTTCACCGCCTCATGGCGCTCGTGGAAGGCGGCGACGGCCGCTTCGATCTCGGCCTTCCCGGCGCATTTGTCCGGGATCTCAACGCCGAGCTCGAAGGATTGTCCGGCGTAGCGCTGGTCGACACGCCATTCGCGCCGCAGGTCGCCGGCCGCCAGCCGCTCCGCCTGCCGCCACGCTTCCCCGCGCTCCAGCAGCGCCGCGCGCGCCGCCGCCAGCGGCTCAAGCCCGGCCGCGTTCGCCGGGACGAGACAGGTCATCGCGAAGTCGCCGCGCACGTCCGCGTCCAACAGGCCGCGCGCCGACAGCAAACCCGGATGCGGCGGCACGATCACCTGCCGCATGCCGAGCTCGGCCGCGACCTCCGCCGCGTGCAGCGGCCCCGCCCCACCGAAAGCGACCAGCGCGCAATCACGTGGGTCCTCTCCGCGTTCGACCGAAACGACGCGCACCGCGCCCATCATGTTGACGTTGACGATCTCGAGAATGCCCGCTGCCGTTGCCGTCAGGTCGAGCGAGAGCGCGGCGCCCAAGCGCGCAATCGCGGCCTCGGCCTTCTCCGGAAAGGCCTGCATGCGGCCGCCGAGCAGCGCGCCGCCGGAAAGCCGGCCCAGCACGGCGTTGGCGTCCGTCACCGTCGCCTCCGCGCCGCCCCGGCCATAGAAAGCGGGCCCGGGCACGGCGCCGGCGCTCTGCGGCCCCACCTTCATCAGACCGCCGGAGTCGATCCAGGCGAGGCTCCCGCCGCCCGCGCCGATCGTGTGGATGTCGAGCGTGGCGATGCGCGCCGGCAGACCGCCGATCTCACGCACCGCGCGCCGGCGCGGCGCGCCGTTGCGGACGAGACAGACATCCGTGCTCGTCCCGCCCATGTCGAAGGAGATGAGATCGGCGACGCCGAGCTGCCGGCCGAGCTCCGCCGTGGCGATGACACCGCCGGCAGGGCCGGAGAAGAAGGTGTTGACCGGCGTCCGCCGCACCGCCTCGCACGAAACCGCGCCGCCGTTCGACTGCATCACGAGCGGCCGGCAGGCGATGCCGAGATCGGCGAGTCCGCTCTCGAAGCGTTCGAGGTAGCGGTCGACGACCGGCATCAGGCTCGCATTCATGCAGGCGGTGGCGAAGCGCTCGAACTCGCGGAACTCGCGGGAAACCTCGGCCGAGGTGGTGACGTAGGCGTCCGGCCAGACCGCCTGCACCAGCGCTTTGCAGCGCGCCTCATGCTCGGGATTGGCATAGGCGTGGAGGAAACAGATCGCGACCGCGCGCATGCCCATGTCCTGCAGCCGCCCGGCGGCGGCGCGCACGCCGGCCTCGTCCAGCGGCACGACCTCGCCACCGCGCTCGTCCAGCCGCTCCGCGACTTCGAGAATCGCATCGCGGCGCGCCGGGGCCTGCGGCTTCGGGACGTCGAGGTTGAAAAAGCTGGGCCGGCGCTGGCGGGCGATCTCCAACACGTCGCGAAACCCCTGCGTCGTGATCATCCCGGTCGGCGCGTATTTGCCTTCGAGCACGGCATTCGTCGCGAGCGTCGTGCCATGCGCGAGATAGGCAACCTGGCCCGGCGCGGCGCCGGCTGCCGCCAGCAGCGCGGTGACGCCTTCCAGGATTGCCCGCGCCGGGTCGTCGGTCGAGGTCGGCAGCTTGTAATAGGCGTAGCGGCCGCTCGCCGTGTCGGCGAGGACGAGATCGGTAAAAGTGCCGCCCGTGTCGATACCGATCCAGATGCCGCTCACGGGCCCGTCCTTGCCATGGTGAAAGTCGGGCCGACGTTAGCGCGGCATCCGGGCTCGGCGCAATTGCGTCACGCGTGGCCTTCCGGCAGCTCGGCCAGCTCGATCAAGATGTTGCCGGTCGACTGCGGGTCGATGAAGGCGATGCGCGCGCCGCCATGCCCGGTGCGCGGCTCCTGGTCGATCAGCTTGATGCCCTTCTGCTTCAATTCCGCGAGCGCGCCGTCGATGTCCTCGACCTCGAAGCAGAGGTGGAACAGGCTCTGGCCGTTCTTGGCGATCCACTTGGCCGCCCCGGACTCCGGCCCCTTGCCTTCGAGCAGCTCGATATAGGTCTCGCCCACCGGGATCATCGCGAGATGCGTCGGCCCGATCCGCTCCTCGTATTCCATCTCCAGCCCAAGCGTCTTTTCCAGCATCGCCATGGACTCCCGCATATCGTTAACGGCCACGGCGACATGCTCTATGCGCTTGATTTTCATCGCTTTCCCTCCCTGTTCCGGCCCGACGTCGCAGCATGGCGACCACTGATGTTGGGCCGGACTAGCAAGCCGGGTCAAATCCCCCAATAATCCTGAAAAAATCTTCCAAGGATTTCGCCGACCACGTCGTCTAACGCTTAGGACAACGGGCCAGAGCCCCTTGATGAGCGAACCGAGCGAAGACTTCGCCCTGATCGAAGGGGCACAACAGGGCGATCGCCGGGCTTTCGAGGCCCTGCTCGAACGCCATTACGATGTCATGTACCGGATTGCCTACAGATGGTGCGGCAACCGCCCCGACGCCGAGGATATCGCGCAAAACGCCTGCATAAAGCTGGCCAAGTCGATCGACGGCTTCCGCTTCCAATCGGCCTTCGCCACATGGCTTCATACGCTGGTGATCAGCGCCGCGAAGGACTGGTCGAAAGCGCGCCGGGCGCCGACGGCGGATATCGCCGCCGGACCGGAACCTTCGCAGCCGCCGGACGGCGAGCAGACGGTCTACGCCAACCAGGTCATGGCGCATGTCCGCGGCCTGCCCGATCGGGAGAAGGAAGCCCTTCTCCTCGTCTTCGTCGAAGGACTGACCCACGGCGAAACCGCCGCCATCATGAACTGCAAGGAGAGCACCGTCTCCTGGTACATCCACGAAGCCCGCAAGAAGCTGCAATCCCTTTTGATGCTGGAGCGCCGTCATGGATGAGCGCGACTTGAGAGAATTCCTCAAGGCCGAGGAAGTCCCACCGGCCGATGAAAACGCGCGCAAAAGCGCCATCAACCTGGCGCTCGCCGCCTTCGACGAAGCGCAGCGGGAAAAGAAGCACCAAGGATTTGGATTTCTGCGTCGTCTAACGGGGCGTTCGAGAACGCAACCAGGAGAGCGACTCATGACGCGCAGAATTTTCTATGGCGGCCTGGTAACGGCAACGGCCGTGATCCTGACGGTCGTGACCTACCGGACCGTGCCCATTGTCGAGCAGAACGAGCTCAAGCCCACATCCAGCGTGACGACCGCGCGCCGGGATGAGGCCGGCGCCGCAGCGACCCAATCCGAGGAACGGGACAAGGCTTTCGCGGTGAAGAAAGACCGCAAGGCCGAGCCCGCCACGCCCATGCCGATGATCACCGGCCAAACCGCGCCCGCCGCCAGGCCCGCGCCGGCCCCGGCCGAGCGGTTGCTCCGGCAAGTGCCGGCCGGCCGCGGCCGCCTCGCCAAGGAGAGCCAGGCCACTACGCCGATGCAATCCCTTTCCGGAATGACGGATTCGCTGCAACAGGCCGACCGGCTGCCGCATTCGCAATACGAGGCCGTGGGCCGCGACCAGTTCGCGAATGCGGCGGAAAACCCGGTCAAGCGCACCGCCGAGGACCCGGTCTCCACCTTCTCGGTGGATGTCGACACGGCCTCATATTCCTTCGTCCGCCGCATGCTGATGCGGGGCGTGCTGCCGCAGAAGGATGCCGTCCGCGTCGAGGAGATGATCAACTACTTCGACTACGACTATCCGGGGCCGGCGACCCGCGAGCAGCCCTTCAAGGCAAGCGTCGGCGTCATGCCGAGTCCTTGGAAGGCGGGCGATAAGCTGATCCGCATCGGCATCAAGGGCTACAGCCTGACGCCGGCCGAGAAGCCGCGCAGCAACCTCGTCTTCCTGCTCGACGTCTCGGGCTCGATGAACGCGCCCGACAAGCTGCCGCTCATGGTCAACTCCATGAAGCTGCTGCTCGACTCGCTGAGGCCGGACGACACGGTGGCGATCGTCACCTATGCCGGCGCCGCGGGCACCGTTTTGGAGCCGACCCGGGTCGCGGAGAAGCACAAGATCCTCGCCGCGCTCGACCGGCTCTCCGCCGGCGGATCGACCGCCGGCGCGGAGGGCATCCGCCAGGCCTATGCGCTCGCCGAGAGCAATTACGACAAGAACGCCGTCAACCGCGTCATCCTCGCCACCGACGGCGACTTCAACGTGGGCATCACCAATCGTGACGAGCTGAAAGGCTTCATCGAGCGCGAGCGCCAATCCGGCATCTATCTTTCGGTGCTCGGCTTCGGCCAGGGCAACCTGAACGACCGACTCATGCAGGAGCTGGCGCAGAACGGCAACGGCGTCGCCGCCTATGTCGACACGCTCAACGAAGCACGCAAGCTGCTGGTCGAGGGCGCGTCGGCGATGCTCTTCCCGATCGCCAAGGACGT
This sequence comes from uncultured Rhodospirillaceae bacterium, assembly GCA_964585785.1. GTDB lineage: Bacteria > Pseudomonadota > Alphaproteobacteria > UBA8366 > UBA8366 > WHUA01. The sequence continues at coordinate 8,199 of CAZPFL010000013.1, forward strand.
GAAGATCCAGGTCGAGTTCAATCCCAAGACCGTCGCGGAATACCGGCTGATCGGCTACGAGACGCGCGCGCTGAAGCGCCAGGACTTCAACAACGACAAGGTCGACGCGGGCGACATCGGCGCCGGGCACACGGTGACCGCGCTCTACGAGATCACCCCTGTCGGCAGCGGCAGCCCGCTGATCGGCGACAACCGGTATCAGGAAAAAGCCAAGACGGCGGAAAGCGCGGACCATGCCGACGAATACGGCTTCCTCAAGATCCGCTACAAGCTGCCGAACGAGGACCATTCGAAGCTGATCACGATCCCGATCCGGCGATCGGACGACCTCACCGGCACGGCGCTGCAGGAGGCGCGGTGGGCCGCCGCCGTCGCCGGCTTCGGACAGATCCTCAGGGGTGGGACCTATACCGGCAACTTCTCCTACGACGACGTCATCGCGCTGGCCCGGGGCGCCAAGGGCGACGACCCCTTCGGCTATCGCGCGGAATTCCTCAATCTCGTACGGCTGGCCAAAACGGCGTCGGCCTTGCCGAAGCAATAAGGGCCGGAAGTCCGGCGGCGGATGGGGCGACTCGAAAGAATCGCCCTATTCTGCTTTAATACGGTCCACCAATGCCCTATCCGAAAAGCAGGCCCGCATGACCGACATCGCCGCCGCCGGACACAATTCCGAGCTGACGATCCGCCCCCGCAGTTACGCCCTCGGCGCGGAAATCGCCGATATTGACCTGACTGCCGAGCTGGACGACGCGGTCATCGGCGCGATCCGGGAGGCCTGGAACGAGTATCATGTCCTGCTGTTTCGCGGTCAGAAGCTGACGCCCGCCTCGCACATCGCATTTTCCCGGCGGTTCGGCGCGCTGGACCGGCACGACTCGACGCCGCACTACCGCATGCCGAATTACCCGGAGCTGCTGCAGATCAGCACCCGCAAGGTGGACGGCAAGCCGTCAGAGACCCGCAACGTCGGCCGCAACTGGCATTCCGACTATTCCTACACCGACCATCCGTCCGCGGGATCGATGCTGTACTGCGTCGAGAAGCCGCCCGTCGGCGGCGACACGATGTTCTGCAACATGGTGCGGGCCTACGAGACACTGACCGACAAGATGAAGAGCATCGTGGACGGCTTAGAGGCGGTCTACGACTTCAGCCTCGTCGCCGGCGTCAACGAACGCGACCCGCAGAAGACCGCCGAGCTGCGCCGCCTCAACCCGCCGATCGCCCATCCCGCGGTGCGAGTCCATCCCCTGAGCGGCAAGAAGGCGCTCTATGTCAGCGAGCGCGCCTCGCACTTCCACGGCATGTCGGTCGCCGAGAGCCGGCCGCTGATCAAATTCCTCTGCGAGCACGCGACCCAACCCGAAAATGTCTACCGCCACCGCTGGCAGGTCGGCGACCTCGTCATCTGGGACAACCGGACGACCATGCATGTCGCGCTCGCCGACTTCGACCCGACCGCCAGGCGGCACATGCTGCGCACGACCCTGCTGGGCGAGCCCTCCGGCTTCGTGGTCGGGGGGTAAGGCCGACCCGCCTTCCGCGGAACAAATCCTCCAAGCCATCGTTCACCTGGTGCGCATGCGAACCCGTGCGCAACCAGGCATGAGGATTGGCGTGAGGGACATACACTCACTATCGATCTCGAAGATGGCCCATCGCCTCGTCGGCCTTCATGGCGAGAACGCGCCGACGGTCGCGGCCCGACACGCCGCACAAATGCAGGTTCGCGGCGACGCCGGTCGCCGCGCGAACTGGCTTTGCGTCATGATCCGGGCGCAGAAGCTGTTGCAGAGCGAAATGGACGGGTAGCAGACCGCGTCTCGGCCCCATTGCGACGCCGACCAGGATTTCCCCTATACTGGCTGCTACGGGCCGGGCGCCCTCCCGGAAGCCTAAGAGAAAGACCATCCGATGCCCATGACCGTCAGGCCTTTGACGCCGGTGTTCTGTGCCGAAGTGACCGGCGTGGCCATCAACAAGCCGCTCGATGACGGCACCTTCGCGGAAATCCGCGCGGCCTTCGACGCCTATTCCGTGCTGATCTTTCCCAATCAGCCGATGACTGACGCGGAGCAGATCGCCTTCAGCGAGCATTTCGGGTCGCTGGAGGTATCGAAAGGTGTCAATCCGGCCTCGGGCACCCCCTTCGCGCGGCAGTCGAACATCGACATCAAGACGGGCGTCGTGATCCCGAAGGACGACCGCCGCATGTTCTACCAGAAGGCCAACATGCTGTGGCACGCGGACAGCACCTTCAAGGCAATCTCGTCACTCTGCTCCGTTCTGTCGGCGCGCGAGATCCCGCCGGAAGGCGGCGCCACGGAGTTCGCCTCGACCCGGGCGGCCTATGAGGAGCTCAGCGACGCGGAGAAGGCCGCGTTGGAAGGCTTGGTCGTCGAGCACGATTTCATCTATTCGCGCGGCCTGGTCGGTTTCACCTTCACGGCCGAGGAAGCGGCCAACTTCCCGCCGGTGCGCCACACGCTGGTGCGCACGAACAAGAACAACGGGCGCAAGTCGGTGCTGATCGGCGCGCACGCCAAGGCGATCGTCGGCTGGCCCGAGGATAAGAGCCGCGCGCTGCTCGACGGCCTGCTGGCGCGCGCCAGCAAGCCCGAGAACAGCTTTCGCCACGAATGGCGCGAAAACGACGTCGTGGTCTGGGACAACCAGGCCGTCGTGCACCGGGCGACGCCCTATGACACCGAGCGTTATCGCCGGGTCATGCAGCGGACGACGATCTCCTTCGGCGGGCCGCAGGAATTTCCCGTCGGGGCCCGGGCGACCGCGCACGCGTAAGGGTCCATCGCTCGGCAGCAGACAATGATGGCGGCGCCATGACCTATCAGAGCTTCGAGCTGAAACGGCTGTCCGGCGCGATCGGCGCCGAGCTGGTGGGCATCGACCTGTCGCGCGACCTCACCAACCGGCAATTCGACGAGATCCATCAGGCCTTCCTCGACCACCTCGTGATCTTTTTTCGCGAGCAGGCTTTGGCGCCCGGGCGGCAGGTCGCGCTCGCCCGCCGCTTCGGCAGGCCGATGGTCTTCGCCTTCGCAAAGGGCATGGACGGCGCCCGGGAGATCACCGAGATCGTCAAGACGCCGGATCAGACCAAGAGTTTCGGCGACATGTGGCATTCGGACAGCTGCTACCTCGCCGAGCCGCCCATGGCCACCATGCTCTACGCGCTCGAAACGCCGCCGGTGGGCGGCGACACGATGTTCGCCAGCGCCTGCATGGCCTACGACGCCCTCTCGGACGGCATGAAGGCGATGCTCGCGCCGATGCGCGTGGTCTTCAGCTCGGCGCTCAAGAGCGAAGGCGGTCGCGCCGCCAACATGGCGCAGCGCGGCGCCATGACCGCGACCAACATGGACAAGGCGGAGGCCTATGAGGCGGTGCATCCGCTCGTGCGTGTCCACCCGGAAACAGGCCGCAAGGCGCTTTACGTCAACACCCATCACGCCGTGCGCTTCGACGGCATGACCGAGGAAGAGAGCCGGCCGCTCATGAGCTGGCTATGCCAACATATCGCCCGGCCCGAATTCACCTGCCGCTTCCGCTGGACGCCCGGCGCCCTGGCGCTGTGGGACAACCGCGCCGCGCAGCATTTCGCGATCAACGACTATCACGGCCACCGCCGTCACATGCGGCGGATCACGATCGCCGCGGCGTAGCACGCCGCCCCATCCGATTCAGACAGACGCTTCAGAACGGCCGGTCGCCGTGGATGCAGGTGCGGTGCATGTGCCGCGTGTAGCGGCTCATGTCGTAGGTCTCGGCCTGATGCATGACGCGGCGATTGTCCCAGACCACAACGTCGCCGACGCGCCATTTGTGACGGTAGACATGCGCCGGCTCGAGGCTGTGCGCGAACAGACTTTCCAGCAATTCGTCGCTCTCGGCCTCGTCCATCCCCTCGATCCGGGTCGTGTGGCCGGGATTGACGAACAGCGCCTTGCGCCCCGTTTCAGGATGGGTGCGGACGATCGGATGCCAGACCTCGACAAGCGCGGCGACCTGCTCCGGCGTCAATGGCGGCCGCGTGCTGCCCTTCGCCATCACCTCGCGGTAGTGCTTGCCGAAGGTGTGCGCGGCGCGCCGGCCCTCGATCCGTTGCTTCACGGAATCAGGCAGCGTGGCGTAGGCCAGCTCCAGATCGGCGAACAGCGTATCGCCACCCTCGGGCGGAATCTCGACCGCGTAGACGATGGTGCCGAGGTTCGGGTTCTCCTCGAAGCTCATGTCGGAATGCCAATAGCGGCCGGCGTCCGCATTGCCGACGTACTCGCCCTCCTCCTTGCGGTTCGACAGCAGGGTGATCTCCGGAAACCCCGGCATCAGCACCTTGTCGGACGCGGATTTCCGGCGGCCCATCAACGGGCCGAAACGGCGCGAGAAAGCGATCTGCGCCTCGGGCGCCAGCCGCTGGTCCCGCACGACGATCACGCCGTGGTCGAGAAAAGCCTGGTGCACCGGCGCGAAATCTTCCGCGCGCGCCAGATCCGCGCCGAGCACTTCGCCGGCGAAGCTGTCCGCTACCTGCCGAATTTCGATGCCCATCGCGCGTCGCCCTCCGCCTTGTCTCAGTACGGCCGGTCGCCTTGGATCGACGCGCGGTGGAGATGCCGCGCGTAGCGATCCATGTCATACGGTTCCGCGTTATGCATGAGGCGCCGGTTGTCGAAAAATACCGTGTCGCCGACGCGCCATTTGTGGCGGTAGATACGCTCAGGCTGCAGGCAGTGCTCGAACAGCTCTTCGAGGAGCGCGTCGCTTTCCGCTTCGTCCATGCCTTCGATCGCGGTGGTGTGGCCCGGATTGACGTACAGCAGTTTTCGCCCCGTTTCGGGATGCGTCCGGACGATCGGATGATAGGCCGTGTTCAAGGCCGCGATCTGTTCTTCCGTCAACGGGACTCGCTTGCTGCCGCGCGCCATCACCGTGCGGTAGTGCTTCGCGAAAGTATGGGCCGCGCGAAGCCCGGCGAGCCGCGCCTTCATCGCCTCCGGCAGCGTCGCATAGGCGGCCTCGAGATCGCAGAACAGCGTGTCGCCGCCTTCCGGCGGCACCTCGAGCGCGTGCAGCACGGTACCGAGGCTGGGCACATCCTCGAAGTCCAGGTCGCAGTGCCAGTAGCGGCCGGCATCGGCGAAGCCGATAGCCTCGCCGTTTCGCTTCTTGTTCGACAGGACGACAATCTCGGGGTGGCCCGGCAGCAGCACCTTGTCGGACATCGAGGGCCGACGGCCCATGAGCGGGCCGAAATGGCTCGCGAAGGTGATCTGGTCTTCCGGCGACAGGTTCTGATCCCGCACCACGATAACCCCATAGTCGAGGAATGCCTGGTGGATTCGCTCAAAATCCGCCGCGCGCGTCAGGTCGGCGCCGAGCACCTCTCCCGCGAAGCCGCCGGGCACCTGCCGAACTTCGATGGCCATCCGATCACCTCTTCCGTTGCCGTTCCCGCAATTATGACAGAGCAGGGCCCTCGCGTTAAACTTCCCCACCAAGACGAAAACGAGGTGGGGAAATGCGCGCGGATTATGTCATCGTCGGGGCCGGATCGGCCGGCTGCGTCCTGGCGAACCGGCTGAGCGCGGACGGCGCGCGCGTCGTGCTGCTGGAAGCGGGGCCGCGCGACTATCACCCGATGATCCATATTCCCGCCGGGCTTCGGGTCCTGCTGCAGCATCCCGTGTTCAACTGGAACTACGCGACCGAGGCCGACGCCAAGACCGGCAACCGCAGCATCCACTGGCCGCGCGGCAAGACCCTCGGGGGGTCGAGCTCGATCAACGGCATGCTCTACGTGCGCGGCAACCCGTCCGACTATGACGGCTGGGCCCAGCGCGGCTGCCGCGGCTGGTCCTACGACGACGTCCTGCCTTTCTTCATGAAGTCGGAAGACTACCGCAGCGGCGGCGACGACAATTTCCGCGGCCGCGGCGGCGTGCTGGCGGTCGAGAACTACCGCACGATCCTGCCGCTGACCCATAAATTCGTCGAAGCGGCGCAGCAGGCGGGCTTTCCCTACACGCCCGACTATAACGGCGCGCAGCAGGAAGGCGTCTCCTATTCCCAGATGACGCGCAAGGACCGCTTCCGCGCCTCGACCGCGCAGACCTTCCTCGCGGAAGCGAAGAAGCGGCCGAACCTGCAGGTCATCACCGAGGCAATCGGCACCGGGCTGCTGTTCGAGGGCCAGCGCTGCGTCGGCGCGACCTATCGCCAGGGCGGCCAGGACAAGGAGGTGCGCGCCGACAAGGAAGTGATCGTCTCGGGCGGCGCGGTCAATTCACCGCACCTGCTGCAGATCTCGGGAATCGGCCCGGCCAAGCACCTGCGGTCGATCGGCGTGCCGGTCCGCCACGACCTGCCCGGCGTCGGCAACAACCTGTCGGACCACTACGTCACACGCGTCACGCATCGCGCCAAGGCCGGGACGCTCTCGATCAACCAGCTCGCGCGCGCGCCGCGCGTGTTTCACGAGATCTATCGCTATGCGGTCCATGCCGACGGCGCGCTGACCTTCGGCGTCACCAGCGCCATGGTGTTCTGCCGCAGCCGCGAGGGGCTGAGTAGCCCGGACCTGCAGCTCCTGTTCACCCCGGCAAGCTACAGCGCGGTCGAGATCAAGACCTTCGACCGCCAGCCCGGCATGACGGTCGCCGTCTGCCCGGTGCGCCCGGAAAGCCGGGGCAGCATCATGGCGAAGAGCGGCGATCCGCTGGAGCGGCCGGCGATCCACACGAACTACCTGACCGCGGAAGGCGACGTGCATGTGCTGCTCTCGGGCGTGCGCCACACGCGGCGCATTCTCGGCGCGCCCGCGCTTGCCGAATTCAGCGAAGGCGAGATCGCGCCGGGGCTCGAGATCGACAGCCCGGACACCGTGAAGGACTACGGCCTCAAGCACGGCAACACGATCTATCACCCGGTCGGCACCTGCAAGATGGGCGAGGACCCGATGGCGGTGGTCGACTCCCGGCTGAGGGTACACGGCGTCGCCGGGCTGCGCGTCATCGACGCCTCGATCATGCCGACCGTGACGACCGGCAACACCAACGCGCCGACCATCATGATCGCGGAGAAGGGCGCCGCGATGATCCTGGAAGACAACCGAACGGCATAATCGCCTTCCCCATGGCATGACCCGGCACGCGTCAGCGATGCCGACGCCCCGACCTTTTCTTCGGCCTGCTGCCAGCGCGGGAAGGTCCCGCACCCCGCCTCAACCCTGCAAATTCGTATTTTGTTAAGGATTCGGGCCTACCGATAGGCGCATCGAATTGCACCGGTGATGCGGAAGGATGCATGCGATGAATCGGTATGGAATCAAAGCGTTAGTAGCCGGCGCCCTGGCGGTGGTCCTGGCCGGCTGCATGAGCCCCGAGGGCGGCACGGTCGCGGCCAAGCAGGCGGACGCGGCCAAGATGCGGCGCGACACCCTGGCGGAGCTCTACCGCGACGCGCCCTTTGCGAAGACGCAGATCCACAAGGCCGTCGGCTATGCGGTGTTCAGCAATGTCGGCGTCAACCTGATCTTTTTATCCGCCGGCAACGGCTGGGGTATCGCCCGGGACAACAAGACGGGTAAGGACGTCTACATGAAGATGGTCAGCGCGGGTCTCGGCCTCGGGCTGGGCGTGAAGGACTTCCGCGGCGTCTTCGTCTTCACCACACGCGACGCGTTCGAGACCTTCGTCAATCACGGCTGGGACGCGAGCGGCCAGGCCGATGCCGCCGCCAAGTCCGGCAAGAAGGGCGGCGCCTACGCGGGCGCGATCGACGTCGGCCCGGGCATCAAGCTCTATCAGCTCACCGAGCACGGGCTCGCGCTGCAGGCGACGATCCAGGGTACGAAATACTGGAAGGACGACGATCTGAATTCGTGACGCATCGGCGACGGGTCCGTTTCACCGGACCCGTCCGCCTTTCCGTCCCCTCAGCTCAGCGCCTTCAGCTCGTCGATCAGACCGGAAACGACGCTGAGCCCCTTGTCCCAGAAGGCCGGGTCGCTGGCGTCAAGGCCGAACGGCGCGAGCAGCTCCTTGTGCCGCTTCGTGCCGCCCGCCCGCAGCATGTCGAGATAACGCTCGGCAAAGCCCGCCTCCGCATTCTGGTAGACCGCGTAGAGCGAGTTCACCAGGCAATCGCCGAACGCATACGCGTAGACGTAGAAGGGCGCGTGGATGAAATGCGGGATATAGGTCCAGAAATAGCGGTAGTCGTCGTCGAAGCGTAACGCCGGGCCGAGGCTCTCGCGCTGCACCTCGATCCAGATATCGCCGAGCCGCTGCTCCGTCAGCTCGCCCTCGCGCCGCTCGGTATGGACGCGCGACTCGAACTCGTAGAAGGCGATCTGGCGCACCACCGTGTTCAGCATGTCCTCGACCTTGGACGCGAGCATGGAGCGCCGTTTCTTGGGATCGCGCTCCGCCGCCAGCAGGGCGCGGAAGGTCAGCATCTCGCCGAATACCGACGCCGTCTCCGCCAGCGTCAGCGGCGTGTCCGCCATGAGCGTGCCCTGCGGCCCGGCGAGCACCTGGTGCACGCCGTGGCCCAACTCATGCGCCAGGGTCATCACGTCGCGCGGCCGGCCCTGATAGTTGAGCAGGAGATAGGGATGCGCCGACGGCACGGTCGGATGCGCGAATGCGCCGCCCGCCTTGCCCTCGCGCGCCGGCGCGTCGATCCAGGCGTTGTCGAAGAAGCGCTTGCCGACTGCCGCCATCTCGCCCGAGAAGGCGCCATAGGCGTCGAGCACGATGGTCTTCGCCTCGTCCCACTTGATAACCTTGTCCTCGCTCTCGGGCAGCGGCGCGTTGCGGTCCCAATAATCGAGCTTGTCCTTGCCGAACCACTCCGCCTTCATCTGGTAATAGGCGTGCGACAGGCGCGGATAGGCCGCCTTGACCGCCGAGACCAGCGCGTCCACCACCTCGTCCTCGACCTGGTTGGCCAGGTTGCGGAAGGATTGCGGGCGCGCGTAGTGGCGCCACTTGTCGTCGATCTCCTTGTCCTTGGCCAGCGTGTTGGTGACGAGGCAAAAGATACGCGCGTTCTGGCGCAGCACCGTGCCGAGCGCCTTTGCCGCCTTCTCGCGCACCGCGCCGTCATGGTCGGACAGCAGGTGCAGCGTCTCTTCAGTGGTCAGCGTCTTGCCGTCGACGGAAAAGCGCAGGCCCGCCATGGTCTCGTCGAACAGGCGGTTCCAGGCAGCCGGCCCGGCGACGTATTTCTCGTGCAGCAGCCGCTCCATCTCCTCCGACAGCTGATGTTCGCGAAACAGCCGGACGTCGCGCAGCCAGGGCTCGTATTTTGCCGTCTCGGGCGCCTTCAGCTTGGCGTCGAATACCGCGTCGTCGAGCTCGTTGATCTCGAGCGTGAAGAAGATCAGGTCGGTGGAGATGGCCGTCACCCGCTCGCGCATGGTCTGATAGAACTTCCCGACCTCGGGGTCGGCAACGTTGCCGGAATAGACGAGCTGGGCATAGCTCATGATGCGGCCGGTGATTTCCTGGATCGCTTCATAGGTCACGATCGCCGCGCCGAAGGCCGCACCGTCGAGGTCCGCGAGCCGGCCCTTGTACCGGTCGTTGAAGGACCGCGTGTCCTTTCCGACCTTCTCGAGGTCGCTCTTCAACGCGGCGCTGTCGGGCCCCGGGTAAAGGTCGCTCAGGTCCCAGGTGGGAAGAGTGCCGAGATCTTGCCCTTGCGTATCCGCCATGCCGTCGCTCCGCCGTTTCGCCCGTCCGAGGACCGTGATGTCCCATATCGCCGCTGCGCTGTCACGCCGTCGCTGCGGCTCTTTCCAATGTAGGCGCGGTCCGAAAAATTTGAAGCGGTTCCAGGGAATCGCCTAGGTCTGTGTATCTCTGGTTGTTTTGACAGCGATTCGGCGCTTGTGCTTCCTTTATCAGGAGAAGCCCCACCCGACATCTCCATCGTTCACGAGGCGCCCCATGCTCCGAACCGAGAGCGCGAATACCGCCGGCCCGCGCCCGGCTTCCGACCCGTCGCGGCGACGGGCGCCGTACAGCGCCGCCGGGCTCGACATCCTGCCGATGGACGCGCCACTGGGCGCCGAGATCCACGGCATCGACCTGCGCCATCCCGCCGATGCGGTGAGGCGCGCGGCGCTCAACGACGCCTGGGCCGAGCATCTCGTCCTGCTGTTCCGCGGCCAGCATTTCGAAGACGGCCAGCAGCTCGACGCCATGCTGCTCTTCGGCGCGCTGCAGCCGCCCAACCCGCGGACTCAGCCGCCGGAAGGCGAGAAATACCCGGCGTTGCTCCGCGTCCAGCACATCCCGGGCGCCGGCGGACCCGACGAAGCGCGGCGTCTCGGCGCGGGCGAGGCGTTCTGGCACACCGACATGTCCTATATCGAGCAGCCGCCCGCGGGCAGCGCGCTCTACGCGATCGAGGTGCCGCCCGACGAGACCGGCGGCCAGACCTGTTTTTCCAACATGTATCTCGCCTATGACACGCTGCCGGCGGACTTGAAGGCCACGGTCGAGGGCAAGCGCATCGTGCACGACGCCGCGCATAACAGCGGCGGCAAGCTGCGGCCGGGCTATGAAGAGGTGGACGACCCGCGCAAGACGCCGGGCCCGAAACATCCGGCGGTGCGGACGCATCCGGTCACCAGGCGCAAGGCCCTGTTCCTGGGTCGCCGTCCCTATGCCTGGGTCGAGGGCGCGACAAGCGTCGCGGAAAGCGAGGCGCTGCTCGACCGCTTATGGCAGCACGCCTCGCAGGAAAATCTCGCCTGGTGCCATCATTGGAAGCCAAACGACCTCGTGCTCTGGGACAATCGCTGCACCATGCACCGGCGCATCCCTTTCGACCCGAGCTACCGCCGCGTCATGCGCCGCGCACAGATCGCCGGTGACCAGCCGGCTTGATTTACGCTTACCCCCCCACCTAAATCCTCCCCCACAAGGGGGGAGGGAAAATCACGAAAATCAAAGTCCTCCCCCCCTTGTGGGGGAGGATTTAGGTGGGGGGTGAATAGCGTCACGCCGCGATCGGCGCCTCGCCCTTGGTCTGCGTCCTGTGCATCATACGGCGCTCGGCGTTATCGAAGGCTTCGCGGTAGTGCATGGTGCAGCGATTGTCCCAGATCAGCAGGTCGCCGATGGCCCAATGATGCGCCCAGGCGAGCGCGGGGTCGCAGCAATGCGCCCAGAGCGCATCCCACAGTGCCGAGTCCTTTTCGCCAACGATGCCCGAAGCGCCGGAGCGCCGGCCGAGATAGAGCGCCTTCCGACCGGTTGCGGGATGGACGCGCACCAGCGGATGCCGCGCCCCGGGCGCTTTGTCCGGGTCGGTCGTGCCGACATAGGCCGCGTATTTCTTCCGCACCTCGCCGGCGCTGGTGTAGGTCGCGTCGTGCACGGCAATGCGACCTTCGACCTGGCGTTTCACGTCGTCGGGCAGGGTCTCGTAGGCGCGGTACATGTTGGCGAGATGCGTGGCGCCGCCCTGTTTCGGAATCTCGATGGCGTAGAGCAGGCTGGCGGCCGGCGGCTCTTCCATAAAGGACATGTCGGTGTGCCAGATCGCCTCACCGTTGCCGAGGCTGCCTATCGACTGGCCGTTCACGGTGATGTTCGAGATGCAGGCCAGCTCGGGATAACCCTCGATCCAGTGCGAGCCGGACTTGTTCGGCGGCGCCATCTCCAGCTCGCCGAAAAGGCGGGAGAATTCGATGAGCTGCGGGTCGCTGATCGTCTGATTGCGGATGACCAGCGCGCAATGGGCATGCCACGCCGCCAGGATCGCGTCCTTGGTCGCGCCGTCGAGCGGCTTCGACAGATCGACGCCGCGGATTTCGGCGCCCAGCGCCCCGTCGAGCGGACATACTTCGATGGCAGCGGCCATATCCCCAAGCCTCCGGTTTCGTTGCGGGCGCGCAATTATGCACCGCCGCGCCTACAGCCGCCAAACCGGCCGGACGCCAGCCGCTTTTGTCCTGTTTAGGCCTTCCCGGCTATAATCGGCCCGGTTGCCGGAACCATCGCGGGAGTGTCGCTGTCATGAGAAATTCTCGAATCGACGTACGGCCAATCGCCGGGTCCATGGGGGCCGAGCTGTACGGCGTCGATCTGTCCGAAGAGCTCGACGACGGTACCTTCGGCGAGGTTCACCAGGCGCTGCTGGACCACGGCGCGATCTTCTTCCGCGACCAGGTCATCACGCCGACCCAGCAGATGGCCTTCGCCAAGCGCTGGGGCAAGGTGCATCTGCATCCGCACATGCCCTGCCTGCCGGACCATCCGGGGATCATCGAGATCGTCAAGAAAGAGGACGACACGGTCGCGTTCGGCGGCAACTGGCACACCGACCAGATGTTCACGGACACGCCGGCGCGCGTCACCATGCTCTACGCCAAGCAGATCCCGCCGGCCGGCGGCGACACCATGTACGCCAATCTGTACCAGGCCTATGACACGCTGTCGGACGGCATGAAGGCGATGATCGAAGACCTGCACACGATCAGCCAGTACGACAAGAAGAAGAAGCGCCCGGCGAACATGAAGCCGACCGAGATGGATGTGCCGGCGCCGGAAGTCGAGCATCCGCTGGTGCGGCCGCATCCCGAAACCGGCCGCAAAGCGCTCTACATTTCCTACGAAGGCATCACGCGGCGCATCGCCGGCATGACGGAAGCGGAGAGCCGGCCGATCCTGTCCTACCTGCTGAACCACGCGACCAGACCGGAATTCACCTGCCGCTTCCGCTGGCAGGTCAACTCGCTCGCGCTGTGGGACAACCGCCGCGCGCTGCACTTCCCGATCAACGACTACAACGGCTACCGCCGCGTCATGCACCGCATCACCATCGAGGGCGAGCGTACGCTCTGACGCGACGCGCGTTCTAGCTCGGCAGGACACCGCCGAGCTCGTCCTCGATGTGGACGCGGATGATCTCCTCGAAGCTTCCCTCCGCCTGGAAGCCGAGGTCTATGGCGCGCTTGGTGTCGAAGCGCCGCGGCCAACCGGCGATGATCCGCTGCACGAAGGGATCGGGCTTGCGGAGGATGCGGGACGCGACCTTGTCGCCGGCGATTTTCCGCAAGGCCTCGATCTGCCCGCCGACGGTGACCGCGACCCCCGGAAGGGTAAAGGCGCGGCGCGGCCCGACGCGCTCGCCGTCGAGCATCGCCGCGTGCACCAGGAAACCGACGGCGGCGCGCGGCGATGCGTGCCAGTGCATCACGTCGTCTGAGACCGGCAGCACCGCTTCCTGGCCGGCGAGCGGCTCGCGGATGATCGCCGAGAAGAAGCCCGACGCCGCGGCGTTGGGCTTGCCGGGCCGCACGCAAATGGTGGGCAGCCGCAGCGCGTAGCCGTCGATGAAGCCCTTGCGCGTGTAGTCGGCGATCAGCAGCTCGCCGATGACCTTCTGCGTGCCGTAGGAAGTCAGCGGCGCGACGACGTATTCGTCGCTAATCGGTTCGGGAAGCGGCGCGCCGAAAGCGGCAATCGAACTGGTAAAGATCACGCGCGGCCGATGCCCGGCGCCGCGCGCCGCCTCCAGCACCGCGCGGGTGCCGTCGAGGTTGATGCGGTAGCCGAGGTCGAAATCCTGCTCGGCCTGACCGGAGACGATCGCCGCCAGATGGAAGATGATGTCGGGCTTCCCGGCGAACAGCCGCGCCGCTTCCCCGTCCGCGGTCAGATCGCCGGTCTCGACCGCGACCGGCATGGCGGCGCCCGCCGGCAGGGCAGGTGGTACGATGTCGTACAATGTCATCGCTTCGATCGGCTTGCCCGCGATCCGGCCGTCCCGCGCCAGCCGCGCGGCCAGCTTGCGGCCGATCATGCCGGCCCCGCCGATGATCAATATGTGCATGCGTCCTCCCGTCTGCTCCTCACAGCGTGCAGGTCCGGAAGCCGGCGAAGATATCGCGCCGCTCCGGGCCGAAATAGTTGCGGTAGGTCGACGTAACCATCCGGCTCCGCGTCATCCAGGCGCCACCGCGCAGCACGCGCGTCTGCCCGAAAAGCGGCTCCGAATATTCCTTGTAGTCGTCCGGCGCGAAGCCGGGAAAGGGACCGAACGCGTCCGCCGTCCACTCCCAAATGTTGCCCAGCATCTGGCGGCAGCCCCAGGCGCTGTCGCCGGCGGCGAAGTCGGCAACATCGGCGCAACCGAGCGCGAACCCGTCCAGGTTAGCACGGTCGGGCATCAGCGCCGCGTCACCCCACGGATAGCGTGTCTTGGCGAGCCGACCATCGCGACCAGGCCGCATGGCCGCGGCGAACTCCCATTCCGCCTCGGTCGGGAGCCGCCGCCCGGCCCAGCGGCACCACGCATTCGCCTCGTACCAGTTCACATGGGTCACCGGCTGGTGCGGCGGCAACGCTTCCCAGCGATCGAAGCGCCGCACGCGCCAGCCGCCCGATCCGTCCGGCTGCCAATAGACGGGATGTGTTGCCTGTGCCGCTTCGCGCCACGCCCAGCCCTCCGCAGACCAGAGGTTCCGCTCGGCGTAGCCGCCGTCCTCGACGAATTCGGCGAAGGCCGCGTTGGTGACGGGCGCGCGCGCCATGCGGAACGGCGCGACGGTCACAAGATGCGCCCATTTCTCGTTGTCGAACAGAAAGGGCGCCTCGGTCGGCGCGCCCAACGGGAAAGTTCCGCCGGGAATATCGGCGTCGCCCACAAGCGGGCCTTGCGCGCCCTTCCGTGCCCCACGCAGCTGGTCCGGCGCGAAATTCGGCGCCGGGTAGGCCAGCGTCTGCCGCGCCCAGGTGAAGGCTTCGTCGTGCATGTCCTCGTGAAAGGTCGTGAACTGGTAGAGGAAGCTGTCCCGCTCGCTGGCTTCCCCCTTGCCCAGCCGGGCCAGCAGCGAGTCCAGCACACGCGCCATGTAGTCGCGCATGTCCGCGAGCGAATAGAGCGGCAAGTCCCATCGGCGGTCATGTGCGATCGCGATCGAATCGTAGAGCTGATCGCCGCGCTCCAGCATGGTTGGAAGGCCATACTCCCGGCGCAGGATGAAGTATTCGTGAAACCAGGCGACATGCCCAATCTCCCACAGCATCGGGTTCACGGTCGGGAGCCGGGGGCCCATGAGCTGCGCTTGCGTCAGGCCGTCGATGAGTTCTAGGGTACGCTGGCGCGCACTCCGCATCATTTCGGCAAGCTGTTCGGCATTTACGCGCGCGGTCATAGTCACAGGTCTCTTGTAGCCGTTTGAAGATTAGCCTCGTGACGCCCGCCGGGAAACGGTCGCGCACCGGCAATCGGACAACGGCGGTGCGCTGGGCCCGGATCCTGGGTGAGCTGGGACATCGCGTGACGATATCCGAAGCCACCGATGGCGCGGGCGCCGACATGATGGTGGCGATCCATGCCTGGCGGTCCGCCGCTTCGATCCGGGCGTTTTCCGAGCGGCACCCCGAGCGGCCGCTCGTCGTCTTGCTGGCCGGCACGGACATCTACCGGTTCCAGCACAGTCATCCGGACGACACGCTCGGCTCGATGGAGCGCGCGACGGCGCTCGTCGGGCTGCATGATCTCGTTGGCCGCGCCATTCCGCGCCGCTACCGCAAGAAGCTGCACATCATCCATCAGTCAGCGCTACCGCTCGCCGGGCCCAGAACACCGCCGAAACGCAGCTTCGAGGTCTGCGTCATCGGCAATCTGCGCGATGAGAAGGACCCGCTGCGCGCCGCCTACGCCGCCCGCAAGGCGCCGCCCGATTCACGCCTCCGGATCATCCAGCTGGGCAAAGCCAATGACGCATGCTGGACGAAGGCGGCCACGGCAGAGATCGAGCGAAATCCGCGATTCGTTTGGCGCGGAGAAGCATCCCCCGGACAGGTGCGCCGGCAGCTTGCCCGCTGCCATGCGATGGTCATCAGCTCGCTCATGGAAGGCGGCGCCAACGTCGTCTCCGAGGCGGTCGTCGCGGGCGTGCCGGTCATCGCGTCGCGCATCGACGGCAACCTCGGCCTGCTCGGGGACGACTACGAAGGCTATTTTCCGGCGGAAGACACCGACGCGCTCGCGGCATTGCTATGGAAGGCTGAAACCGATCCCGCCTTCCTGAAGCGCCTCGCGGCGCAGTGCCGGATGCGCCGACTGCTGTTCCGGCCCGATCGCGAGCGCGCGGCGTGGCGGCGGCTCTTGCGGGAGCTCAGACGCGGATCGTGATCGGCTCGAGCCGCTCGCTCTTCGGCTCGATGGTTCCAATGATCGCGGCGCGCGCATAGCCGAGCTCCTTCAGGCGCGCAACGCAGGCGTGCGCCTGGTCGGCCGGGACACCAGCCAGCAATCCGCCCGCCGTCTGGGGATCGAAGACCAGCGGATAGCGGGGATCCGCGGCCGCTTCCTCCAGATTGGCGATGGCGCGACGCAGACGGACATTCTGCGGCTGCAGCGAGCTGACGATTCCGGCCCGCACCATGTCCGCGGCGCCGTCCATCAGCGGAAGCGCGTCGAGATCGAGCGTCACGTCGACCGCCGAGGCGCGCACCATCTCCACCAAATGGCCAAGCAGCCCAAAGCCCGTCACGTCCGTGCAAGCTAGCGCGCCGAAGTCGCGCAGACAGGCCGCCGCCTGGCGGTTCGACTGGACCATCGAATCGAGCGCGGCCACGATCCAGCGGCCCTTGGCCTTGTGGCGCATGTCGGCGGCAAACAATGTGCCGGTGCCGATCGGCTTGGTCAGGACCAGCTTGTCACCGGGCCGCAGGCCGCCCTTGCGCAGCAGCGCCGCGCGATCGACCAAGCCGTTGACGGCGAAGCCCAACGCGAGCTCCGCGCCCTCGCTGGTATGGCCGCCGACGAGCGCCGCCCCGGCGTCGCGCAAGACCTCCATCGCGCCGCTCATCATCTGCGTCAGCGTGTCCTCGATCTTGGCCTCGATGCCGTAGGGCACGGTCGCGACTGCGAGCGCCGTCTGCGGCTCCGCCCCCATCGCGTAGATGTCACCCAGGCTGTGGTTCGCCGCGATCTTGCCGAACAGGTACGGATCGTCGATCATCGCGCGGAAGAAGTCGACCGTGTGCACCATCACCTTGCCGAGCGGGATTTCGACGACCGCAGCATCATCCGGCTCGGACAGGCCGATCAGGACGTCGGGGCGCTCGACCGGCTCGAGACTGTTCAGCGTCCGGCCGAGCACGGTGGCGCCGACTTTCGCGCCGCAGCCGCCGCAGCGCATGGCGATCGCGGAGATCTCCTTGATCACGTCCTGACCGGCGAGCCCAGCCGGAAGGTCGGCTGCCGGCTCCTCCGCCATGTCGGGAAGGTCGTTGAACTTCCGCATGAAGCGCCGGTCGATCCAGTCCTTCCAGGTCCATACCCAGTGGCCGCGAACGGACCATGTACCGCGCGACGCCACCGCGTATTTGTCGCCGGTCGAAATGAGGCCGAGAAACTTCGACTGCGGACGGAACGGCACCGGCGCCTGACCCAGCAGAACACGGCGCAGGTTGCGCTCGAGCGGACGGCCCTGGCGGACGGCGAAGACGCCCGACTTCGGCCGCGGGTGATCGATCACCGCCGCGACATCGCCCGCGGCGAAGACGTCGGGATGCGAGACCGACTGCAGCGTGTCGCGGACCGCGATGAAGCCGTTCGCATCGACCGCCAATCCCGACTTACCCGGCCATGCGGGCGCGCCGGCCGCCGTCACCCAAAGAATCTCATCGGCCGAAAGCGCCGTGCCACCTGCCGTCCGAAGGTGTCCCGGCGCGACTTCGGCGATGGGCTCGCCGGCGTGGAGAATGACACCGCGCGCGGCCAGCACCTGCATGAAGGTTTCGCGCGCCGCGGCATTGTGCGTCGGCAGGATTTCCGGCGACGCGCTGAACAGGTGGTACTCGATGTCATCGGCCGAATGACCGGCTTCCCTTCGGAGCTCCCGCAATCGGTACTGGATCGCGAGCAGGATCTCGACGCCGCCCGCGCCGGCACCCGCGACGGCGACGCGGAGCGGCTGCAGCTCGTTGACGGCGCGGTCGCGCAACGCCTCCCAGCGTCCGAGAAACCCGTTGATTGGTTTGACCGGGACGACATTGCCGGCCGCGCCGGGCACGCTTTCGGTTTCCGGCGTCGAACCGGTGTTGATGGACAGCAGGTCGTACGGAACCGGCGGGCGGTCGCCGCACAGGACACGCTTGCCGGACAGGTCGAGTGCGGTCGCCGAGGCGTGGAAGAAGCGCGCGCCGGCGAAGCGGCAGAGCGCGCCGAGATCGATGTGTATGTCGTCGAAGCCGTAATGTCCGGCGACGTAGCCCGGCAGCATGCCGGAATAGGGCGTGTGCACATCGCGGCAGATGACGGTCAGGCGGACGCCCGGCACCGGCCTCATGCCGAAGCGCTTGATCACGGCGACATGGCTGTGGCCACCCCCGACCAGCACGAGGTCCTTGACGACAGGCACATCGGATTTCTTCATGATGGCAGTACTTTGCTATACGAGCGCTCTCTGCAGCCGTGGTCGGCCTATCCGCGATATCGCGAATGCGGCGGCACACTACCGCATACCCGGATCGCCGCGCCTTGTCACGCCGGGCCTGACGGCGGGAGCCGGGACCCGATTTCGTCGAATGGCCTCGACGAGGCTATGCTGGGCCGATCCAGCGCTTCGCGCTTGCACAGCCTGCCCATTCCGGAGGTGATCCGTGTCCAGTCTGACCTGCCGCTACGACCCTGACGCGACCTTCGAGGTCCGCGTTTTCGACGAGACCTACCGCAGCGGGCCGGACGGCGACTGGCCGGTACGCCTCTATCAGCCGCAGGGCAAGGGCCCCTTCCCCGCGCTGCTGGACGTGCACGGCGGCGCCTGGAGCACCGGAAGCTACCTCAACAACGAACGGGTCGATCGGGCGCTCGCAGAAAGCGGCATCTTGGTCGCCGCGATCGAGTTCCGCCAGGCCCCGCAGCATCCCTACCCCGCCCAGGTGGTGGACGCGAATTACGGCACGCGCTGGCTGAAGGCACGCGCCGCCGCGCTCAACGCCGACCCTGCGAGCGTCGGCGGCCTCGGCACGTCGAGCGGCGGACATACGCTGATGCTGAGCGCTTTGAAACCGAACGATCCGCGCTTTGCGGCAATTCCCGTATCCAACAGCGCGGACGAGGACGCGACACTGCGCTATGCCATCACCGGCTGGCCGGTGCTGGACTCCTATGCCCGCTACCTCTACGCCAAGGAATCGGGACCGGAGCGTCTTATGAAGTCATCGGAAAATTACTTCCAGACCGAAGCCGCGATGAAGGAGGGCAATCCGCAGCTGGTCCTCGAGCGCGGCGAGTACACCGCCCTGCCGCCCGTGCTGATCCTGCAGGGCACCAAGGACGACAACGTGCCGCTGTCGATCTCCGAGCGCTTCGTCGCGAGTTATCGCGCCGCCGGCGGCGCGATCGAGCGGGAGCTATTTCCGGACATGCCGCACGCCTTCGCGCGCGAGCCGGGCCCCGAGACGGATCGCGCAATCGCCCTGATGAAGGCGTTCCTGCGCCGGCAACTGGCCTGAAAGGAATTGTGGCGGGCCTTTCGGCCCGCCACAATCCACGATAAAGGGTCGCTACGCCTTAACAGCCGTACCGTTCGGCCCGCATCGCTGCCGCATCCCGGCGGTGGTGGGACGGACGCCCGTGCTGGCTGACAAGACGCTTCCGGCGGTCCGTCCGATCTCGCTGATGCCAGCTCCTCTCGCGGCCATGAAGCACCTTTCGTAAGGCCTCCCGGCCGCGCGAGACGCGCGACTTGACCGTGCCGACCGGCACGTTCAATTGCACCGAGATCTCCTCGTAGGACATCCCTTCGACACCGGCCAGGATCACGGCCACGCGCTGCGTGTCGGGGATGACCTGCAGCGCCTTGTTCAGCGCTTTCATGACCAGCGGCGCCTCCTGCGTCGGCTGTGTCGACAGCTTCGCGGCGACAATGTCCGGGTCGATCGGCATGCCGATGTATTTCTGGCGCCGACCATTCGAAATATGGACGTTGTGCATGATCGTGAAGAGCCATGCACGCAGATTGGTGCCCGTGTTGAACAAATCGGATTTTGTCAGTGCCCGGGCGACGCTTTCCTGGACCAGGTCGTCCGCCGCTGTCGGGTTGTGGCACAACGCCAGCGCATACCGGCGAAGTTGCGGCACGAATCCCTCGATTTCCGCGTATACCTGATTCATCTGAACCTCCAAGTCCTTACTCTTTATAAAGTCATTCACGGACGACATCGTCGGTCATCCGATGCCGTTAACCCTAGGCAGGCAAATCGACGAGACGATGGCAGGAAAGCGAAAATCCGGTAACATAGTGTAACGGGACCGGCCCCATTGGTTACATTTGTAACAATTGGAATGCATTCGCTCGGCCGTCCCGGTTCCGGCACGCCGTGCCTTCTTCAGGAGCGAATCCCTATATGAATCAACCGCCGCACGTGCTCGTGGTGGACGATGACCCCGAGATTCGATCTTCTGTTAAAGACTACCTTGCGGGTGAGGGGTTCCGCGTAACGACGGCGGAAGACGGCGCGCAAATGCGACAGACGCTGGAGACGGACCCGGCCGACGTCGTCATCCTCGACGTGCGCCTGCCGGGAGAATCCGGCTTCGATCTCGTAATGGAGCTGCGGCAGGCGAGCGAAATCCCGATCATCCTGCTCAGTCAAAAGGACGACCTGGTCGACCGCGTCGCAGGGTTGGAGCTTGGCGCCGATGATTACCTGCCCAAGCCCTTCCACCTGCGCGAGCTGCTGGCCCGACTTCGCAGCCTTATCCGGCGGAGCGAGGTTCGCGCCGACGGGGAGGCATCTCTGTCGGGCGAGGACGACGAAAATGATGGCTCGTTGCGTTTCTCCGGTTGGCTGCTCGACCCACGGCGCCGCGAGCTGTTCTCGCCCGGCGACGAGCCCATCGAGCTGTCGGCGGGCGAATTCAATCTTCTCCTGGCCTTCGTGGAGCGCCCCAACCGCGTCCTGAGCCGCGACCAGCTTCTCGACATCGTCTACAATCGCGAAGCGGCGCCGTTCGATCGCAGCATCGACGTGCAGATCGGCCGCCTGCGCCGCAAGATCGAACCGAACCCGAAACGGCCCGTACTGATCAAGACGGTTCGTGGCGCGGGATACATGTTCAGCTGCGACGTGGAACGCTGCTGACCCGCGGAGGCGCGGACGCCCTCCGGTCCTACCGCGGCGATCACTGCCGGTCTTTCGATCCATCTTTTTTCAGCCGCGTCTCCAGCCTCCCGAGAAAATAGAGTATGACGAACGCCAACACGGTAGTGAGGCCGGCCAATGCGTACCGGCCGAGGCCCGATGCGATGCCGATGGCACCCGCGACCCACAGGCTGGCCCCGGTCGTGATGCCGGTCACGCGCCCCCGTCCCTGGATAATGGCGCCAGCGCCAAGGAATGCGATCCCCGCGACGACCGCCTGAATAAGGCGCAACGGATCGGTCCGTACCGCATCGCCAAAGCCGTTGGCTATGTCGACCATCGCAAAGGTCATCAGCGTCAGCGACGCCGAGGCGAGTGAAACCAGCATATGAGAGCGCACGCCGGCGGGCTTGTTATGGGCTTCTCGATCGAGCCCAAGGACCATCCCGAGCGCCGTCGCCAGAAGGAGACGTCCCGCCACCTCGAGGAAGGTGGGGCCAAACCACGTTAGCGCATTCAGTTGGTGAAGGTCCGTTGCCATAGCCGTGCTCGGCTTGGATCGTCGGCGCCGCGGCGCATTGACCGCGCTACGCCGAACCAGCATCGGGTTCCCGGTTTCATCGTTTCGCAGCAGGATCAGAGCGGAGGGCCGCGCCCGCGCACGACGTGGATGACAAGGCTCGCCACCAAAAGAATGAGGAAGATGACGAACAGAATTTTCGCGATCCCGGCAGATGCGGCGGCGACGCCGCCGAATCCGAATATGCCAGCGATGATCGCGACAATAAGAAATAAAAGCGCCCAGCCGAGCATGATTTCCTTCCTTGATTCTTCACGTTGATGATGATCCCCCGCATCCGCGTTCCTTCGCGTTCGATGCGGGATCGCGACGCCGATGTGTCGCCTGTCACCCTAAGAGAACGTCACGGCCGCAGCGCCGTTCCATCCTGCGGTTGGCGCATGCCGGCGGGGCGGCCTTCGCCGAAGGAGCGAACGGCGCCATTCGTTTTCCCGCGATGGGGAACGCCACTGCAGGCTGTGCGTTTCACGAATAGTCCAGCGCCGCTATCCAAGCCTCGGCGACGCCGCTCGCAACGAGAACGCCGCGCGCGACGAGGCAGCGGTGCCTCGGCGGAGCAAGCTCCGCGCAACGCTTAGCGAGAGGAGATCAAGAATGTCGACGCGACTGACGATCGGAACACTGTGCCTTGCCGCGATGGTCGGGCTGACGGCCTGCGGCGAAACGAAGACCGACCGCGCGCTCAGCGGCGGCGCGATCGGCGCGGGCGCGGGCGCCGTCGGCGGTGCGCTTCTGGGCGCGCCGGGCACCGGCGCATTGCTCGGCGGCGCGGCCGGCGCAGCGACAGGCGCCCTTACGAAGAAGAAGGACGTCGATCTGGGCAAGCCCGTCTGGCGCTAAGCCCGCCCTTCCCCATAACCTCCACCTCGGATGCGGGAGGGCACGCCCTCTTCGCATCCGCTTTTTTCAATTCTGCTGTACCCCCCAAACCACATCGCCGGTGAGACCGCCCAAAAACAACCGCGGCACGGAGTGATCCTCCGTGCCGCGGGGCCGTTGAGAGGCGTTTGCGGCGCGCGCTATCAGGACGTCGCGTCGTCCCATGCCTTCTGCAGGTCTGCCATGGCGTCGTTGAACTTCTTCTTGGCGCCCTGCCAGGCGTCGCCGGATGCATTCTTCAGCGCCGTCCATTGCTCCTGCACGTTCTTCCAGGCCGCATCGACCCGATTGGACGCGTCTTTTTTCATTTCCTTGGCGTTGCTTTTCGCGTTCTCCATGCCTTTGCCGATGCGATCCTGCCAGCGGTCCACCTTCCGCTCCGCCGAGCGCATATAGTGTTCGCGCGAGGTTTCGCTACTCGCGTCGGCATAGGTGAAGGCGGGCTGCGCCTTGAGCTGCGCCTTGGACGTGTCGTAGATGACGACGCCCTTCACGTCCTTCGCGCCGAATTTCAGATCCTGGAACGGCACCGCAACCAGCTTGTCGCCGATGCCGAGGAAGCCGCCGACCGAGATCACGGCATAGAGAACCTTGTTGCCGCGATTGAGGATCAGGTCGTCGACCGAGCCGATCTCGTCGCCTTTGCCGTTGCGAACCGTCTCGCCAATGAATTCACTGGCGCGGATCATGTCCGGACTCTGGCGCGTCACCTTCGTCGCGGCATCGGCAGCCGCCAGCTGCTGTCCGGGAGCGGCGTGCGAGCCCGGCGTCATGGATGCGGCCGAAACCATGCTCGTCATCGTAACCAGGCAGGTCGCGGCGAGCAGGGATTTCTTCAACATGGATTCCTTCTCCTGTGTCCGTTCACGTTGCGACAAGAACGCGCAACGGACGGGCCGGTTCCCGGTGCTCGCCTTGCCGCGGCGCCAGGGCAGAACACCGGAACCAATCAGACCGCCGCACGTTCAAGCCTCGAAGCGAGCACACAGGGCGAAGGCAACGCGACCGTTAAATAGTAGCGTCCCAAGGCATGCCGACAGCGGTGCTGCTACTGGTGCCGGCACAGGATGGCGCCGGGCCAAACCGGACCGCATCCACGCGAAAGGACATATCGATGACCAGCCCGTTGCAAGACTCGCTGCACAGTGAGCCCTATGCGCTGATTGACTGCTGGCCGTCGCGATCCTACGCGCGGTTCGTCACGGTAGCTCTTTCCGGCGTGCTGCTGCTCGCGACTCTCTATACATTGTACTTTGCGCGCGATTTCATGATCCCGATCGCCGCAGCAATCATCCTGAACCTGGTATTCGCGCCGATCGTCCGAACGCTGTCGCGAAAGCGTATTCCATCCGCAGTGACGGGCGGGCTCGTTATCCTGATGATCGTTGCCGCGCTTTCGGCCGGGATCGTGACACTGTCGGGCGCGGCCTCCGGCTGGCTCAACCGCGCGCCGAAAGTCCTCACCCAACTGGACCGCAAGCTGAAGGACATCAAGCGCCCGGTCGAGCAGGTGAAAAAGGCATCCGAGCAGGTCGAAGCGCTGGCCAACGCTAGCGGCACCGGCAGGCGGGCACCGAACCGAGATGTGGTCGTCAACTCGCCCAACTTCCTGAAGCAAATGGTCGGCACCATGCAAGCGGTCATGATCCAGCTCGGCGTCACGATCGTGTTGCTGTTCTTCCTACTCGCCTCGGGCGATGTCTTCAAATTCAAGCTCGTCACCGCCATGCCGCGCCTCTCGGAAAAGAAGCGTGCCCTTTCCATTTGGCGCGACGTCGAACAGGACGTCTCGGTCTATCTGCGGACGATCACGATCATCAATGCGAGTCTAGGTGTCGTTATCGGGCTCGGCCTTTACGCGATCGGGCTTCCTAACGCCTTGCTATGGGGCGTTATGGCGGCTCTGCTGAATTTCATTCCTTATATCGGCGCCCTGGTCGGACTTTCTGTCGTATCCGTCGTGGCGATCATTACGTTCGATCCCCTGAGCCATGCGATGATTGCGCCGCTCGTCTATGCCGCCTCCAATCTCACGGAATCTCAGTTCGTGACGCCCAGCATCCTCGGCAAGCGTCTGTCGCTCAATCCGGTCGTCGTCTTCGTCAGCGTGATCTTCTGGGGCTGGCTGTGGGGAATGCCGGGCGCGATGATGGCCGTGCCCATGCTTATCATCGTCAGCGCCGTCTGCACGAATTTTCCGACGCTGCATATCTTCGCCGGGTTCCTGACGCGCGAGGTGGACAGCTGAGCCGGTTTGTTTTGACGGATCCGCCGCACACGTCATGACCCAATCGCAGGGATTGGCTCAGTCCTTCCTCGATCGTTTCGTCATGCTCCGGCAACGATGCCCAGCGCTAGAATCAACATCACAGCCGGCGACTGCGCGCCCGTCACGATCAGCCACACGAGCGGGTCTTCGCTGCCGCTCGGGCCGGGAACGCGCGTGATCCGGTATCGAAAGCGGGACACGATCCCGATCCGGGCTACCGAAGGAACGTCTAATCCTGGAAATAGCGGCGAGAGCGCTGATGCCCCCAAGCGCGACGAATATCGCGGCGACGATCAAGGCCACTTGATAGTCGGACGTCGCCGGCCACAGGGCGACGTGGCTGGCGACCGCAATTCGGGCCGAGCCGATCGTCGTGGCAATAACCGTTGTGATCGCCAGGGCCATGACCACACCGACCGACCGTTTCGCGGCGTAGAACTCGCCCGCAACCGGTCGGTAAATAGACCGCTGGCAATTAAAAGGTTGAGCAGCGACGCCACCGTCAGCGGTGATCGAGCGAATGCCCGATCACGACGGCGAAGCACGTGTAGGAAACACCAACGATGGAACGGTTCCGATCGCAGCAGCAGGCATCGGAAAATAAACGTTCGATCTGCGCCGCCAATTCCGGGAGCGCCCCCGCCGGACGACGATCGGCCGGGCTGGAATGCCTCTCTTCGTCGATCAGTCCGGCGGCACGTGCCGCCGGATGACGCCGAGAAATGCCTCTCCATACTGCGCAAGCTTTGCCTCGCCCACGCCATGGACCTCGCGCATCGCGCTCAGCGTCGTCGGCTTGGCCTGTGCCATCTCGCTCAAGCTTCGATCCGGGAAGACGACATAGGCGGGCACGCCCTGCGCCTGGGCGAGCTCGCGCCGCTGCGACCGCAGCGCCTCGAACAGCGCCAGGTCCACACCGGAAAGGTCCTGCAGCGCGGATCGGCCGCCGCCACCGTTGCCGCGCGACGGGCCGAGCGCCAGCTTGCGCAGCTCGACGCCGGCTTTGCCCTTGAGAACGTCGCGACCTTCGGGCGTGATCATCCAGCGGCCGTAATTGGTGATATCGAGCGCGATGACCTGCGCGGCGTAGAGCTGGCGGAAGATCGACCGCCATTCATTCTTCGATTGATCCTTCCCGACCCCGAAGGTCGGCAGCTGGTCGTGACCGAAGCGGATGATCGAATCGGTCTCGTCGCCGCACAGCAGGCTGATGAGATGTTCCGTGCCGAACCGCTCGCCCGTGCGCGCGATCGCGGACAGCGCCTTCTGCGCGGGGATCGTGCCGTCGACCACCTCGACACCTTCGATGCAGAGATCACAGTTGCCGCACGGCGGCGTCTTCTCGCCGAAATAGGCGAGCAGCGTCTGCCGCCTGCAGCGCGGCGCTTCGCATAGCGCGACCAGCGCGTTGAGCCGTTGCCGTTCGACGCGTTTCTGGTCCGCCGACAAATCGCTCTCCTCGATTTGCGTGCGGCGGAGACGAATGTCGTCCAGGCCGTAGAGCGCGAGCGTGTCCGCCGGCAGTCCGTCGCGGCCCGCGCGGCCGATTTCCTGATAATAACCCTCGATATTCTTGGGCAAGGCGGCGTGGCAGACGAAACGGACGTCCGGCTTGTCGATGCCCATACCGAAAGCGATGGTCGCGCAAACCACCACGCCGTCTTCCTGAAGGAAAAAATCCTGATTGCGCGCGCGGACGGCCGGGTCCAGCCCGGCGTGATAGGGCACTGCATTGACCCCGGCGCGGCAGAGATCGTCCGCAAGCTGCTCGGTCTGCTTGCGCGAGCTGCAATAGACGATGCCGCTCTGACCTTGGTGCTGCTTGACAAAATCCATGACCTGCCGGCGCGCGGAAGACTTCGGACGCATCGTCAGCCGCAGGTTCGGCCGGTCGAAGCCGTGCACGAAGACCGTCGGCGGCGCGCGGAACAACCGCTCGAGAATGTCAGCCCGAGTCGCCGCGTCCGCCGTCGCCGTCAGCGCGATGGTCTGCACTCCGCCGAGCTCTTCCGGCAAGGCGCCGAGGGTCAGGTATTCCGGCCGGAAATCATGCCCCCATTGCGAGATGCAATGCGCCTCGTCGACCGCCAGCAGCGTGACGCGCGACCGTTTGAGCAGGGCTCGCGTGTCCGGTCGCGCCAGGCGCTCCGGCGCGATGTAGATAAGCCGCAGCGTTGCGTCCGCGATCCGCGCCAGGACGTCCCGGTTTTCCTCGGGGTCGTTCGCCGAGTTCAGGCTTGCCGCGGGAACGCCGAAGGCGCGAAGCGCCGCGACCTGGTTGCGCATCAAGGCGATCAGCGGCGAGACGACCACCGTCAGCCCGTCGCGCAGTAACGCGGGGAGTTGATAACAGAGCGACTTGCCGCTTCCCGTGGGCATGACGGCAAGGACATCACTGCCCGACAGCACCGCCTCGATCACGTCGTCCTGCCCGGCGCGAAACGCGTCGAATCCGAACGTGTTGCGCAATACGCGCTCCGCCTCCGCGAGCCCCGTCATCGCGGCGCGGTCCTATCAACTGCTTGCAACGATCCTATCCCCCTCTGTCCCCCGTCAAATTGACATTCGTGCGGCTCAGGCCCCTTCCGCTTCCTCGCGTTTCAGCTCGAGCGCGAGCCATTCTTCCTCGGCCGCCGCATGCGCCGCCTCCGCCGTCCGCAGGGCCGCCGCGGCAGTCTCGAAAGCCGCTGGGTCGCGCGCGTAAAGGCCAGGATCGGCGAGCACGACCTGTAAGCGGCCCATCTCGGCCTGCAGCGCCTCAATCCGGCCCGGCAGCTTTTCCAGCGCGTGCTTCTCCTTGAAGGACAGCCCGCGCCGGCGCTCCGACGCCGATTGCGTGCGTTCTGCCGGTTTCGCGCCCACCGTCGCCTTGCGCGCCTTCGGCGCCGTTTCATCGGACGCGGCCGCACCGCGCTGTGCGACCATGTCGCTATAGCCGCCGGCGTAGACCGTCCACCTTCCGTCGCCGTTGGACACGAGCGTCGCGGTAACGACGCGATCGAGAAAATCACGGTCATGGCTGACGACGATCACTGTGCCGGCATAGTCCGCCAGCATCTCCTGCAACAGGTCCAGCGTCTCGAGATCGAGATCGTTCGTCGGCTCGTCGAGCACCAGCAGGTTCGACGGCCGCGCCAGCGCGCGCGCCAGCATCAAACGTCCCCGCTCGCCGCCCGACAGCGCGCTCACCGGCGTGCGGGCCTGCTCGGGCGCGAACAGGAAATCCTTCATGTAGCCGACGACGTGGCGTGATTCGCCTGCGACCATCACCGTGTCGCCCCGCCCGCCGGTCAGCGCGTCGGAAAGCGTGCTCGCCGGATCGAGGCTTTCGCGCTTCTGGTCGAGGGTCACCATCTGCAGGTTGGCGCCGAGCCGCACAGTGCCCGTATCGGGCGGCAGCACGCCGGTCAGGAGATTGATCAGCGTCGTCTTGCCCGCGCCGTTCGGGCCGACGATGCCGAGGCGGTCGCCGCGTTGAATGCGAAGCGAGAAATCGCGCACCACCGGCCGCCCGCCGAAGGACTTGGAAATGCCTTTCGCCTCAGCCACCAGCTTGCCGGAGAGCTCGCCCGCGGTCGCTTCCAGCGTGACGGTCCCGGTGGGCCGGCGCTGTTCCCGCCATTCCGCCCGCAGCGCATGCAGGGCGCGCAGCCGGCCCTGGTTGCGCTTGCGGCGCGCCGTCACGCCTTTGTGCAGCCAGTCCATCTCGGCCGCGATCTTCCGCGAGAGCTTGTGCCGCGCCACCTCCTCCTGCTCCAGCACCTCGTCGCGCCAGGACTCGAACTGGGCGAAGCCGCGGTCGAGCCGCCGGGTCACGCCCAGGTTCAGCCAGATCGTGGCGCGCGACAGGGTCGAGAGGAAACGCCGGTCGTGGCTGATCAGCACGAGCGCCGAGCGAATACCCGCCAGCTCTTTCTCCAGCCACTCGATCGCCGGCAGGTCGAGATGGTTGGTCGGCTCGTCCAGCAGCAGGATGTCGGGCTCGGGCGCAAGCGCGCGGGCCAGCGCGCAGCGCCGCGCCTCGCCGCCCGAAAGCCGCTCCGGCGCTTCCGCGCCGCTCAGGCCGAGCTGCTGCAGCAAGGCCTCCGCGCGATGACGCCCATCGACCGGGCTAAGACCGGCCGCCACGAAGTCGAGCGTGGTCGCGAACCCGCCGAGGTCCGGCTCCTGCGGCAGATAGCGCAAAGTCACGCCGGGCTGCAGGAAGCGCTCGCCCGAGTCGGGCTGGATCAGACCCGCGGCGACCTTCAGCAGCGTCGACTTGCCGGATCCGTTGCGGCCGACCAGCGCCAGCCGGTCGCCCGCTTCCACGGACAGCTCCGCCCCTTCGAACAGCGGCGTGCCGCCGAAGGTCAGGTGGATGTCGCGGAGGAAGAGAATGGGCATGGCGGCGCCAACCTATCGCACCCGCAGGCCGGGTGAACAGGGGGGACGTAGCAAGCTTCGTGCTTCACGACGACACATCTTATAGTGAGGCGATCCGGCGTTCTGGTCGCTGGCAAAGACAAGGCCGCAAGGCCCCAATCAGGGAGGACGCATCATGACGGACTGCATCGTGGTGACGGGCGCCAGTAGAGGGATCGGCCTCGCCTGCGCCCGGCGCCTCGCTTCCGAAGGGCATGAGGTGGTCAATCTCGACCTGCAGGAGCCCGAGGACGAGGCGCGGGAATTCCCGTTCGTCAAAGCCGACGTGCGGAAGCGCGACAGCGTCGATGAAGCCTTTGAGACGGTTGCGGCGCGCTACGCCATCGCCGGCCTCGTGAACAACGCCGGTATTTCCGTCGTCGCGTCCCTGGAGGAGACGACGGAAGACGACATCCGGCGTGGTATTGCGGTGAATCTCGAAGGCGCGATCCGCTGCGCGCAAGCGGCGACCCGGCGCATGAAGGCGCTCGGGCGCGGCCGCATCGTCAATATCGCCAGTCGAACCGCGCTCGGCCGGCAACAACGCTCGGTCTATGGCGCGACCAAAGGCGCCCTCGTTTCGCTGACGCGGACCTGGGCGCTCGAATTGGCGCCGCACCGCATCACGGTGAACGCCGTCGGGCCCGGACCGGTCGCAACCGAGCTTTTCCGCAAGGGCAATGCGCCGGACGCGCCGGAAACCCGGAAACTGATCGCGTCCATTCCGCTTGGCCGGATTGGAGAGCCGGAAGACGTTGCGAATGCCGTCGCCTTCTTCATGGACGCGCGTTCCGAATACGTCACGGGGCAGACGCTTTATGTCTGCGGCGGGCTTTCGGTCGGGGCGAACCCGGTCTGAACGCCGAGCGTCAGCTCGCGACCGGCGCGATCTTGCCTTCCTTCTCGAGCAGCCGATAGATGCCGCCCGCCTTGAGGATGTTGAGCAGCGGCGCGGGCATGGCACCGCCGCGGCACTCCTTGCCGGTGCGGGTGTTGCGGACGCGGAATTCCTCGAACAGGACCTCCGCCGTGTCGCCTTCCTCGAAGATCGCCGAGACGCCAGGCGCTTCCAGTGCCGGAAAGGCGAAGTTGACGGCATTGCGATAGAACAGCCCGTTGATCGACTCGGCGACGACGCAGGCGAGGCCCAGATTCTTCAGCGAGCGTGCGGCCGGCCGGCTCGACCCCATGCCGAAATTCTTGCCGCCGATCAGGATGTCGCCCTTCTGCACCTGCTCGGACCAGCCCGGCCGGTTGGCGGAGAAGACCCATTTCGGCTGCTCGGCGATCGTCAGGTAGTAGGCCTGGATCGGCAGGATCAGATCCGTGTTGATGTTGTCCCCGACCACCCACACGCGGCCGCGGAAAACCATCGTCTCATCGGCGGTCATTGGAAATACTCCAGCGGGTTCGCGATCTTGCCGGCGATCGCCGAGGCCGCGACGGTGGCCGGCGACGCCATGAAGATGCGCGCCGACGGGTCGCCCATGCGGCCCTTGAAGTTACGCGTGCTGGCCGTGATGCAGGTCTCGCCCGGGCCGAGCACGCCCAGGCTGCCGCCGCCGCAGGCGCCGCAGGTCGCGTTGGTGACCACGGCGCCGGCTTCGGCGATCGTCTGCACGTAGCCGAGCCGCATCGCCTCGCGATAGATGTTCTGCGTTCCCGGCGTCACGATCAGCCGCGTGTTCGAGCTGACGCGGCGGCCGTCGAGGATGCGCGCCGCGATCGCGAAATCCTCCAGCGTGCCGTTTGCGCAGGAGCCGATGAAGGCCTGATCGACGGCCGTGCCCGCCACTTCGCCAACCCTCCGCGAATTGTTGAGCACGGTATCCGGCAGCGCCACCAGCGGCTCCATCTTGTCGAGGCTGATCGTGCGGCGGTCGAGATAGTTCGCGTCCTCGTCCGGCCATTGCGCTTCGAACGGCTTGTCGGTCCGCGCGCGGACGTAGTCCAACATGACGTCGTCCGGCTCGAAGGTGGCGAACTCGACGCTGAGCTCTGCCCCCATCGTCGTCAGCGTGCGCCGCGCGTTCATTGAGAGGCCGGGCAATGCTGGGCCGCCGAACTCGATATTCATGGTCGCATGGTTGCCGTACTGGCCGGCCATGTGGAGGAAGACGTCCTTGGTGAAGACGCCCGGCGGCAGCGCACCCTCCAGGTCGTAGCGGACGGTCTCGCCGACGCGGAACCAGGTCTCGCCCTTGCAGATGGAATAGGTGATGTCGGGCGAGCCGACGCC
>CAZPFL010000014.1:0-38978 GCA_964585785.1 uncultured Rhodospirillaceae bacterium
GGCCCTGCGCCCGCCCCATCCGCTCGGCTACACCGTCGAGCAAGTCGACTGGTCGCTGCTCGACCGCGTGCGCCGCCGCGCGCCGCTCTATCGAAAGGCGCCGTGAACGAGCCGGCCTCAACTTGTGCCGCAACCGCCGCGTGATCGATAATGCATCGGCGCACGCTGCAGCCATTTTGCCGGAGGCCGGACCATGACCCTTGCCGAGTTCGACATGACGGGGAAAGTTGCGTTCGTCACCGGCGCCGGGCGCGGGATCGGCAAGGGCATCGCGCAGGTGCTCGCGGAGGCCGGTGCCGACGTCGCGATCAACGCGCTGACCCCGAAATATGTCGAACCACTGGCCGCGGAGATCGCGGCGGCGACGGGCCGGCGCGCGGTTCCGATCATCGCCGACATGATGACGCCGACCGGCGTGAAGGGCGCGGTCGACCAGGTCCTCGCCGAGCTCGGGCGGATCGACGTGCTGGTCAACGCGCTCGGTGATTCGATCCGCAAGCCCTTGGTCGGGCTGCCCGGGACGGACAGCGCCGGGTCGACGATCTCGGACGAGGACCTGCGCTTCATCATGGACATCAACCTCACCGAGGCGCTGCTGACCACGCGCGCGGTCGGGCCGCACATGCTGGCGCGGAAATCCGGCAAGGTGATCAACGTCGCCGCCTGGACCGCGCATCAGGGCGGCCGCGACATGGTGCTCTACACCACCGCCAAGACCGCGCTCGCCGGCTTCACGCGGTCGCTCGCGCTCGAATGGGCGCCCCACGGCGTCCAGGTCAACTGCATGGCGCCCGGCCTGTTCCCCGACATCCTGACGGGCGGCGAAGAACGCATGCAGCGCTCCGTCGCGCGGGCGAAGGCCGAGGTGCCGCTCGGGCGTATCGGCCAGCTCCGCGAGACCGGCCTGCTGGCGCTTTACCTTGCCTGCAGCGCGTCGGATTACATGACCGGGCAGACGATCCTGCTCGACGGCGGGCTCGGGCTTTAACAGGCACACCGGCGGATTGGACAGACACATGGCTGCAAACGAAGAACGCCCCGTCGCCGCCGACTCCGCCGCCCGGCCGGGGGCGCTGGCGGGCATCCGGGTCATCGAGCTGGCGGACGAGCAGGCGGAATACTGCGGGCTGACGCTAGCGGGCCTGGGCGCCGACGTGGTCAAGGTCGAGCCGCCGGGCGGCAGCCCGACGCGCCGCATCGGGCCGTTCTACGAGGACAAGCCAGGTCCCGAGCGCTCGCTCTTCTTCTGGCAGTACAACCGGGGCAAGCGCTCGATCACGCTGGACCTCGACCAGGAAACAGATCACGCGCATTTCCGGTCGCTGCTGGCCGGCGCCGATATCCTGCTCGAGTCCACGCCGAAGGGGCAGCTCGACGAATGGGGATTCAGCGCGCAGGCGCTGGAACAGCAGTTCCCCACCCTGATCACCGCGCGCGTCACGCCCTTCGGCGACCACGGCCCCTGGAGCAACTTCAAGGCCTCGGACCTGGTGCATCTCGCGCTCGGCGGCGTGATGATGAATTGCGGCTACGACCCGGCGCCCGACGGCACCTACGACCTGCCGCCGATCGCGCCGCAGATGTGGCACGCCTACCACGTCGCCGGCGAGCAGCTCAGCATGGCGATCCTCGCCGCGCTGCTGTTCCGCTTCCGCACGGGCCAGGGGCAGCGCCTCTCCTGCGCGGTGCATGAGGCGGTCGCGAAATGCACCGAGGTCGATTTGATGTCCTGGGTCATGCGGCGCGCGCCGGTCTACCGCCAGACCTGCCGCCACGCCCGCGAAACGGTCTCGCCGCACCCGACGATCGCGCATACGAAGGACGGGCGGTGGGTGATGGCCAATCTCGGCACCCGGCCGGACGACGGCAAGCGGCTGATCGAGCTGCTCGAGCGCTACGGCATCGAGTCCGGCCTCGATCCCGAGCAAACCGCCGTGCGGGGCGGCGGTCGCTTCGTTCCCGGCACCGCGCCCGACCAGGGCAAGCGCGACCCGGCGATGGAAGCGGTGCAGCGCTTCGTGCGCTGCTTCACCTACGCGAATATTCCGTGGCGCGAGGCGCAGCAGCTCGGCATGCTCTGGGCGCCGCTGCGCAAGCCGCATGAGAACGCGCTCGACCCGCACTGGATCGCGCGCAAGAGCGTCACCGACATCGCGCATCCGGAGCTCGGCCGGTCCTTCCGCTACGCGACGAGCAAGTGGATCGGCACCGCGACCGGCTGGTCCGAGGGCCGGCGAGCGCCGCTCTTGAACGAGGACGCGGCGACGGTGGACGCGCCGCCCACGCAGGGTGCGCCGGTGATCAGCGCGACGCCGCGGGCGCCGGACGCCGAAGGCCTGTCGCCGCGCGGCAAGCCCTTTCCGCTGAACGGCATCCGCATCCTGGATTTCACCTGGTTCCTCGCTTCGGCCGGCGGCACGCGCTTCCTGAGCGCGCTCGGCGCGGAGAGCATCAAGGTCGAACTGAAGAGCCATCCGGACACGCGCATGGCCGCGATGGCGCCGGTCGGCGGCCGCGCCGCGCGCGAGAAGGCGACCGCGCCCCTGCCCGCCGTGAACGATTCCGACATGGGCGGGCAGTTCAACAACAAGAACCCCGGCAAGCGGGGAATTTCGCTCAACGTCCGGCACCCGAAGGGGCTGGAGATCGCACGCCGCCTCGTCGCCATGTCCGACATCGTCGCGGAAGGCTTCTCGCCCGGCGTGCTCGACAGCTGGGGCCTCGGCTACGACGCGCTGCGCGCGATCAAGCCCGACATCATCTATGTGCAGCAGTCCGGCATGGGCGCGCAGGGCACCTACGGGCGCTTCCGCACCGTCGGCCCGGTGGCCAATTCCTTCGCCGGCCTGTCCGAGATGTCGGGCTTGCCCGAGCCGGCCATGCCGGCGGGCTGGGGCTACTCCTACCTCGACTGGATGGGCGCCTACAGCTTCGCGCTCGCCATGCTGACAGGTCTTTATCATCGCGACCGCACCGGCGAGGGACAGTGGATCGACGCCTCGCAGACCGAGGTCGGGCTGTTCATCAACGGCACCACACTGCTCGACTGGTCGGCCAACGACCGCATCTGGTCGCGCACCGGCAACCGCTCGCCCAACAAGCCGGCGGCGCCGCATGGCGCGTATCCCTGCGCGGGCGACGACCGATGGATCGCCATCGCCTGCTTCGACGACGCGGAATGGCGCGCGCTGGCCGAGGTCGCGCGGCGTCCCGAATGGCTCGCCGACGCGCGCTTCGCCGATCTCGCCGGCCGGCTGGCGCACCAGGACGCGCTCGACGCGGCTGTCGGTGAGTGGACGAAATCGGGCGAGGCCTACGCGATGATGCATGCGCTGCAGAAAGCCGGCGTGCCGGCCGGCGTGTGCCAGACCGCCGAGGACCGCTGCGACCACGACCCGCAGCTTGCCGAGCTCGCATGGCTCACCGAGGTCACGGGCACCAAGATCGGCCGCTGGCCGATCGCCGAGGTGCCGGTCAAGCTGAGCAAGAGCCCCGCCTATATCGGCGGCCGCATCGACCGCGGCGCGCCCTGCTACGGCGAGGACAACGACTACGTCTACGGCGAGCTGCTCGGCCTGTCGTCGAAGGAGATCGCGGCGCTGGCCGACGACGGCGTGATCTGAGCCGCGGCCGCGCGGCTACTGCCGGGCAATCCCGGCCTTGCCGCCCCGCAGCACGAACTTCTGCACCTTGCCCGTCGCCGTCTTCGGAAGCTCGTCGACGAAGCTCACCCATTGCGGCGTCTTGAAATGGGCAAGGCTGTTCCGCACGTGCAGCTTCAGCTCGTCCTCCGTCGCCTTCGCGCCGGGCCGCAGGATGACGAAGGCGTGCGGCGCCTCGCCCCATTTTTCGTGCGGCATGCCGACGACCGCGACTTCCATCACGGCCGGATGACGCAGCAGGCAGCCCTCAACCTCGACCGACGAGATGTTCTCCCCGCCGCTGATGATGACGTCCTTGAAGCGGTCCCGGATTTCGACGTAGCCGTCGGGATGCACGACGGCGGCGTCGCCGGAATGGAACCAGCCGTCCCGGATGGCCGCGTTCGTCGCGTCCGGATCGTTGTAGTAGCCCTTCATGACGACGTTGCCGCGCACCGTGATCTCGCCTAGCGTCGCGCCATCCTGCGGAACTTCGTTCCCGGCTTCGTCCACGACTCGAAGCTCGCCCGAGCTCACCAGCTCGACCCCCTGGCGCGCCTTGATCCGGGCGCGTTCCTCGAGCGACAGATTTTGATGCTCGGGCCGCGCTTCGCAGACGGTGATGAACGGCGCCGTCTCGGTGAGCCCGTAGACATGAGTCAGCTCCCAGCCGAGCTTCCGCTCAACCAGCTCGATCGTCGCCGCGGCGGGCGGGGCGCCCGCGGTAAAAAGGCGGACGCCGCGCGGCGCCCCTTCCATGAGCTCCGCCGGTGCGTTGGCGATGCCGATGAGGACAGTCGGCGCGGCGCAGAACATGGTGATGTTTTCGTCCCGGATGAGCTGAAAGATCAGCGCCGGCTCCACGCGCCTGAGACAGACATTGGCCATGCCGCGAGCCGTGTTGATCCAGGTGAAGGTCCAGCCGTTGGCGTGGAACATCGGCAGGGTCCAGAGATACCGGTCGCCCGGCGTCAAATGGTGATGCACCAGCGTGCCCATGACGTTCATATAGGCGTTGCGGTGGGTGATCATCACGCCTTTGGGCCGCGCCGTCGTGCCGCTCGTGTAGTTGATCGTCAGGATGTCCGATTCGGCGATCTCGGGTGCGGCGAAATCGGCCGTGTGCGACGCCAGCGTCGCTTCGTAATCGATCCACCCCGCCGCCGCTTTGCCTTCCAGCGCAACGAAGGCCTCGACGCCCGACAGCTTGTCGCGGATGCCGTCGATGGCATCGACATAGTCGGGATGGGCGCAGACCACCTTCGCGCCGCAGTGGTTGATGATGTATTCGAAATCGTCCGGCAGCAGGCGGTAATTGATCGGGACCAGCACCGCGCCGATCTGCGGCACCGCGTAATACGCTTCCAGGTGCGAATGGGTGTTCGGCGCGATATAGGCGACACGGTCGCCCTGCCCGACGCCCATGGCCTGCAGCGCCGACGACCATCGGTCGCAGCGGTCCAGGAACGCGCCATAGGTAAGCCGCAAATCGCCGTCGACGACCGCTTCGCGGTCGGCGTAGAGCCGGCGCGCGCGCCGTGCGAACTCCATGGGTGTCAATGCGATTTCCATCACCAATCCTCCCTGGATGATTTGTTATTTTAGCGTTTCTAATACGGCTCCCGAACGAAGATGAAGGTCGTGCCGGTCACGATCGGCGCGCTGGCGCCGACGAAGGACACGTTGACGTCCTTGACCTGCCGGCTGCCCGCGCGGCCCGACGCCTGCAGCGCGCCTTCGATGATATGCCAGAGGCCGTGAATGCGCCCGGTGCCGAGGCTGCCGCCGAAGGTGTTGAGCGGCAGCGCGCCGTCGAGCTCGATGCGGCCGTCCTGGATGAAGTCGAGCGCTTCGCCTTCGCCGCAGAAGCCGTAGGATTCGAGCCCATAGATCACCGAGGCGGAGAAACCGTCGTAGATCTGCGCCACGTCCACATCCTTGGGCGAGAAGCCGGAGCGTTCCCAGGTCAGCTTGGCCGAGCTGCGGCCGCCTTCCATGTAGCTGCTCAAGCTGCCGATCCGGCCGGCCACCTCGAAGTGGAGCCGCTGGCCGTAGCCCGCGAGGTAGGCCGGCGTCGGCTTCAGGTCGCGCGCGCGGTCCGCGGTCGTCAACACGATAGCCACGGCGCCCTGGACCGGGATGTCGCAGTCGTAGAGACAGAAAGGATAGGCGACCATGCGGGAGGCGAAGTAGTCCTCGGCCGTCAGCGGCGTGCCGTAGAAATAGGCGTGCGGATTGTGCTGCGTGTGGCGGCGCTGCGTGACCGCGAGGGTCACCATCTTCTCGCGGCTCTGGTTGTGCCGCTCCAGCCAGCGCGTGTAGGCCACCGCCATGCCCTGGCCCGGCCCGCCGAAACCGTAGGGCGCGGTGAACTGGGTGGCGCCGCTGGCGTAGGCACCGGGCAGGTTCTGATAGGTGCCGCGCGGATTGTGCATCGCCCGCCACACGACCGCGTATTTGCAGACGCCGGCGAGCAGCGCGTTGGCCGCCTGCTGCACCGCGCCACCGATATTGGTCGTGCCGACCTGGATGTGCCAGGTCAGGTTCGGCAGCTTCAGCATCGCCATCATGCAGTTGACCGAGACGACGGAGATGCCGTCGACCTCCGCGTGGCCGGTCGCCGGCAGCTCGGGATAGGTCGCGAGCCCGTCGATGTCCGACATCTGCAAGCCGGAATCGGCGACCGCGCCCTTGACCGCTTCCAGCGCGTGCGCGGCCAGCGGGATCTCGGCGGAGCGGCTGACCTTGGAATAGCCTACGCCGCTCACCGCGATCTTGCATCGGTTCTCCCACATCGGCGTCTCTCCCTATTCGCGCGCGAGCCGGAACTGCGGCAGCGTGATGTCGTCGTTCAGCCGCTCGAACACGACTTCCACGCGCCGCCCGACCTTCGCTTCTGTGTAGGGCGACTCCAGCAGGTTGCCCGCCATCAGCGCGCCGGGCGCGTCGTCGAGCTCGACGATGATGCTCGCATACGGCACTGCCGAAGCGAACCGCTTGTCGCCGGTGTGATACATGATGGTATAGGCGTAGATCGCGCCCTGGCCCCGGACGGGCTCGAACTTCAGGTCGGTGGACACGCAGTTCACGCAGGTGGCGTAGGGTGGATGCTGGAAATGGCCGCATTGCTGGCAGCGCTGCAGCTCGAGCGCGCCACGCTTGGCCGCGTCCCAGAAGGGCTTCGTCCACTCGTTCGGCACCGGGATTGGCCGGGTCACCTTGCTCCAGTCGCTCATGCGCATCGCCTCAAGCCTGCGGATCCGACTCTAAACCTACACCGCGCGCGCGATCGGGGACAAAAGGCCGGCACCCGCGGTTGATCCCGCGTCACCGGCCCGGCCGATAGGCCGCCGTCGTGCCGGTCGCAGGCCGGTCGTCGCGCACCTCCCGCCCGTCGCCATCCGCATTCGGCTTGAGCAGGAAGCCCAGCGGCCGGCCGTGCAGCGCGGCCTGCTCCGCGGCGGGGCGCGAAGCGTCCCAGGACACGGCGTCGTAGCGCATGCCGTTGATGCCGTCGGTGGCGTCGGAGACGAGCCACGCGATCGGCGCCCGCATTTTGTCCGGATCCATCATGTGCAGCCGCCCCGAGGCGGTCGCCACCCGCTTCTCCTCCGGCGTGGCGAAGCCCGGCGTATCGACGGCGGCGCCGGGGTTGAGGATGTTGACGGTGACGCCGGTGCCGTCGAGGTCCTTCATCCAGATCTCGGACGCCATCTCGAGCGCCGCCTTGGACGCGCCGTAGGGCGAGCCGCCGGTGCGATTCATCGTGCTGAGCCGCGTCGTCACGCTGACGATCCGCCCCCATCCTCTGGCGATCATGTGCGGCACGGCGTAGCGCGTCATGCGGTCATGCGCGACGAAGTTGGTGTCGATGACGTTCTGGATGACCTCGTCTTCCAGGTTCCAGAATTTCGCCGGCGGCGCCCCGTCCAGGAACCGGCCGGGATAGGCGTAGGATGGCAAAAGGCCCGCGTTGTTCACGAGGATGCCGAGGCCTCCGAACTGTGTGCCCGCCGCCTCGACGATCCGCCGGCAGTCCTCGGCATTGCGGATGTCCGCCGTCACCGGCAGCAGCGCGCCGGCATTCGACAAGCGCGCCGCCTCCGCCGCCACCTTCTCGAGATTCTCGCCGATCATGTCCGCGGCGATAACATTCGCGCCGGCCTCGACCAGCGCCAAAGCCATCGACCGGCCGAGCCCGCGCCCCGCGCCGGTGACGATCGCGACCTTGCCGTCGAGCCTGATGTCTTCGCCCATTGTTCCTCCCTGTCCTTTTCGCCGATTGTAGCCTTTCCGGCCCTGCCGCGGCGAATAGGGCCGCGATGTGCATCGGCAGGGCGAAACGGGCACTATAAGAAGAAGAGAAAAGGGCCCGCGCCGTGCCGGCGTATACGGCCCGCCCATTCGAACACGATGAGGGATGGACATGCTCGTGGATATGGAAACCCGGCTGGGAATGCGCATCGGCACCTTCGTGCCGGCGGAGGGCGCGCTCGCCTTCCGCTATCCGGCGGCGCCGGGCGGGGTCGAGCCGACGGTGCAGGCCTATATCGGCGGCATCACCGACCGTGACGCCCGCGCGCCGTCGCCCGACTATCCGAAGCGCGGCGTGATCCTGATCGAGGCGCGCTACCCCGACATGATGGTGCTGCCGCAGAATCTGTGGTCGTCCTGCCCGACGCCGCCGGCACATGAATGGGTGCTGGAGCAGATCCGCCCCGGCGGCCGGCCCTCGCCCGACGAGGCCGGCGGCCTCTGCGTCGTCTCGATGGAGGTCGACCCGGCGATCGAGGACGAATTCAACGAGTGGTACAACGAGGAGCACATGCCGCTGCTGGACGCGGTGCCGGGCATCCTTTCGGCGCGCCGCTTCCGTGCGATCAGCGGCCTGCCGCGCTACGTCGCGGTCTATCACCTGGAATCGCCCGAGGTGTACAAGCAGCGCAAATGGTACGAAGCGAACCAGACGCCGTGGATCCGCCGCATCCACCGGTTCCGGCTACGCAGCCTGCACATGACGCTCGAGCGCGTCCGGCTGCCCGCGTAGCGCGATGCCCAAGCGCATCCAGCTTCGCCGCGTGAAGGGCTGGCGCCTGCCCGCGAACGCGGTCAACGTGGCGCGGCCCGGGCCGTGGGGGAATCCGTTCGTCATCGGCCGCGACGGCACGCGGGAGAAATGCATCGCGCTTTATGCCGAACTTTTGGCGGGCTCCATCTGCACCACCACCGAAGCCACGGAGGCGCAACAGCGGAAAGTCCAGGAGCATGTGGCGCGCCATATCGGCGCGCTGCGCGGCAAGGACCTCGCCTGCTGGTGCCGGCTGGACGGCCGCCCCTGCCATGCCGACGTGCTGCTGCGGCTCGCGAACCAAACACCGCCGGCGAAATAGGCCTCGGATGGCGGCGCTACGCGCCCGCCTTCGCCCGCGCCGACATCGCCCAGGCGCAGGCGGCCCGCGCCAGGGCCTCGGTCGGGTCGATGGTGCGGTCGCGCACCCAGGGATCGGCCATCGGCAGTCCCGCCGGCACCTCGGTGCAGCCGAGGATCACGATATCCGCGCCGTCGGCGGTCATCGCCTCGATCGCCTGGCGGAACAACGGCTCGGCGTCCGCGATGCGGTTCGCTTTCACATGGTTGATGCCCGGACGGACCAGGCGCTGCATGACGTCGTCGCGCGCCGCCTGGCACCGGTAGCCCCGCGCGCTCAACGGCGTTTCGTAGAGCTTGCCGTGCAGCGTGGGCTCGGTGCCGATCAGGCCGAGGGTCGCGCCCTGCGCCCCGCGCGCATCGAGCGCGTCCGCGGTCGCCTGCACGATATGGATGAAGGGCGCCGGGCTGTCCGCGGTCAGGTCGTCGAACCAGTAATGCGCCGTGTTGCAGGGGATGACGATGCAGCGCGCGCCGGCGGCGACCAGCCGGTCGCGCCGAAGCTTGAGCGCCGGCAGCGGCGACGGCGCAGCGGGATCGAAATAGGCCTTGGGCCGGCTCGGGATCTGCGGCTCGGAGGACAGGATGACCGGGATGTGGTCGGCGTCGTGCTCGGCCGGCGTCACCTGGACCAGCTTGGTGAAGAAATCGGCCGTCGCCAGCGGCCCCATGCCGCCCAGCACGCCCAGCACGTCGGGCCGCGGCCGCTCGGACATCGAAGGGGCGTTTCCGTCCATCGCGGTATGTCTCTTTGTTGGGAAAAGTCGCGTCGGACGCCGACCCTAGCGCCGATCAGGAGGCCAGGAAAGCACGGAATCGCAGCGCCACCTCCGGCGGCTTGACGGACGGCCGAACGAGGTTGTCGATCGTGCCGGGCTCGAGGCGGATGTGGATCATATGGGGCCCCGGCGCGGCGAGCGACTCCGCGAGCGCCGCCTCGAGACCCTGCAGGCTGTCGCAGGCCGTCGCGCTGCGGTAGCCGCAGGCCAGCGCGACGCGCGCGAAATCGACGCCCGGCGAGACGGTCGCCTGGCCGCCGGTCGATTCATGCACGCCGTTGTCGAGCAGGATGTGGACCAGGTTCTTCGGCGCCTGCGCGCCGATTGTCGCCAGCGACCCCATTTTCATCAGCGCCGCGCCGTCGCCGTCGAACACGATCACGGGACGATCGACATTGAGCGCGACCCCGAGCCCCATGGCGCTCGCGCACCCCAGCGAGCCGACCTGGTAGAGATGCTGCGGCCGGTCGGCGATCATGTAGAGCTCGCGGCCGCAGAAGCCGGTCGTGGCGATCATCGCCGCGCGCTCGGGCGCGACCGCGACCACCCGCTCCAGTACGGCATAACGCATCGGCCGGCCGCCGCCTTCGCGCCGGTCGCGGTA
Source organism: uncultured Rhodospirillaceae bacterium (assembly GCA_964585785.1). GTDB lineage: Bacteria > Pseudomonadota > Alphaproteobacteria > UBA8366 > UBA8366 > WHUA01. The sequence goes on from CAZPFL010000014.1 coordinate 10,453, forward strand.
GTCGCCGGTCGGGTGCATCGCGTAGGGCGGCTCGTCGAGCGGCTCGTTGGCGACCGTGCCCTTGCGGAGGATGAAGCCGAAGGGCAGGTTGCGCGCCTCCATCGACGCGACCGCCTTGTCGAGCGCCGGGCCAATGGCGTCGTCGGTCTCCGGGAAGGGCGCGTTCTCGACGCGGATCACGTCGAGGAGATCGGCCGTGATCTCGCCCATCAGCTCATGCTGCGGCTCGTCCTTGATGCCCGGCTCGCCGCGCAGCGTGACCACCATCAAGGTCGGGATGCGGAAGGGCCAGTTCAGCGAGGTCAGCGGGTTGACCGTATTGCCGAGCCCCGAATTCTGGCACATCACCACGGTCGACCGGCCGGCGAGCCAAGCGCCGGACGCGATGCCAACCGCCTCCCCTTCGCTCGCCGCGCCGACATAGCGCGTGCCGCGGTCGCTGATCACCCGGTTGATGATCGGCGTCAGGAAGGAGCACGGCACGCCGGTGAAAAAGTCGAAGCCGCGCCGCCGCGCCTCGTCGAGGAAGGTCTTCGCCTGAACCATCGCGCTCCCGCCTTTCGCTCCCCGCCTTTCGTTTAAGGGTTCCGGAGATCAGGTGAAGTTGCGCGCCCGCGCCAAATCGAAGGCGTCGTTCACGTCGAGCCAGTCGCCGGTGACGTAGACCACCGCCGGCTTCTCGCCCTTGGCGATCAACCGGTTGAACAGGTCCGGCAGCGATGCCTTGCCGATCGTGCCGTCTGTCTCCATAGCCTCGATCTCCGCCCGGACGAGCTCGGCGCCGCGCGCGCTCAGCTTCACCAGCCCAACCCATTCGCCATCCGCGTCTTCGGCCGCTATCGCGCTATCGACCTTCTCGAGCAGCACCGGGCTCTCGTCGAGCGCGTCCACGCTGAACGGCAGGCTGCACTGCACGAGGTCGGCGGTGCGCTTCGGCGCCGACGCGCGCTCGGCGCGCCATTCCGCATCGACGACAACGGCGATATCAGCCGGGTTGTCGAGCAGCAGGTTCAGCATGTAGCCGCGAAACAGGATATCGCCGTAGCTGACGATGCAGTCGCCCCGGAGCGCATCCTTTGCGCAGGCCAGCGACGCCGCCTCGCCCGTGCTCTCGTAGGCCGCGTTGGCGACCGTTTCGATATTGGGCAGGTCGACGGCGTCGCCCCGATAGCCGGTGACGACCGTGATGTTCTGCACGCCCGCGTCGTTGAGCGAGCGGGTCAGGCGGCGCAGCAGCGGCTGGCCGCGCACGTCGAGCATGCATTTCGGCTTGTCGACGGTCAGCTCCTGCAGCGCATTGCCGCGCGAGGCGGCGAGCACGATCGCCTCGACACCGCTCCGGCTGGCGAGGTAGCGGTCTTCCGCCTCGGCCAGCTCCTTGTTGCCGGCGAGACCGAAGACGTCGCCGAGATTCGCCACCCGGCCTTCCACGTTGTTCAGGCACTCTTCTTCGAAGATGCGCCGGCTGGTGTCGCGCATCGCGTTGATCGCCGCGCGCAGATTGTGATTGGCCCAGATGATCATCGAGATGTCGACATCGCGGAAACGGTCGGTGGGCGTGGTCGTGGCGTAGGTCGTCGGCACGATGACCACCGGGCAGCGATTGGCCCATTCCCGGCCGAAGGTCAGGATCTCGTCGCCGACCGATTTTTTCGAATGGATCAGCACCGCGTCCGCCCCCGCCGCGTGATAGGCTTCGGCCCGGCGCAGCGCCTCGTCCATGCCCCAGCCGGAGATCAGCGCCTCGATGCGTGCGACGACGCTGAAGCTGTCGTCCGTCTGGCTGTCCTTGCCGGCCTTGATCTTGCCGCAGAACTCGTCGATGTCGGCCAGCGGCTGGTTCGAGCCGAGGAAGGAATTCGTCTTCGGGAAGAGCTTGTCCTCGATGCAGACGGCCGCGACGCCGCGCTGCTCCAGCTTGCGGACGAGGCGGCGGAAATTGTTGAAATTGCCGTAGCCCGTGTCGCCGTCGAGCATGATCGGGATACTGGTCGCATCCGCCATGAACTCCAGCACTTCCATCACCTGGGTCCAAGACGCCTCGTTGCTGTCGCGCACGCCGAGCGCGGACGAGATCGTCAGGCCGGACGCCCAGATGCCCTTGAAGCCCGTCTCTTCGACGATCTTGGCCGACAGGCCGTTATGCGCCTCCATGATGAATTCGAGCTGCGGCGACAGCAGCATTTGACGGAACTGTTCGGTCTTGCTGAGCGGCCGTTCCACCGGCCGCTGCAGCCTTGCGACATTCTGCGACATGATACCCCCCGCTTCGCGTCCTCTACGGCCTCCGCACCAGCCACCATGTTGCGGTGCGAAAGCACGAACAATGTTCTCTCCGACGCAAAAGCGCAATCACGTTGTCATCAATTCTTCGCATAAGGCGTATGCCGTGCGGAAAGGCAACGGCGCGGCAGTTCCCGGACTCGCTTGACTTTTTGCCGATCGGTCAGTGATGGAGGATCTTCGAGAGGAAGATCTGCGCCCTTTCGCCGCGCGGGCTGCCGAAGAATTCCTCCTTCGGGGCGTCCTCCTCGATGCAGCCTTCATCCATGAAGACGACCCGGTCGGCGACCTTGCGGGCGAAGCCCATCTCGTGCGTCACGACCATCATGGTCATACCGTCCTGGGCCAGCTCGACCATGACGTCGAGCACCTCGTTGATCATCTCCGGATCGAGCGCGGAGGTCGGCTCGTCGAACAGCATGGCGATTGGATCCATTGCCAGCGCTCGGGCGATGGCGACACGCTGCTGCTGGCCGCCGGACAGTTGCGCGGGGTATTTGTCCGCCTGGTCGGCGAGCCCGACGCGGTCGAGCAGGGTCTGCGACCGCGTCGTCGCCTCGTCCTCGCTCCGGCCCAGCACCTTGACCTGCGCCAGGTTGATGTTGGCGACGACCGTGATGTGGGGAAACAGCTCGAAATTCTGGAACACCATGCCGATCTTCGAGCGCAGCTTGGACAAGTTGGTCGCAGTATCGCCGACCGACGTGCCGTCCACCGTCACGGCGCCCTCCTGGAAGGGCTCGAGCCCGTTCACGCATTTGATCAGCGTGCTCTTGCCCGACCCCGACGGCCCGCAGACGACGACGACCTCGCCCTTCTCCACATGCGTCGTGCAGTGCTTCAGCACCTGGAACTCGCCATACCATTTGCTGACGTTCCGCATCTCGATCATAGCGCGTATTTCCTTTGCAGACGGCGGACGCCCAGCGACCCGGCAAGACACAGCACGAAATAGACGACGGCGACGGTCGTGTACATTTCGATCAGGCGATTATCGCGGTTCGCGACGATGTCGCCGTTGACCAGGAAGTCGTGCAGACCCACGACATAGACCAGCGAGGTGTCCTGAAACAGGACAATCGCCTGGGTCAGCAGTACCGGGATCATGTTGCGGAAGGCCTGCGGCAGGACGACGTAGCGCATGATCTGCCCGTAATTCAAGCCGAGCGCGCGCCCGGCGGCGACCTGGCCATGGCCCACGCTGGAGATCCCGGCCCGGATGATCTCGCAGTAATAGGCCGCCTCGAACAAAATGAACGCGATAAGGACGGAATAGAAGCCGCCGACCGGCTGGCCGACAATGAAGGGCACGAGGAAATAGAACCAGAAGATCACCAGGATCAGCGGCATGGACCGGAAGAAATTCACGTAGGCGCCGGCCGCCAGGGAAAGCGGCACGAAGCGCGACAGCCGGCCGAGCGCGAGCAGGGTCCCGCCCAATATGCCGCCGCAGATGGCGAGAAAGGTCAGCAGGAAGGTGAGCTGCAACCCCTGCCACAGAAAGGGGATGTTCTTGATGACAACCTGATAGTCGAAGCCGCCGGACATGCTATTTCGCCGCGAGAGAGATCATGCCGGGAATGGCCGTGCGATTTTCGACCACGCGCATGGCGATCATCACGATGAAGGTCACGAGACAATAGAGCACGGTCGCCGTGGTGAAGGCCTCGAAGCCCTGAAAGGTATATTCCTCGATCTGCCGCGTCTGCGCCGTCAGCTCCAGAACCCCGATCGTCAACGCCAGCGAGGAATTCTTGAAGATGCCGAGGAAATCGCTGGTCAACGGCGGAACGATGACGCGGTAGGCGACCGGCAGCAGGATGTAGCGGTAGACCTGCACCGGCGTCAGCCCGATCGCCAGGCCGGCATAGCGCTGCCCCTGGCCGATCGACTGAATCCCGGCGCGCACCTGTTCGGCGACGCGCGACGCGGTATAGGTGCCGAGGCAGACCACGGCGGTGCTGAACTCGGGCAGCGGCAGCTCCCGCTTGACCCAGACGCCCGCCACTTTCGGCAGCAGCTCCGGAAAGACGAAGAACCAGAGGAACATCTGCACGAGCAGGGGAACGTTGCGGAACAGCTCGACATAGGCGGTTCCGATGGCGCGAAGGACGGCGATATTCGTGGTGCGCATAACGCCGATGACCGAGCCCAGCGCAAAGGCGATGACCCAGGCGGCGCAAGCGGTCGCGATCGTCCACCCGAAGCCCGTGATGATCCAGCCTAAATAAGGCGCCTCTAGCAGGATGCCCCAGTTCCAATTGTACTGCATGCTCTCCCCTGGCCGCGCTGACGCGGCGCCGGCACCGCAACGCGATGACGGCGGGGACAGCCGTCGCGGCCATCCCCGCCGTCAATCGAGCGTCAGTACGGCAGCGCCTGGATTTCGAATGCCGTCCGAAGCGTCGCGCTCAGCGGCATCTTGATGTTGGTCGGTCCGGGATTGAACCACTTGTCGTAGACTTTGTTGATCTCGCCCGACCGCATCATATCCGCCAGCACGGTGTTGCCGAGCAGCCGGAAGGTCGAATCGTTCCGCGGCACCATGATGCCGTAGGGGTCATAGCTCAGGAAGCGGCCCGTAACCTTGAACTGGCTCGGGTCCTTGGACTTGCTGATCAGGCCATAGACCAGCACGTGGTCGGTCGCATAGGCGTCGACGCGGCCGGTCTCGAGCGCCAGCCAGCCCTGCGGATGGTCCTTCACCATCACGATCTTGACGTTGAGGCCCTTCTCCTTGATCACGGCCTTCACCGCCTTCTCGTTGGTAGTGCCGAGCGAGAGCGCGATCGCCTTCCCGTTCAGGTCCTCGATCTCGTTGATCCCCGAGTTCTTCTTGACCCCCATTTGCGTCCCGGTGATGAAGGTTATCGCCAGGTAGTCGACCTGCTTCGAGCGGGTCAGGTTATTGGTCGTCGAGCCGCACTCCATGTCGATCGTGCCGTTCGCCATCAAGGGAATACGGGTCTGCGAGGTGACGGGAACGTATTTGATCTTGAGGTTCGGCGCCTTGATCTCTTCCTTGATCTTGTCGACGATCTTCAGACAGAGATCCATCGAATAGCCGATCGGCTTGCCGTCCGACCCTATATAGGAGAAGGGAATTGAGGCTTCGCGGTGGCCGATGTTGATGACCCCGCGCTCCTTGATCCGCTTCAGGACGAAGGAATCGTCCTGCGCGAACGCCGACGCACCCGCCATCGTCGTGAAGACGAGAGCGGCGACGCCTATCGCGATTTTCCTGAACATGCCAACTGTCTCCCTCGTAGGTGGTTATCACTGGAATTGGCACACGTGAGAAAAGCCTAATTCGGCGGAACTCGCAGGGTCCAGTAGAATCTAGGCGCGGCAATCGACGAAATTCGTCAATTTTGACGGGTTTGCCGCTTTGCGCGTCAAACAGCAGAGCAAGCTGCCTACAGCCTCGGCAACGGCGTAACACGCGGCGCGTTGCGCCCGCCCGCGTCACAAAATCTGCTTTCAGGCGTCATAAATCGACAACATCGCCTCGATACGGTCGCGAAACGGGACGACGCGGGCTGACCGATTCCGGCCGGCGTTATTTCTACTTTTCGCAATGACGTGACCCAGAAAATCCGACGCGCCGAGGTAAGCCTATGACGCTCTTCGCCCAAATCCGCCAAGGAGCGATCGCAGCCGTTGCGCTCGCGACCGCCGCTCTGATGATCCAGCCGGCCGCCGCTGACAACCGCCCGGACCTGGTCATCGCGGTGAACAAGCTGCCCCGGTCGCTCGAGCCGGCCATGAAGATGGGCAATGTCGACGTCCGCGTGAACTACAACATCTTCGACACGCTGATCCGCCGCGATTTCCTGACCCAGGCCAAGACCGGGCAGGTCCGGCTCATCCCCGGGCTGGCCACATCCTGGAAACGCATCAGCCCGACCACCCTCGAGCTCGAACTTCGCAAGGGCGTCAAATTTCACGACGGCAGCGAATTCACCGCCGATGACGTGATCTTCAGCTTTGGCAAGGAACGCGTCTACGGCGACAAGGCGCCGGTGCGCAGCGCACGTCTCTTCATCGGCGATCTCGACCGCATCGAAAAGCTGGGCCCCTACAAGATCCGCGTCGTCATGAAGGCGCCGGACCCGATCATCGAGCAAAGGCTGGCCGGCTACGCGTCCTGGATCGTCAGCAAGAAGGCCTACGAAAAATACAAAAAGGACGGCGAGCCGGCATCGAAATGGATGCATACGGCGGTGAAGAAAGTGACCTGGCACCCGGACGGCACCGGCCCGTACAAATTCAAGGAATACGTCCCCGGCGATCACGTCTCCTTCGTCGCCAACGACAACTACTTTCTCGGCAAGCCCGCCGCCAAGAGCGTCACCTTCAAGGAAGTGCCCGAGGTCGCGACGCGGCTCGCCGGCCTGGTCAGCGGCGAGTTCGACATGGCCGTCGAGATCCCGCCGGACCAGCTGCCGGTTCTGGAAAAGTACAGCGACATCAAGGTGGCCTCGGTGATCCTCGAAAATTCGCACGTGCTGACCTTCAACACGTTGCATCCGATAATGCGGGACAAGAAGCTGCGCCAGGCGCTGTCGCTCGCGATCGACCGCAAGAAGCTCATCGACACGCTGTGGCACGGCCTGACGATCACGCCGAACGGCAACCAGATGGCCGATTTCGGCGACTACTACATCAAGGATTTTCCGCCGTTTGCCTACGATCCGGCGAAGGCCAAGAAGCTGCTGGCGGAATCCTCCTACAAGGGCCAGACCGTCGAATATCGGATCATCCCGAACTACTACACCAACAGCATGGAAGCCGCGCAGATCATCCAGGAGATGTGGAAGCGCATCGGCTTCAACATGAAGATCACGCCGGTCGAGAACTGGAAAGCCGTTCGCACCAAGGATGTCGCGATCTATCCCTGGTCCAACACCTTCCGCTATCCCGAGCCGATCGGCCAGATCAGCATGAGCTGGGGACCGGGATCGGAGATCCAGGAAGGCGACCACGTTTATTGGCACGGTACGCCGGAGTTCAATCGGCTGGCGGGCGTCCTCTCGAGCTCGGTAGACCCGAAGGAGCGCAAGGCGACCTTCCGCCGGATGATGGAAATCTTCCGCGAGGAGGTTCCCGGCACCATCCTCTACAATCCGATTTCGACCTATGCGATGCGCAAGGGGGTCGATTTCACGCCCTACAGCCTCTACTACATGGATCTTCGGCCCGACAACCTGAAGATCGCGCGCTCGAACTAGCGCCGTGGCGTATCTCGAACCGTCGCGGCGTCCCGATCATGGGCCAGAGCCGCGGTGGCAGAAAGAGTCGGACGAGGCCCGGCCGCAACTCGTCATCGAGGATCTAGCGGTCACCTTCGAGACCGAAAAGGGTCTCGTCCGCGCCGTGGACGGCGTCGACTTGAGCGTGCCTCGGGGCAAGACGCTGGGACTGGTCGGTGAGAGCGGCTGCGGCAAGAGCGTGACCTGCCACTCCATCCTCGGCCTGACGCCGCCGAACGGCCGTATCGCCAACGGCCAAATCCTATTCGAGGGCCGCGATCTCCGGCAACTACCGCGGCCGGAGCTGGCGCGGCTGCGCGGGCGCGACATCGCCATGATCTTCCAGGACCCGATGAGCGCGCTCAACCCGGTCCATACCGTCGGCGGCCAGATCACGGAAAGCCTACGGATCCATCGCGGGCTTCCGCGGCGGCGGGCATCGGACGAAGCGGCGGAATTGCTCGATCTCGTCGGAATTCCCGAGCCCCGCCTCCGGCTGCGCGAATATCCCCACCAGCTCTCCGGCGGCATGTGCCAGCGGGTCATGATCGCCATGGCGCTCGCCTGCCGGCCGAAGCTGCTGATCGCGGACGAGCCGACGACCGCGCTGGACGTGACCATCCAGGCGCAGATCCTCGACCTGCTGCGCGACCTGCAGGGTGAATTCGCGATGTCCATCATCCTGATCACGCACGACCTCGGCGTCGTCGCCGAGATGGCGGACACCGTCGCCGTTATGTATTGCGGACGCGTCGTTGAGACCGCGCCGGCGGAAGATCTCTTCGCCGATCCGAGCCATCCCTACACCCAGGGCCTCATCGACTCGCTGCCGCGGATCGACCGGCAGGTGAACGCGCTGACGCCGGTCGAAGGATTTCTGCCCTCGCCTTTCGACCTTCCGTCCGGCTGTCCGTTCGAGCCGCGCTGCCGCCGCGCCACCGACCGCTGCCGGCGAACGGCGCCGCGGCTGGACGCGCTTTCGCCCGGCCACCGCGTCGCCTGTCATCATGCAACGGACGCGGCCTTATGAGGCCGCCGGACGCCCCGAGCGATGCGATCCTGGAGTTCCGCAACGTGGTGCGCCACTACGGAGCCGGACGGCGGCGCTTCCTGCGAAAGGCGCCGGTGGTACACGCCGTCAACGGCGTCAGCTTCAGCCTCCGGGCCGGGGAGACCATTGGCCTCGTCGGCGAAAGCGGCTGCGGCAAGAGCACGCTCGCCCGCCTGGCGCTCGGCATCGATGCACCGACGGACGGCGAAATTCTGTTTCAGGGCCGCAGCCTGTCCGGCCTCCCCGCCAGGGAATGGCGCAGCCTGCGCCGGTCGATGCAGATGATTTTCCAGGACCCGTCGAGCGCGCTCGACCCGCGGATGACGGTCGGCGACCAGATCCGCGAGCCGCTTGTCATCCACGCGCTCGGCGACGACGAAGAGCGCCGAGCGATCGTCGACGCCATGATCGACGCCGTCGGGCTGCCGCGCGACCTGATGAGCCGATTTCCGCACGAGCTCAGCGGCGGACAGCAGCAGCGGGTCGTCATCGCCCGCGCCCTCGTCCTCCGCCCGACCCTGCTCGTCTGCGACGAGCCGATTTCCGCGCTCGACGTCTCCGTACAGGCGCAGGTCGTGAACCTGCTGCGCGACCTGCAGCGCCAGCTGTCGCTGACCTATCTCTTCATTTCCCATGACCTCGCGATCGTCCGGCATATCTGCGACCGGATCGCCGTCATGTATCTCGGCGAGATCGTCGAACTGGCAGACCGGGACGCGCTGTTCGACCGGCCTCAGCATCCCTACACCCAGGCGCTCATTTCGGCGATTCCGATTCCCGACCCAACGGCGCGACGGCAGCGCCACCTGCTGCGGGGCGATCCGCCGAATGCGATCAAGCTGCCGAGCGGCTGCCGCTTCCACACGCGCTGCCCGCTTGCCGAACCGTCTTGCCGCGTCGAGCGCCCGCCGCTGGTCGAGATCGCGCCCGGCCATCGCGCCGCCTGTCGCTTGGTGCGGGATGCGGACTCCGTCGAGCTGCGGGCAGCCGCCGGATGAACACGCGCTTCCTCTGCATCAAGCTGCTGCGCGGCATCCTCACGGTGCTGCTCGTCATGACCTTCGTTTTCATCGTGCTGCGCCTGTCCGGCGACCCGGTCGACGCGCTCGTCGGTGACGAGGCGCCGCCGGACCTTGCCGCCTACTACCGGACGCTCTACGGCCTCGACAAGCCGATCTGGCAGCAATACCTGCTCTATCTGCGCAACATCGCGTCCGGCAATCTCGGCGTGTCTTACAGCGACGAGCGCGATGTGGTGGACGTCGTGCTGGAACGGGTGCCGAAGACGCTCGAGCTCGGCATCGCCGCTTTCCTCGGCAGCCTTCTGATCGGCATACCGCTCGGCGTCATCGCCGCGCTCAACCGCAACACGGCGATCGACCGCTTCACCATGGGCTTCGCCGTTCTGGGATTCAGCCTGCCCAATTTCTTTCTCGGCATCCTTCTGATTCTCGCCTTCACCATGCAATTCCGGCTATTGCCGAGCTCGGGCACAGGCAGCTGGCAGCATATGGTGATGCCCGTCATCACCCTGGCCACCGCCGGCGCCGGCTCGCTCGCCCGCTTCGCGCGCTCCTCCATGCTGGAAGTGCTGAGCAAGTCCTATATGCGCACGGCGACGGCGAAAGGTGTGCCGCGGCTGCGCCGGATCAACTGGCACGCGTTGCCCAACGCCGCCATTCCGATCGTCACCATCCTGGGCTTCCGCCTGGGCGACCTGATCGCCGGCTCGGTCGTGACCGAATCGGTTTTCGCCTGGCCCGGCGTGGGCCGGCTGCTGGTGGTCTCGGTCGGCACGCGCGACCTCGCCGTCGTCCAGGCCATTCTCATCTTCGTCGCCACGACGATGGTCTTCGCCAACCTCGCCGTCGATCTGCTCTATGGCTGGCTCGACCCCCGCATCCGCGTCAGCGGCACGGACAAGGACGCCTGACCATGGCGGAAGTCACCGCAGGGCGCGCCGGAGCGGCCAAGACTTTCAAGCTGGGCTGCCCGCCGCTCGTGCTCGGCTGCATGGCATTTATTGCCCTGATTCTAATCGTTGCCGCCGGTGCCGACCTGATCGCGCCGCAGCACTACACGGACCAATCCCTGCTCGACCGGCTCAAGCCGCCCGCCTTCCTCGGCGGACCGGCGCGCTATCTCCTCGGCACCGACGAGCTTGGCCGCGACGTGCTGAGCCGGCTGATCTACGGCATCCGGTTCAGCCTGGTCATCGCCATTCTCGGCACGACGATCGGCGCCGTGTTGGGCACCTTCCTCGGCTTTCTCGCGGCGCATGCGCGCGGCCTGGTCGAGGAAACGATCATGATGATGGTCGACGTCCAGGCGGCGATACCCTTCCTGATCATCGCCCTCGCGCTGCTCGCCTTCTTCGGCAACAGCTTCACGCTGTTCATTATCATCATGGGCCTCAACGGGTGGGAGACCTACGCCCGCCTGACGCGCGGCATGGTCCTGTCCACCGCCGCGCAGGGCTATGCGGTGGCCGTCCGCTCGCTCGGCGCGAAACCGCTCCGGCTCTATGGCCGCCATATCCTGCCCAATATCGCCAGCGCGCTGATCGTGCAGTTCACGCTCAATTTCCCGTCGACCATCCTCCTGGAAACGTCGCTGAGCTTTCTCGGCCTCGGCGTTCAGCCGCCCTTGACCAGCCTCGGCCAGATGCTGGGCGCGGGCCGCAACTACCTGATCCTCGCCTGGTGGATCGCGGTGGCTCCCGGCGTTACGATCTTCCTGACGACGCTGTCGATCAGCATCGTCGGCGACTGGCTGCGCGATAGGCTCGACCCGACGCTGCGCGGCCGTTGAGGGAGTATTCCGGTGTCCGTCTTCACGATCCTGCAAGTGTCCGATACGCATCTCAGCCGCACCCACGCCTATTTCCAGGATAATTGGGACGCCTTCGTCGATTGCGTCGCGGAGGAGAAGCCCGACCTGGTCTTCGTTACCGGCGACATGTGCTTCAACGGCCCGATGAACCCGGACGATCTCGCCTATGCCCGCAGCCAGATGGACCGGCTGCCGGTCGCCTGGCGCGCCATCCCCGGCAATCACGACATCGGCGACGTGCCGCCCGACCGCAAGCTGAAACACCCGATCACCGCCGAGCGCCGCACCGCCTATCGGCGGCATTTCGGGGAGGAGCACTGGGTCCAGGATATCGGCGACTGGCGCTTCGTCGGGCTCAACGCCCAGCTCATGGACAGCGGGCTTCCCGGCGAAGCGGAGCAGATAGCGATGCTGGAAGACGCCCTGGCGAGCGCCGGGCGGCGCAGCCGCGCGCTGGTCATCCACAAGCCGCTGTTTCATGCATCGCCGGACGAGACAGGGCAGTCCCCCACCACCGTCTTTCCCGACGCCCGGCGAAAGCTGCTGGCGCTATGTGAGCAATACGACGTCAAGCTCGTGGCGAGCGGCCACCGACATTGCTATCGCACGCTGCGCCACGGCGCGGCGCAGCATGTCTGGGCGCCGGCGACAGCCTTCGTCGACACCAGCAAGGCCGGCGATCCCGCTGGTCTCGTGCGCCGCGCCGGCTACATCCGCTACCGCTTCGACCGTGAGACCTTCACGCACGACTTGGTCGAGCCGCCGCGCTTCATCAGCCACGACCTCCGCAACTGGATGATCCACAAGGGGTCGACGACCTATCTCCCCGCGCGGCCGCTCAACGGCAATTGATGAAGGCGCCGCCTTCCAGACGCGATCAGCCGCGGCAGAGCGCGACGATCTCGTCCAGCGAGCCCAACGTCTCCAGCCGCCCGACCTTCTCGACCACCGCCTCGGCGCGGTCCTTGCCGATCACCGGCTCGGCCAGGTCCTGGAACTTGGACGACAGTCGGAACCACTGCCGCTCCTGATCCTGCTCGGGCACGCTGGCGTCCGCCATCTGCCGCAGCACCAGCCCGTCATTGGTCGAGACGATGACCTCGGAGTTGGCGTGCTCCCATTTCGTCTCCGGCACGACGGTGATGCGGTCGCGCAGATAGACGACGGTCGGGTCGTTGCACATTGCGGGGCTGTAATTCTCGGTCTTGCCCGTGTTCTCCCCCGCCAGCGCCATCGCCGTGGTGAAGCGCAGGCTGAACTTCGCTTCCAGGTCAGTCTGCGGGTTCTGGATGTTGCACATCTTCTGATAGCTCTCGGGCACATGCACCTCGATCTTATCGATGCGCTCGGGCGTCAGGTTGTGCTTCTCGCGCATCAGCGAGGCCGCCTCGATCGAGGCATGCGTGCCGTAGCAGGCCGCGTGGTATTTGAACAGGATGCCGCGGGTGAGGAAGCTCTTGCCCATGCCCTCCAGCGCCTTGTCCGGCTGGAAGCTCGCGCTCTGGGTATCGCCGAAGCCCTGCACGCATTCCAGGATCTCCGGATTGCTAGTGAAGCCGCGCTTGGCCAGAAGCGCCGCGTAAAGCCCATTCGCCGCCGCCTTGCCCGCATGCAGCGGCTTGCACATCGTGCCGAAATTGCTCTTGAGCCCGGCCGCCTGGGTCGCGGCAATGCCGAAAGCCGTGACGCAGGCATCCGTGTCGAGGCCCAGCTTGTGGGCGGCGGCGGCCGCCGCGCCGAAGGTGCCGACCGTGGCCGTCGTGTGCCAGCCCTTCACGTAATGGGACTCGCCCATCAGCATGCTGATCCGGACCTCGCTCTCGACGCCGGCGACGAAGGCGGTGATGAACGCCTTGCCGGTGCCGCCGTCACGCTCCGACAGCGCCAGGATCGCGGGGACGACCGGCACGGTCGGATGGCCGACCATGTGCAGGTTCACGTCATCGAAGTCGAGCGCGTGCGAGGCGGTGCCGTTGAGCAGCGCCGCCTGGAGCAGCGAGGTGCGGAAGCCGCCGCCGATCACCGTGGCCTGCTCCTTGCCGCCCTCTTCCTGCGCCTCGGCCCGCAGGATCCGGCTCATCTCCTCCTGCGCGCCCGCAAGCGTCACCCCGAGCCAGTCGATCATGCAGCATTTGGCGATGGACACGACGTCGGGCGGCAGCGCCTCGAAGCGCATGCCGATGCCATTTTCGGCGATCTTGCGGGTGAGGCCGGACGCGTCCGGCATGTCGAAAGCGAGCTGGGCCATGGGCGGATTTCCTCCAAATCGTCTAAGACCGATTTTACCGCATCGGCGCGGCGCACGGTAGCCGGCCGGAGAATATACCGGGAGCCCCCCGGTCGCCTAATCCGGGGGGCGGGTCTCGCCTTTGGGCCGTCTGGTGCTAGGATTGGACCCGGACGCAAGAGAAGCGGGAAGCCGCCCCGGATGGCCAGGAACCGAAACAAGAAGCTGATGCCCGCAAGGGCCGTGACTCCGCAGCAGGCGCAGCGGCTGCAGCGGCAGGTGCAGCAGTCCCTGAAGCTCGCCGTCCGCCATCACGCCGCGGGACGGCTGGCCAAGGCCGAGGGCCTCTACAACCAGGTCCTGCAGGCCGATCCCGACAACCCCGACGCCCTTCATCTGCTCGGCGTTGTCGCCCATCAGGAAGGCGACAACGAGCGCGCGGTCGCGCTCATCTCCCAGGCGCTCGAGCACCGGCCCGAATTCGCCGATGCGCACAGCAACCTCGGCAACGCGCTCCGCGAGCTCGGGCGCATGGAGGAAGCGCTCGCCAGCTACTACCGCGCGATCGCGCTGATGCCCGACCTGGCCGAGGCGCACAACAACGTCGGCACCGCGCTCAAGGCGCTCGGACGGCCGGAAGACTCGCTGGAAAACTACCACATGGCCGTGGCGCTCCGGCCCGACTATGCCGAAGCCTACAACAATTACGGCGACGCGCTGCAGGAGCTCAGGCGGCTGGAGGAGGCTCTCGCGTGTTACCAGCGGGCGATCGCGCTGCGGCCAACTTACGCCGAGGCCTACAACAATATGGGCAGCGCGCTCCGCGAGCTCGGACGGCTGGAGGACGCCATCGAGAGCTACCAGCAGGCGCTCAAGCTCGACCCGGAGGATCCCAGCACACAGGCCAATCTCGCGGGCCTTTACATTAGCAAACTGGATGATCCGGGCCTTGCCATTGCGGAAAGCAATAAAGGTCTCACGCTCCTGCGCCGAAGCACCTTCGGCGCCGCCTGCGACGATGCGGCCGTCGCCACGCTGATGAAGACGGGAATGCCGTATTTCCGCCTGAAGCATGACGTCCAGCAGGCGGACTACTTGGCCGCCCAGGGCCACGCCGTCGCCGGGCTCGACACCTTCCGGCAGGCGGGGCGCGCGCTGCTCGACCGCAGCGAAAGCGCGGCGGAAGGCGTGGACGCCGCCAGCCCGACGCTCCGTCCTACGCGCGACGAGGCGGCGGCGATGCTTCCCTATCTTCAGGCGGGTCACGAGATCGATTTGCCGGAGATCGCCGGCGGCTGCCTTAATTGCGAAACCGAATGGAAAGAGGTCGAGACGCGCTATCTCGAAAGCAAGAACGAGATCATTCACGTCGACAACCTTCTCTCGCCGGCGGCGCTCGCGGCATTCCAAACGTTCAGCCTGGCCTCCAAGGTCTGGCTCAAGGACTATCCCAATAAATATCTCGGGGCGTTTTCGGACCGCGGCTTCATCAGCCCCCTGCACTTCCAGCTTGCGCGCGAGCTCCAGGAAATGATGCCGCGGGTCTTCGGCGGCCACCCGCTCGGCCGGTTCTGGGCCTTCAAATACGACGCGACGCTCGGCAAGGGCATCAACGTGCACGCGGATTTCGCGCTGGTGAACCTGAATTTCTGGATCACGCCCGACGAATACAATCTCGACCCGGAGTCGGGCGGCCTCGTCGTCTACGACGTTCCGTCTCCACGGAACTGGCATTTCAAGGCGTATAATGAGAACAAGGATGCGATCTACCAGTTCCTGAAGGACAACAAGGCGGACTCGGTCAGCGTGCCGCATCGCTGCAACCGGGCCGTCCTGTTCAATTCCGCCTATTTCCACGAGACCGACGAAATCCATTTCGCCGAAGGCTACGAGAGCCGCCGGATCAACATCACCTACCTGTTCGGGAAGCGCTGACGGCCGGACATGGGCCATTCGCCGGTGGCGGCCGCAACGGCGATGCCGCTATGATCGACGGAAGGCGCCCTTGACCGTCCCTGCGCCGCCCCTTCGTGAGGCCTGGAGATGACCGCGGATGCCTCCGCGCAACCGACGCAGCTTCGCGGGATCATGCTGATGATCGCCGGGAACGGCCTGCTCACCGTCAGCGATGCCATCTCGAAGTGGCTGACCGCGGGCTATCCGGTGGGCCAGATCATGTGCATCCGCGCCGCGTTCACCCTGCTGCCGATCCTGCTGTTCGCCTGGCATGCGGGCGGGCTGCAGACGCTCCATTTCCGCAATGTCCGCATGCAGGTGATCCGCGCGGGCTGCGCCGTCGCTTCCGGTTTCCTGTTCGTCGCCGGCCTGGTCTATTTGCCGCTCGCCGACTGCATCGCCATCGCTTTTTCCGGCCCACTTTTCGTGACCGCGCTGGCCACGCCGATGCTCGGCGAAAAGGTCGGCTGGCGCCGCTGGAGCGCGGTCTTCGTCGGCTTCGTCGGCATCCTGATCATGCTGCGCCCGACCGGGGACGCGATTCACTGGGCGGCCATACTGCCGGTGCTGGCGACGGCATGCGGCGCGTTCCGCGACATCATCACGCGCAAGGTCCGGGTATCGGCCTCGCCGGTCGCGGTGCTGGCCTTCACCATGGCGGCCATCGCGCTGGCCGGGCTGTGGACCCTGCCCTTCGGCTGGGCGCCGATCGCCGGCAATGACCTGATGCTGCTCGTCACCGCCGGCATCCTCGTCGGCACCGCGCAATATCTCGTGATCCACGCCTTCTACGTGGCCGAGGCCTCGCTCATCATCCCCTTCAAATACCTGTCACTGATCTGGGCGACGCTGCTTGGCTTTCTGATGTGGGGCGACATCCCCGACCGATGGATCCTGTTAGGCGCGGCCCTGGTGATCAGCAGCGGGCTCTACATCATGCACCGCGAATCGCGCCTCGCGCGACGGCAGGCGCGCGCTACGCCGCTTTCGCGCGCTCAATAGCCTCCGCGATCAGTTTCCGGGCCGCCAGGGCGTTCATCCAGTCGCCGATTTTCACCCATTTGCCCGGCTCGAGATCCTTGTAGTGCTCGAAGAAGTGCTGGATCTGCTGCAGCGTGATCTCGGGCAGGTCGGAGAAGTTGTTGACGCCGTTATAGCGCTTGGTGAGATGGGCCGAGGGCACGGCGATTATCTTTTCGTCCTTGCCCGAATCGTCCTCCATCAGCAGCGCGCCGATCGGCCGGACGTTGATGACACAGCCGGGCACGAGCTGGCGCGTGTTGCAAACGAGGACATCGATCGGGTCGCCGTCCTCGGACAGGGTGTGCGGGACGAAGCCGTAATTCCCCGGATAGGTCATCGGCGTGTGCAGGAACCGGTCGACGACCAGCGTCCCGGCCTCCTTGTCCAGCTCGTATTTGATCGGCTGCCCGCCGACCGACACCTCGATGATGACGTTCACGTCCTCGGGCGGATTGTCGCCGATGGCTATGGCTTTGATGCGCACGCCGTGACGCTCCTCTTTCGCTTAACACGGGTGAAAAAACATGGGCCGGATGATACCCGCTTTCCGGCGAAGTTTCCCGCGATACTTCGCGCGTGCGGCAGCCTGTCCCGGCCGCCGTTCCTACGTCCGGCGCCGGCAGCGCAACGCGCCGGCGGAAAGGAGCGCGGCGAAGATCAGGCTGCCAAAGGCCCAGGACCACGCCGAAGGATTGGCGCGCCCGCCCGCGACGTCGAGCACGACGCCGAAGACAACCGGGCCGACCATGCCGGCAATGAACCCGACCAGCGCATAGACCGCCAGCGCCGCGCCGCGATAGGGGCCCTCCGCCGCCTCGACGAGCCCGCTCGCGAGCGTCGCCGTGTCGCCGAAGCCGGCCATCAAGTAGAGACCGACGAGAACGACCACGACGAGGAACGGTCCCGTATTGAGCGCTGCGAGCAGCAGCGCCAAGCCGGTCGTCGCGACTGCCGCCGCGGTGACGACCCGGACCCGCCCGAAGCGGGCGGCGAGCTCGGCGAGGACGACGCTGGTCGGCATCATCAAGAGCGAGATCGCGCCCGACACGATCGCGAAGTTCCAGGCGGCAAAGCCCTCGTTTCCCGGCCGCACTGCGCTGAAGCCGAACAGTGCGACGGACCAGCCGCGCATCGCGAAGACTTCCCAGACATGGCCGAAATAGGCGGCGATGTAGCGCCGCGCCTGGGCGTTGCTCAGCACCGCGCGGAGGTCCAGGAAGGCGACCCCGCCATCGGCCGGCCGCTTCTCGACCGCGGGAACGACGACCAGGACGAGGAGAAAGGCGAGGAGCGCCGTCCAGCCGCTGATCGTGAAAACCCATTTCCACGCGAGGATGCTTTCGATCGCGCCGGCGCCGAGAAAGGACACCGCCCCACCGATGCTGAACATCGAGACATAAGTCGCCGACCCGCGCCGTTGCGCGCTGCCTTCGAGCCGGTCGGCGATGAGCTTGAGGGCGGGAAAATGAAAGCCGGCGAGACCGATGCCGGCGATCACGCGAAACAGTATCCCGCTCCACAGCCCGTCGGCCCAGAGCGCGAACCCGAAACCGCCGATCGCCGACAGAATCGTCGCGGCCAGCAGCACCCGCCGCGCGTCCATCCGGTCGGTGAGCGGCAGCAGCACGGGGACGCCCAGCGCGTAGCCGCCGAAAAAGACGCCGTTGAGCCAGCCCGCCTGCGCTTCCGAGATTCCCCAGTCGGCGAAGATGCTGGGCAGCACGGCGGCGACCGGCATGAACCCCATCATGACGAGAACCAGGGCAACGCACAGGGTGGTGATGAGCGTTGCCGGCGCGGTCACGGCCCGTCGCTACTCCGCCGCCGCGCCCGAGATCTGATGCGCCACGAGCTTGGCGTAGAGGCCACCCTTGCCGAGCAGCTCTGCATGTGTCCCCGTCTCGACCACGCGGCCGGCCTCCATCACGACGATTCGGTCGGCGTTGCGCACGGTCGAAAGACGGTGGGCGATGACGACGGTCGTGCGCGCGCTCATCAGCGCGTCGAGCGCGCCGCGCACCGCCTGCTCGTTCACCGCATCGAGATGCGAGGTCGCTTCGTCGAGGATCAGCACCGGCGCGTCCTTGAGAAAGGCGCGGG
Source organism: uncultured Rhodospirillaceae bacterium (assembly GCA_964585785.1). Classification (GTDB taxonomy): domain Bacteria; phylum Pseudomonadota; class Alphaproteobacteria; order UBA8366; family UBA8366; genus WHUA01. Next base: position 29,177 of record CAZPFL010000014.1, read on the forward strand.
CGATCGCCACGCGCTGGCGCTGGCCGCCCGAGAGGCGCATGCCGCGCTCGCCCACCCGCGTGTCGAGGCCGTCGGGCAGGCTGTCGACGAACGCGCGCAGCGACGCCCGGTCGATCGCGTGCTGGATATCCGCTTCCGAGGCTTCCGGCCGCGCGATGACGATGTTGGTGCGCAGCGTGTCGTTGAACAGGTAGGTGTCCTGCGCGACCAGCGCGATCCGGTTGCGGAGATCGTCCAACACGTATTGCCGCAGGTCGTGACCGTCGAGGCGAATCGTCCCGGAATCCGGGTCCCAGAACCGCATCAGGAGATGCGCCATCGTCGTCTTGCCGGCGCCGGATGGGCCGACGAGCGCGATCGTCCCGCCGGCGGGCGCGCCGAAGGCAACATCGCGCAGCGCCGCCCGGCTGCGTCCGAAATAATGGAAATCGACGCCGGCCACGTCGATGGCCGCACCCTCCGGCCGGGCTGCCGCCTGCACCCCGGGACCGTCGGTGATCAGCACCGGCTCGTTGTGGACGGCGAACAGGCGGCGGGTCGATGCCAGCGTGTCGGCGAGCTGGCGGCCGATATGCGCGATCTCCGAGACGGGCAGGAAGGCCGCCATCGCGAGGATCGACAGCAGCGGCAGATAGGCGCTTTGCAGCGCGCCGTGGCCGACCAGCCACGCACCGCTGACGATGACCGCGAGGCCGCCGAGCCCTGTGGCTGCTTCGAGGATCGCCTCCTGCGCGGTGAGGTCGCTGAAATACGGCATGCGCACGCCGTGGTGATAGTCGATCTTGGCGATGAAGGCGCGGCGCCGCTCGGCGACCTGCTGGAAGGCGAGGATCTCGTTCAGCCCCTGCACGCTGTCGACCGTGAAGGCGTTGAGGTCGCCGAGCGCCTCGCTCGCCCGCGAGCCCAGCACGTCGATGCGCTTGCGCATGAAGAAGGGGCTCAGCGCCACGGTCACCAGGAAGGGCAGCAAAGCGGCGGCGGTCTGCCAGCCGAAGGAGGCCAGCGTCCAGATCACCAGCGCCGGGATCAGCACCGCGACGAAAGCGGGCGCGATGGTGTGCGCGAAGAAATACTCCACCTTCTCCACGTCCTGCGTCGCCATGCCGGTCAGGTCGCCGGTGCGCCGGCGCAGCAGATAGCCCGGCGCCAGCTTGTCCAGCTTGCGGAACAGGTCGATGCGCATTTCCGACAGCAGGCGGAACGCCATGTCATGCGCCATCCAGGACTCGAGCCAGTGCAGGATGCCCGCCGCCGGCGCGGAGATGAACAGCCAGATCAGCCAGGTCTGAAAGGGTGCGCCGGTCTTGACCGCGGCGACCGTCAGTGCGCTGAACGCGCCGACGCCGATAAACGCCAAAGTCCGGACCACGCCGAGCAGAAAGGTGAAGGTCAGCTTGCCCTTCCAGGGAAGAACGAGCTTTGTCAGCGCGATCGCGCAGGCCGCCCAGCCCATCCCCTCGGCGCGCAGAATGGCGTCGGTCGGCTCCAGCTGCGCCGCGTCGATCGCGCCGGGGGTCTCGTCTTCCACCGGCAGGATGCTGCCGGCGGCATCGGCGAAGAGCGCGGGCTCGCGTTGGCCGGCATCCTGCGCCTGGCCCGACATCAGCCGGTAATAGGGGCCACGGGCCCGCATCAGTTCCGCGTGACGGCCCTGCTCGACGACATGGCCTTCGTCGATGGCCAGGATGCGGTCGGCGCCGATCACGCTCGACAGGCGATGCGCCAGGATCAGCGTCGTGCGCCCTTCCATGAGGCGGTCGAGCGCCTTTTGGATGACCGCCTCGTTTTCCGCATCGACGGCGGACAGCGCCTCGTCGAGGATCAGGATCGGCGCGTCGCGCAGCAGCGCGCGGGCGATTGCGATGCGCTGGCGCTGCCCACCCGACAGGCGCAAGCCGCGCTCGCCGATGACCGTGCGGTAGCCTTGCGGCAGCTTGCTGATGAACTCATGCGCGTTCGCCGCCTGCGCCGCCGCTTCGAGCTCTTCCTGCGTGGCGTCCGGCTTGCCGAAGCGAAGGTTGTCCTCGACCGTCCCGTGGAACAGGTAGGTGTCCTGGTTGACGACGGCGAGCTGGCTGCGGATCTCATCCAGGGACAGCTCCCGCAGATCGACGCCGCCGATCCGCACCGCGCCCTGCTGCGGGTCGTACTGGCGCAGCAGCAGGCGCACGATCGACGACTTGCCGCAGCCGCTCGGCCCGACGATGCCGATGCGCTCGCCCGCTTCGACCTTGAAGGCGAGACCGCGATGCGCCGCCTGCCGTCCGCCGGGATAGGAAAAGGTCACGCCGTCGAATTCGATGGTCGGCGCGAGGCGGCGCGGCGTTTCGGCGCGTGCCCGGTCTTCGATGATCGGCCGCGCCTCGAGCAGCTCGAACACCGACTGGGCCGCGGACTGCGCGACCATGCCCTGATGCATCAGCGCGCGCAGCTCGCGCAGCGGGCGGAAGACCTCGACGCCCATCATCAGGACGACGAGCAGCACCGTCAGGCTCATCTCGCCGGCGCCGACCCGCCAGGCGCCGAGCGCCAGCGTCGCCGCGGCGCCGACCGCGATGCCCGTGTCCGTGATGCCGCGCGCCAGCGCGTTCGTCGCCAGCACCCACATGGTGCTGCGGAACAGCGTGTGCGCCTTGTCGGCGAGCTGGCGCGCCTTGGCGCCGCTCTGCCCGAACGCCTTCAGCGTCGAGAGGCCCTGCACCGCATCCAGGAACTCCGCCGCGAAGGCCTTGTAGGAGCGGTTGCGCCCCATGCTGTTCCGGCGGTCCCAGCGATGGAAGGCCTGCGGCGCGATCAGCGTGAACAGCGCGAAGCCGGTCATCATGGCGGCGACCGGCATGTCGAGAAAGGCGACGAAGACGAAGATGCCGATCGGCGTCAGCGCGGCGACGAAGAGCTGCGGCAGGTAGCGGCCGAAATAGGTTTCGAGCTGCTCGACGCCGTCCACCATCGAGGTGATGACCGCACCCGTGCGCTCCAGCCCCATATAGGCCGGCCCGAGCTCGACCAGCTTGTCGAACAGCGTCTCGCGGATGTGCAGCTGGACGATCGCCGCCGTCCGGTGCGCCGCCATCGTCCGCCAGTATTCCAGGTTGCCGCGCAGCAGCATGACCAGCGCGATGCCGGCGAACGGATAGACCAGGTCGCCCAAGGGCGCGCCCTTGAACACCTGGGCCAGCAGCCAGCCAAGCAAGGCGAGCCGCGCGATGCCGACCGCGGCCGCGACGATGCCGATCGCCACGGTCCAGGCGATCCGCGCCCGGACGCCTTTGGTGAAAATCCAGAGTTTGGGGTCGAAATACATGCGCCTACGCCCTGCCGTACCTGATCATATGCCGTAAATCCGGCCTCTCCAGGGGAAATAGTCCAAAAATTTTCGTTGTTCTCCTGTCGAAATTGCATAGTCTCTAAACAAATTTGTAGATGCCGAATACCGCCGGAAAAGGAGCCGGACGATGAACTGGGACGACATGCGGATTTTTCTCGCCGTGGCGCGCAAGGGTAATCTCTCCGCCGCGGCGCGCAGCCTGAAGGTGACGCAGCCGACCGTCGGGCGGCGGCTGCGCACGCTCGAGGATACGCTCGCGGTGCGTCTGTTCGACCGGCTGCCGGAAGGTTTCGTGCCCACGGCGGCCGGCGAGGCGCTGATCCCGCTTGCCGAGGAAATGGAGCGCTCGGCGGAAGCGCTGCGGCGGCGCCAGGTGAGCCTGGCCGACCCGGTCAGCGGCACCGTGCGGCTGTCGGTCACCGAGATCACGGCGCAATTCCTGTCGGACCATATCGCCTTCCTTCGGGAGCGGCTGCCCGACATCGAGATCGAGATCGCCTTTTCGCACCACACCGCCAATCTTTCGAAACGCGAGGCGGATCTTGTGCTGCGCGAATGCCTGCCCGACCAGCAGGCGCTGATCGCGCGCAAGCTCGGCGTCTTCCGCTACGCGGTCTACGGCGCCGCCGACTATGTCCAGCGCAATCCGGTGGCGCTGACCGAAGGCCGCTACGAGGCCAGCGACTGGGTCGGCTACGACGAGGAGCACGCCTATTTCACGCCGCAGAAATGGCTCGACGGGAAGCTGACGAAACGCGTCGCCGCCGTGCGCGTCAACAACGCCATCGTGCTGCACAACGCGGTCCGGAACGGCGCGGGTCTCGGCGTCCTGCCGTGCTTCGCCGGCGACAAGGACACGACGTTGGTGCGCGTGACGCCGCCCCTGGCCGAGATCGCCAGCACCAAGCATGTCATCGTGCATCAGGATTTGCGCCGCGTTCCGAGCGTCCGCGCCGTGATGGACGAACTGATCGAGCTCTTCAAGCGCGAGGCGCCCGCTCTCGAAGGCCGGACCTACGCGCGCACCTCGGCCGCCTGACCACCTCCACAAACGCGTTCGAGACCGCAGCGGGACGTTGACGCAGGTCAATGTCACGCGTTCGCGCCTTGCCTAATTTTTCCTTCTATCCTGGGTGCCGGGCTGCATCGGGACCCGGGAGTGAAGAGACACGGAGGAGTATTCAACCCATGGCGAAACAAAAAGCGAGCACGCCGCCAGCAAAGGCCCCGGCAGCGGCGCCTGCGTCATCCTCATACTTCCCTCTCAGTTCGCTCCGCGACGATATCGATCGCGCGTTCGACCGCATGTTCAGGGACTTTCCCCGCTTCGGGGGCCTGATGACACCGGACTTCTTCAACGCCCCCCTTGGCAAGATGGCGGCGATCGAGCCGCGGGTCGACGTGACCGAGGACGATACCGCCTACGAGATCACCGCGGAGATGCCGGGGGTCGAGGAAAAGGACGTCGAGGTCACCGTGAAGGACAGCCGCCTCACCTTGCGCGGCGAGAAGAAGTCCGAGCGCGAAGAGAAGAAGAAGGACTATCACATGACGGAGCGGAGCTACGGCTCCTTCCAGCGGTCTTTCGTTTTGCCGCAGGACATCGACGCCGAAAAGATCAAGGCCGAGTTCGACAAGGGCGTGTTGACGCTCACCCTGCCGAAGACGGCGCAGGCGAAAGCCAAGGAACGTAAGGTCGCCATCAAGACGAAATAGTGGAAACCCCAAGACCTCCACACAGCAAGACGGAAACCCGCCAGCCCACCCGGCCGGCGGGTTTTCCTATTCGCGGAGCAGCCCCAGAAGCGCCATGTTGAACGCGTCCGGCCGTTCGTACATCACCCAGTGGCCCGCATCGGCGATCATTTCGACGCGCAGGTCCGGATGGGACTGCCGCATGACGGCGACGCGCTCATCCCGGTTGCCGATCACGTAGACATCGTGCGCGCCCCAGATGCAGGAGAGCTTCGTGTCGACGCGCGGCAGGAAGTCGCGCAGCATCGTCGTCGCGCCCGTCCGGGTGACGTGATAGCGCATGCGCAAGCCGTTCTCGCGCTGGATATGGACGGCGAGGTCGTCGATCCGCGACGGGTCGTGGATCATGATGACGGACAGGTTGTTGCGGTGCCGCGCATCGAGCTCGGCGCGCGACAGGTCGGGCCGCCATTTCTGCAACCCCTCGATCTTCTGCGAGAGCACGCCGAGCCCGCCGGGCCCGACGACGACGAGATGGTCCGGATTGCGTCCATAGGCGGCGATCGTCGCGGCCGACAGGTTCGCGCCCATCGAAAAGCCGACCAGGTCGTAGGCGCCTTCCTTGGGCAGAACGCCGTCGAGACAGCGCGCCAGTCCTTCGGCCATCCGCTCGCGGCTCGGCCGCCCCTGGACGCCGTCGGACTCGCCATGCGCCGGCAGGTCGCCCGCGATCACCTGGAAATGTTGCGACAACGGCAGGACGTTCCGTATCCAGTGCGACCAAGCGCCGTAGCCGCCGTGCAGAAATACGACCGGCCGGCCGCGGCCCCAGACGCGCCACACCATCTCGCCCTCGCCGAAGGAAACACGGCGAACCTCCGCCATGCCGCCGATGCGCGCGAGACAGGCCTCGGGAGACTCGCCCGGAAGCGGGACGGTCTGCGCCGCCGCGGCCGCAAGATCGTCCATCGTCTAGGCGCCCTTGCGCTGCAGGATGCCCAGCAGCGTGCTGTTGAACCGGTCCGCGTCCTCATACATCACCCAGTGCCCGACACCGTCGAGGACGTGAAATTCGCAGCCGGGCTGGATCGATCGGAAAAGCTGCTTGCGCTCTTCCATGTAGAGCCGGGCATAGCTGTCGAGCTCGCCCCAGATGCCGGACAGGCGCGCCTTCACATGCGGGAGCGCATCGGCGAGCACGTCGGTCACGGCGATCAGCCGGCTCTTGATGCGCGCGCGGGGCGTGTTGACCGATTGGATATGGACGGCGAGGTCATCGATGTTCGCCGGGTCCGCGAACATCAGGATGGCGAGGTTGGTGCGGTGGGCTTCCGCGCGCGCCGCCGGGTCGGTGATGTCGCGCCAATGCTTGAAGCCGGTGAGATGGCTGCGCGGCAGGCCCAGGCCGTTCGAGCCGCAGATCACGAGATTCCGCACCCGGTCGCCGAGCTGCGCCGCGACAGGGCCGGACATGATGCCGCCGAAGGAGAAGCCGGCGATATCGCAGGCCGCGCCGGCCGGCAGCAGCCGGGTCAATCCGTCCGCGACGACGGACGCGATGCCGGGCCCGGTGATCGGCTCGGGCGGCATCGCGGAGCCGCCATGCCCCGGAAGGTCCGGCAGGAAGAGGCGATAGCGCCGTGCGAAGAAGGGAATGTTGCGGATCCAATGCGCCCAGCCGCCGTATCCGCCATGCACGAGCATGAGCGGCGGCCCCTCGCCGTAGACTTGCCAGACCATTTCGCCGTCGCCGCAGGGCGTGGTGACCCGTTCGCCGGCCGCCGTCATCCGCGCGAGATAGTCGGCCGCGGCCTCGTGCTGGCTGCGCGGCTCGAACAGCATGCCGCCGTCCATATTCATGCTCCTTCCATGCCGCTCCGCGCGCCCGAATGGACGGCGAAGCTGGACAGCAGCAGCGCGTTTACCGCGTCCGCCGCCTCGTACATTGCCCAGTGGCCCGCGTCGTCGAGCAGATGCAGCCCGACGTCCGGCTGCAGCGCGCGCAGGACACGCGCGCGGTCCTCGATGCCCGGCTGCAGGAAGACGTCCTGCCGGCCCCAGATCGCCGTCAGCGGCGCGGTCACGCGGCGCAGGGCACGGAGCAGCGTATCGCTCGACGCGACGGTATGCGTGCGGATGCGCGCCCGCTTGGTGTTCTCGAGCTGCAGCCAGGCGGCCAGGTCGTCGATTCGCGAGGGCGCGGCCGCCATCATGATGATGCTCAGGTTATGGCGCTGAACGTCGAGAATCGCGGCATGGCTCATGCCGGGCTCGACCGCGCGCAGCGTTCCCGTGAGGCCGGGCCAGGGCACGCCGAGCGCCGCCGCGCCGATCGTCGTGAAGGATTTCACCCGCTCGCCCTCACGCGCGGCGACCCAACCGCCCGAGACGGCGCCGAAGGAAAAGCCGACGAGGTGATAGCGCACGGGCGGCGGCAGGATCTGCCGGATACCCTCGGCGATAATCTCGGCGACATGGTCGGTGGAGTCGACCAGCGTTTTCGGGTCGTAGCCCTTCGGCGGCATGTCGGAGTCACCGAGCCCCGGAATGTCGGCGACATAGAGCGCATAACGGTCCTCCAGCGCCGGAATAGTCCGGATCCAGTGGGTCCAGGACCCCGACCCGCCATGCAGCAGCACCACCGGCTCGCCCCGCCCCCAGACGCGCCAGACCATCCGCCCATCGCCGCAGGGCGTATGAAGCCTGCGGCACCGGGCGTGCATCAGATCGACCAGCGCCGCTGGATCGGTCGTGCTTGCGTCCATCATTCCTCGATACGGGATTCCCGGCCGGAACCGGCGGGCTCACGCATTGCCATCCAGAAAAATCGCCGCCCGGGTCATAGCCGAACGGCCGGGGCGGGCGCAAGGTTAGGCGAATTCGGGCCACGACGAAAGAGCCCGAACGGGGTGCCTTGCGCCCGGATGTCTAGTCGCCGGGCGAACTCAACCGCTAGCCCTTTTTCGGCAACTGCTCCGCGTAAATAGCGAGCGCCTGCTTGAGCGTCCGGCTCTTGTCGACGGTCTCGCGGGTCTCCTTCGCGATCGGCGTCTTGACCATGAGCTCGAAAACATCCGCCGCGCCCTTGTGGAAGTTCGGCGTGACACCGGCGCCGCCGAGCGTGGCGGCGATCTCGTGCATCTCGCCGATCCAGCGGCCGGCATCGAGCGGCAAGCGCGGCACCATGCGCTCCATCTCGGCGTAGTCCTTGGGCCGGCTGAACTGCAGCTCGTCGTGCAGCTTCTCGGTGACGCCGAGCGCCTCCGCCGCCATCAGCGCCGCCGCGTGCAGCGTCCAGGTGCCCTTGGTGATCGCCGCGTAGCACATCTTGATCGAAGACGCGCGGCCGATCTCCGGGCCCATGTCGATGACCTCGATATGCGGGCCGGCGATGATCTTCATGGCCGATGCCTGCGGTCCGCTGACGAAGAAATGCGTCGGTTTTTCGCGCGTACCCGGCCCCGGGCCGATGATCCCGGCGTCGATGAAGGTCGATCCGGCGCCGAGGATGACGTCGGCCGCCTTCTGCGCCGTCTGCGGCGACACCGCGTTGCAGTCGGCATAGGGCGGCGTCTTGCCTGCCGCCTTCATCGCCTTGGCCATCGCGCGCGCCGCGTCGACCGCGGCCGACGGCGGCATGATCGATAGGATCAGGTCCGCCTCCCCGGCCACCGCCTCGAGCGAGCCGAGATCTTCGAAGCCGGCGATCCCCGCCAGCTTTTGCGTGCGCTCGCTGCGCCCGGCGAGGCTGGTGACGATACGGATGCCTTCCGTCTTGAGGGCCTTGCCGACATGGTGGCCCATGTCACCAGGGCTGACGATTGCGACGGTATGCGACGGCATTCCTCACCTCCATGACGAGCAAAGCGATTGGCGGAAATTGCGGCGGGCGGTGTACGATCCGGCCAGTTAAAAGGATCAGCCATAAGCCGGCGGATTTCAAGCCCGGCGCCGAACGATGCCGAAGACTTCACAGGGAGACGACGCATGAGCCTCTATCCGCCGCCGCAGATCATCGAGACCGAGGTCTTCGCCGAAGTCCCGGAAAAATTCCGCAAGAAGGGCGTGCGCTCAACCTGGTCGATCGCCAACAACAAGGGCGAGACGATCCACTCCTTCATCGAGGGGCCGTCCTTCGACCGGCAGGGCAATCTCTACATCGTCGACATCCCCTGGGGCCGCATCTTCCGGGTCAGCCAGTCCGGCGCCTTCGACGTCGTCGCGGAATATGACGGCGAACCGAACGGCCTCAAGATCCACAAGGACGGCCGGATCTTCGTCGCCGACTACAAGAACGGCATCATGCTGGTCGACCCGGCGACGGGAAAGGTCACGCCGCATTGCGACCGCTATCGCGTCGAGGGGCTGAAAGGCGTCAATGACCTGGTCTTCGCCAGTAACGGCGACATGTATTTCACCGACCAGGGGCTGACCGGCCTGCACGACCCAAGCGGGCGCGTCTACCGGCTGCACCCGGATGGCCGGCTCGACCAGCTCGTCAACAACGGCCCGAGCCCGAACGGCATCGTGCTCGATCCGTCGGAGAAATGGCTCTATGTCGCGATGACCCGCGCCAACGCGGTCTGGCGCATGCCGCTCTTGCCCGACGGCGGCACGACCAAGGTCGGCGCCTTCGTCCATCTCATGGGCGGCAGCGGACCGGACGGCATGGCGATCGATTCGAAAGGCAACCTAGTGGTCTGCCACGCGGGCGGCGGCTCGGTCTGGATCTTCAGCCCGATCGGCGAGCCGCTCTACCGCGTCAAGTCCTGCCGCGGC
>CAZPFL010000015.1:0-38581 GCA_964585785.1 uncultured Rhodospirillaceae bacterium
TGAGCTTGTGCTGGCGGTAGTAGTCGAAGAACAGCGTCTCGGCGCAGCGCTTGCCTTCGTCGTAGCAGGCGCGCGGGCCGATCGTGTTGACGTTGCCGTGGTATTCCTCGGTCTGCGGGTGGACGTCGGGATCGCCGTAGACTTCACTGGTCGAGGCCTGCAGGATCTTCGCCTTCACGCGCTTGGCGAGGCCCAGCATGTTGATCGCACCGTGCACCGAGGTCTTGGTCGTCTGCACCGGGTCGAACTGGTAGTGAACCGGCGAGGCGGGGCAGGCGAGGTTGTAGATCTCCTTGACCTCGACATAGAGCGGAAAGGTCACGTCGTGGCGCATGACCTCGAAATAGGGATGGTCCAGCAGGTGGACGATGTTGTCCTTGGCGCCGGTGAAATAGTTGTCGACGCACAGAACGTCATGGCCGCGTTCCAGCAGCTGCTCGCAGAGATGCGATCCGAGAAAACCGGCCCCGCCGGTGACCAATATACGCTTGCGCACGAGAGATTCTCCTGCCGATGGCATGAATTAAAAAACGATCCTTCGCCTAGTGCGGATACGCGGGCCGGCGGCATGAAGTGCACGCCACGCCCTGGCGCATCCGGAAATATCGGTACATTACCCAATCCGGCGTGACGCCAGACCTTGCTGCAACATGCTTAAGGAACGGTTAAGCAAAGCGGCTAGCGCCCGCCGTCGTTCGCCACTCCCAGCGTCTTGCCGCCGCCTTGACGCGCCTCTGCCGGCAGCGCCGCGGCACGCCGGAAAATCGCGTCGTAGGCCGCGAGCAGCGGCGGTACGGAATGCTGCCAGACGAGCTTCTCGCGCACCCGCTTCGCGCCGTATTCCGACATCTTTCGGCATTGCGCCGGGTCCTTCAGCAGGCGTGAGATCCCCTCCGCCAGCGCGCGCTCCGAATTCGGCTCGGCGTAGATCGCCGCGTCCTCCGCCGAGACCCGATGCTCGGTCAGCGCATAGGCGACGATCGGCAGGCCGAAGAACATATACTCCATGATCTTGTTCATGGTGCTCTTGTCCGACCAGTCGGTCTTCGGGTCGGGATCGACGGCGATGTCGGCCGAGGACAGGATGCGGCAAAGGTCCTCGTCGCTGACCCGCCCGGTGAAGGTGCAGTAGTCGCCCACGCCGACCTCGTCCGCATAGGCCTTGATCAGCGGCTGCTCGGGCCCGCCGCCGACGAACACCGCGTGGAAGTCGTCATGGCCCAGCTTGTCGCGCAGCGTGGCGACCGCGCGCACCAGGTGATCGACGCCGTCCTGCTTGCACATCTCGCCCAAATAGACGAGCAGCTTCGCCTTGCCTTGTTTCCAGGACGGATCCGGCTCGTACACCTTGAACCGGTCGAGATCCGGTCCCGAGCGGACGATATAGACATCCTCGGGCGCGAGGCCGCCGCGCTCCTGGGCGATCTTCTTGTGGCTTTCATTCGTCGTGATGACGACGTCCGCGGTCTTGAAGGTCATCCGCTCGAGGAACAGCAGGCCGCGATACATCGCCCCGCCGGTGCGCCCGAACTTGGCGGCGTACATCTCGGGCGAGAGGTCGTGATGGTCGAACAGGAAGCGCTTGCCGAACAGACGCCAGAACCAGCCCAGCAGCCAGAAGGTTTCCGGCGGGTTGCAGGCGTGGATGACGTCGAAGCCGCGGCCGACGACGGCGATGCGCACCGATTTCATGAAGGTGCGGATGAAGCACCAGGCGAACTCCATGACGAAACCCAGCGCGCCCTGCGCGTCGATCGGCAGCCCGTAGCGGTAGATGTCGACGCCCTCGAGCCGCTCGTAGGAGTCGTTGTATCCTTTCGCCTTGGGACAGATCACGCTGACGCCGTAGCCGGCCTCGGTGAGCGAGGTCGCCTCGAGCCAGACCCGCCGGTCGAACGGGACCGGCAAGTTCTGGACGATGATCAGGACGCGGCGGCCGTTACCAGCAGAGGCCATTGTACCCACCGGTCGAGGGCTGGTTGTTGGCAATGCGGACGAGATCGACGACGCGCTGGCTCATGTTGAGCCGCCGCACCACGTCGGTGAAATACTTGTCGCTGTTGCCGACCACGATCGTGCCGCCGTGGTTGACGACCTCGTCGACATCGTCGACCAGAAGCCGGGCGATGTGCGGCAGGTGGTCGAAGATATACGCGCGGTTGGCGCCGACGAGCCGGCTCAGATTGACGTTGTGGTCGAAGATGCGGATCTCGTGACCCTTGCCGAGAAGCCGTTCGACCAGCTCGACAACCGGGCTCTCGCGCAGGTCGTCGGTGCCTGCCTTGAAGCTCAGCCCGAGCACGCCGACCCGGCGCTCGTTGAGGTCGAGCACCATCCTGAGGGCGCGCTCGATATGGCGCTCGTTGCTCGGCATGACGGAGTTGATCAGCGGCGTGTCGAGGTCGAGGCTCCGCGCCTTGTAGGTCAGCGCGCGCACATCCTTCGGCAGGCAGGACCCGCCGAACGCGAAGCCCGGCCGCAAGTACTTGGGCGATATATTTAATTTCGTGTCCTGGCAGAAGATGTCCATGACCGCGCCGCCATCGACATTCACCGCCTTGCTGATACTGCCGATCTCGTTGGCGAAGGCGACCTTGATCGCGTGCCAGGTATTGTCCGCGTATTTCACCATTTCGGCGATCTCATACGCGGTGCAGATCTTCGGCGCGTCGAAGCCGGCGTTGAGCGATTCCAGCATGGACTGGGTCCGGTGGTCGCTGGCGGCGAACACTACCTTCGGCGGATTGTAGAAATCCGAAACGGCGGTGCTTTCGCGCAGAAACTCGGGGAAGAAGCCCGCGCCCAGATCGTCGCCGACCGTCTTGCCCGAGGCCGCTTCCAGCGTCGGGATGACGAGGCCGCGGAGCGTTCCGGGCAGAACGGTGCTGCGGATCACGACCGCATAGAAATCCTTCTTGTCGCGCAGCGCCGCGCCGATCTCCTCGCAGACGCGCTGGACGTAGCTGAGGTCGAGGTTGCCGTTCGGGCTGCTGGGCGTGCCGACGCAGACGATCGCCATGTCGCTGTCGCGGACGGCGGCGGCGCTGTCGGTCGTGGCGCGCAGCGTGCCGGCGGCGACGCCGCTCTCCATCATCGCGTCGACATCTTTCTCGACGACCGGGCTCTTGCCCTGATTGATCAGCTCGACCTTGGCCGCGTTGGCGTCGACGCCGATGACGCGATGGCCTTCCTTCGACAGGCAGGCCGCCGAGACCGCCCCCACATAGCCCAGACCGAAAATCGCGATATTCATGTCTCGTCTCACTTTCTCTTCCGTCTTGTCTAGCCCTGAGGGGCAAGCGTGGCGGCGACGGTGTCGGTGGCCACGGGTTCTTTTTCACGCAGGTCGATGCGGAGCTCGGTGATGAAGCGCGCGCCGCTCGCGGCGACGCCCGTGCCGACCAGCGTGGTGATCGGGATCTTTCCGCCGAAGCAGGGCGAGTACCATCCGAGCGGCGGCTCCGCCTGCCCGGTGACCGCTTCCCAGGCCAGCGCCTCGGGCAGCCGCATGGTGGCGCGCCGGCGTCTGCCGTCCGCGTCCCAGCTGAGCTGCGCGACCCCGCCGTCGAGATAGCAGTCGACCTCGGGGCCGAAATGGAAGGCGAGGCGGCAGTCGTGCTTGCCGGCGCTGCGCACGAGGTCTTCGATCACGATCTTCCCGGTGCCGCGCGCGAGACGCACGGTACGCTGATGAAGCGCTTTCGGGCTCAGGCGGCAATAGCCGTCATGCGTGGCGCACCAGACCGCTTCCGGCCCGCTCTCCAATCCGCTCGCGGTGATGAGTTCGCTGCGCGCCGCCTTCAGCCACAGGAACGGGCCGCCGGAGACGGACTGATCCGTGCCGTCGAGCTCGAGGCAGTTGTGCGCGATGGTCGAGCGGAAATAGCGCCGCCATGCGGCTTCGCCCTGATAGGTGTAAGTGCCGGGATCGACGAGCAGCTCGACGCCGCCGCAGCGCAGCTCCACCGAAAGCGCGTCCGAATGCGCGTGCGCGGCGATCGAGAGGAAGCCGTGCGGGCCGTGGTCGCAGCGGCACCAGATCTCGTCCGCCGTGCCCGTCTTGTCGCGCAGCAGCGTCATGCCGGCGTCGGCGAAGAGGTTCGGTATCGCTGCCGGCCGGGGACCCGACGGCATCTTGCGTCCGGCGAGATGGCGCCACAGCAGCGTCCGGAGATCGGGTTTCACCGCCTCGGCCGGCCACCAGTCGCAGCCGCCGAAAAAGGCCGCGCCCGATGCGAGCAGCGAGGTGCAGGGATTGGCGTCCGGATCGTCCAGCACGAGGCCGCGTCCCTGGTCGCCGTCGCCCTGACGGGGCGGCCGACCGCGCATGTCGATGATTGCCGCAAGAGCGTCGGTCATCGCGCAGATGCGGTGCCAGAAATCCGAGCCCAGAGGGTGACCCGAGGCCTCGCCTTCGACCGCGGCGGCGAGCAGCAGCTCCAGCACCAGAATGTGGTAGCTGGTGGCGAGCTCCTTGTTCAGGCCGCTCTCGAAGGTCTGTAGCCGCGCCTCGCGCCGCAGCGCGGCGGCGGCGTGGTTGCGCCAGTCATGCGATTCCGGGAAGAAGGGGAAGGCGCAGCATGCGGCGAACTGTCCCGCCTCTTCGGCGATCACGTGATTGTTCGCCGACGAGCCGTGGCTGCGCAGCCGCGCGAGATATTCCTGGTGATGATGGAGCTGGCGGCGGAAGTCGGGATTGTCGTCGAACAGCGCCGCGACCTCCGGCCAGCTCGCCAACAGGCGGCGCACCCAGACCCAGGAGATCAGACGGATGCCGATCTCGATGCCGCTCGTCCAGTGCACGCCGGAGAGGAACGGGTTCTCCCGCATCCAGGACCGCAGCTGCGCCGCCGCGAATTCAGCGTAACGCGCATCTTCGGTCAGGTAATAGGCGGCCGCGACAACGGTGAGCTGGTGATGCCGCGACGGCTCCCAGACATATTTGACCGTGCCCGACCGCTCGGCGTTGCGGTGATCGATATCGAAGGCGTAGTCGGCTTGCGGCGCATGCTTGCCGGTACGCGGGTCGAGGAACCAGTCCGGATCCGCCGAGAGATCCTGCCATTCGCGGTCGAAGAAGCGGAAGCGCCCCTCCAGCGCCGCATCCGCCGTCCGCAGGATGCGCGCGGTCACCGCGGCCGGCACCTGGGCGCGATCGAAGTCGGCGAGCCCCGAGGCGAAGGGCGCGATGTTCCGGCCGCACAGCTTGAGCGGATCAACCGCTCCGGGCCGGACCTGGCGGCGGCGCCAGCGGCGCTTCGTCCACGCGTCGCGCATCCGGCCGTTGACCTCGGCCGGGGACATCTTGGAAAGCCGGCGAAGATACCAGCCTAGATTCATTGCGCGGCCTCCACACCGGTGTAGGCCACGACGGTGTCTTCCGTCTCCGCTTCGTCCCAGCGCGACCAATCGGCGACGCGCTCCGGACGGCGGGTTGCGGCGCTGCGCGCCACCGCGAAGGTCGCGGCGGTGGTCGCGATGAGCTGCTCGACCGGAACCGGCATTTCGCCGCCCGCCTTGACCGCCTCGACGAAGGCCGCCAGCTCCTGCTTCTGGCCCTTGTCGATGCTGGCGGCGCGCGCCTTCTTGCACTTGCCGCCGCGCCAGACCTCGGTCCGGCGGAAGTTGTCCATGCGCGCGACCTTGCCGTCGGCGAAGACTTCCATCGTCTCCTTCGGATATTTCGGGTCGCCATGCGTCACGTAGGCGAGCTTGGCGATCGAGCCGTCGTCATAGGTGAAGGTGGCGATCAGGTTGTCCGGGTCGTCCGGCGTCGCGGTCGCGTAGACCTCGACCGGCGTGCGGTCGAGCCACCAGGAGATCGTGTCGATGAAGTGACCGCCTTCGCCGATGAAACGCGTGCCCTGCAGATCGGTCTGGCCGTACCAGCTCTTCGCATCGAGGGGGCCGGCATTGACGGTGTAATGCACGACCTGCGCGCCGCCGATGACGCCCCAGCTCTTGCGCATGCCGTTCAGTACGGTCGCGAAGCGGCGATTGAAGCCGACCATGATCCGGTCGTTGCCGGTCTGCGCGATGGTCTCCTGCACCTGGGCGAGTTGCTCTGGCGTGACCGCAAGCGGCTTCTCGACGAAGACGGCTTTGCCCGCGCGCAGCGCCTCGCAGACCATGTAGGAATGGCTGTCGTGCCGCGTGGCGATCAGCACCGCGTCGATATCCGCGTCGGCGAGCAGCGCCCGGAAATCGGTCGACATGCGCTTGAAGTCGAACTTGGTCTTCGCGTTGGCGGCGGAGAGCGCCGTCGCCGTCGCGACCTCGACCAGCTCGACATCGGGGCGGCCCTTCAGATGCGGCAGCAGCATGGTCGTCGCATAGTTGCCGCAGCCGATCGCGCCGAGCCGCACGCGCTCGATCGCCGACCGGCGGACGCGGAGCGACGGCGTGGACAAGGGCTTGGAGACGACCGCTTCCTGGATCGCCGCGCCCTCCAGCGGGTAGCGGAACAGGATGCCGAGGCCTTTGAGATCGCCGGAATTGATCCGCTCGTAGACGGAGACAGCCTCGTCGAAGGGCAGGATGTCGCTGGTGATTGGACTGAAGTCGAGCTTGCCGGCGGCCAGCAGGTCGAGAATGCATTCCAGGTTACGACGCTCGGTCCAGCGCACATAGCCGACCGGATAGTCGATGCCGCCTTCCTCGTAGGTCGGGTCATAGCGGCCCGGGCCGTAGGAGCGCGAGAAGCGGACGTCGAGCTCCTTCTCGTAATACGCGTTCCACGGCAGGTCGAGCTTGCACTTGCCGATGTCGGTCACGCGCGCGCGGTCGCGCGCCAGCTCGGCGGCGACTTCGACGGGCTGGTTGGTGTTGCCGCCGGCGGTGAGGAAGATGTGGTCCGCGCCCGCGCCGCTGGTCATCTCCGACAGCGTCGCCTTCAGCGCATCGAAAGAGGTATCGCCCGGGATGGCACAAATCGTCGCACCGCAGGTCTCCGCGAGCGTGCAGCGTTCCTTCGAGACGTCGATGCCAACGACATGGAGCCCGGCCGCGCGCAGGATCTGCACGAGGATCTGGCCGACGAGGCCGAGGCCGATGACGCAGGCGACTTCGCCCAGCTTGGGGTCCGCCTGGCGGAAGCCCTGCAGGGCGATCGAGCCGACAGTGGTGAAAGCGGCGTGCAGCGCGCTGACATTCTCGGGGATCGCGACGCAGAGATTCTTCGGCACCCAGTTGTATTCGGCATGCAGCGCGAACTGGTTGCCGGCGCAGGCGACGCGCTGGCCGACCTTGAACTCCTCCGCGCCCGCGCCGACCGCGACGACGACGCCGGCGAGCGAGTAGCCGAGCGGCGTATAGCTGTCGAGCCGGTTCATCACCTTCTTGTAGGTCGCGACCGGGCCCTGCTGGGCGAGCGTCTGCATCACCTTCTTGACCTGATCGGGACGCGCGCGCGCCTTGCCGATCAGCGAGAGCTTGCTCTCGTGGATCTTCATGGCCTCGGTGCCCATGGAGATCAGCGAATAGTCGGTGCGCACGAGCACGCCGCCCGCCTTGCACGCCGGGACCGGCACGTCGAGGAGGAGGATTTCGCCCGATTTATAATTCTGTGCGATCTGTTTCATGGTGCCATGCCTAGAGACGAATTCGGGTGTCAACAATTAACGGTTCGGGGTAGTCACAAAGAGGCGGACTGCTGGCGCAGCCAGCTTTCCAACGTCATGAGCTGCCAGATTTCCTTGGAGCGGTCGGCCGTGCCGGCGCGGTCCTCGTCGACCATGCGGCGGAGATAGCCGCCGTTCACGAAGCCGGACTTCACCATGTCGCCGTGCATCAGCAGGTCTTCGACCATCTCGCGCAGGTCGCGCCGGATCCAGGCGCGGAGCGGCGCGCTGAACACGCCCTTGGGCCGGTAGATGATTTCCTTCGGCAGCCAGGCTTCGGCGGCCTTCTTGAGCACGGCCTTGGTCTCGTTGCCTTCGATCTTGCGCCGGCCGGAGATCGAGAAGGCGGCCGCGACGACTTCGCGGTCGACATAGGGCACGCGCACCTCGGTCGAGGCGGCCATGCTGGCGCGGTCGGTGTAGGCGAGGTTGAGGCCGGGCAGGAAGTGGCGGACGTCGGTGTAGCACATGCTGTTCACCTGATCGCCGCAGTTGGCCTGACGGTACTCGTTGTAGATGCCGGCATGTTCGTCGACCAGCCGGTCGACCGAGTCGTACAGGTCCGGGCTCAGCAGATCGTGGAACTCGGGCACGCCGTAATGCGTGTAGCTGCGGCGGAATGCCGCCTCTTCCGGCATGTCGGCGAAGGCGAGGAAGCGCTTCGCCCAGCGCACCGTGCGAATGCCGCGATTTCCGTAGGCCACCGGCAGGTGGTGAACGATCGGGTTCACGATGCCGTTGCGCAGCACGCCGGGCAGCTGCCGGTAGCGCGCGGCAAGCATGCAGGCATAGTGCTTGCGGTAGCCGCCGAACAGCTCGTCGGCGCCCATGCCGGACAGCAGCACCTTGACGCCGGCATCGCGCGCCGCCTTGCAGATCAGGTAGGCGTTGATCGCGGCCGCGTCGCCGATCGGCTCATCGAGCATGTGCACCATGCGCGGCAGCATGTCGGCGACATCCGGCGCGATCTCGATCTCGTGCAGCTTGATGCCGTTTTCCTTGGCGATGATGCGGGCGTAGTGCAGGTCGTCCGGCATCGCCTCCAGCTTCTGGTCTTCCTTGCGGAAGGAGATGGTGTAGCCTTCGATGTGATGGCCCTGGCGCGCCGCGATGACGGTGATCAGGCTGGAGTCGAGCCCGCCGCTGAGGAAGGTCGAGACCGGCACGTCGGCGACCATATGCGCGGCGACGGAGTCCTCGATGACCTTGCGCAGGCCGTCGACGTCGATCTCGCTGTAGGCGCTGCGGATCAGCTCGCGCCGCGGGTCGTAATAGCATTCCCGCCGGAAGCTTCCGTCGGGGGCGATCTCCGCCCAATAGCCCGGCGGCAGCTTCTCGACGCCCTGATAGACGCAATGCGATTCCGGAATCCAGTAATACATCAGCGACGACACGAGCGCCGCGTGGTCGATGCGCAGGTCGTTGCCGAGCGCGATCGCGATGGCCTTCAGCTCGGACGCGAAGGCGAGGCCGCCGTTGCGCCGCGCCATGAACAGCGGCTTGATGCCGAACGGGTCGCGGGCGACCACCATCCGGCCGGTGCGCGTGTCGAGCAGCGCGAAGGCGAACATGCCGCGCATCCGGTTGAGGCAGTCCGGGCCCCACTTCCGCCAGGCCTCGAGCAGGACTTCCGTATCCGAGCTCGTGCGGAAGGTCACGCCGGTGGCGCGCAGTTCGTCGGCGAGCGCCTTGTAGTTATAAATCTCGCCGTTGAAGACGATGACCAGGCCGTCCTTCTCGAAGGGCTGGTTGGCGGCGTCGGACAAATCGATGATCGACAGGCGGCGGTGGCCGAGGCGCACGTCGGCGCCATGGCAAACGGTTTCATACACGCCCTCGGCGTCCGGGCCGCGGTGCGCGATCGAGCCGAGCATCTTCTGCAGGATGCCGGGGCCGGCGGGCATGTTGTACAGGCCGACGATTCCACACATGGCGGTCAGATTCCGTTCTCGAAGGAGTTAATCCAGGCCGACGCGATCGCCGTCAGGTTGACTCGAGTCGAGGCGACTCGACCCGCACGTTGTGTAAGCGCGCGCGGTACGCGAATGCGTCGCGCCGAGTCGGCTTGTCGATAACAAAAAAGTGATTGGTTAACGCCGGCCCGCAACCTGTCTCCGATACTCCCATCGGGTTGGGAGAGGCGTACCGCGCCCGTCGTGCCGGGGACCGATCGAATATTTCGATCGGTCCGGGCATGAGTGCTCGAATGGAGTATAAATGCTAGGCTTGCGCAACTATCGCGCGTAGAACGGCAGTGCAGCATGCGCAGCCCTCTTGTGTCGCGGTTTTCTCGCGGAATTCGGCGGCGGAGAACGGCGCGCGAGGCCCGGCCGCGCGGTGCGACTGAACAGGTCATCGGCCCTTCACGCTCCCCTGCTGCTCGTATTCCCGGGCTAGTCCGATTTGGACCGTGTGCCCCGGTAGATCGGAATTCATTGCCCGGAGTTTGGTCCAAGTCGGCATGCGTTGACATTAGTCCATTGGAAATACCCCTTTCGGAAGAAAGACAGGGACCGACGGACGTGGTCTACCTCGGACCGTGAGACTGTTGGTGGGTGAATCGCCGCGGCGGCATTTCACAAGGGGAATGTTTTCGCGGCTGCAAAATGAAAAAACACTAAAGTGGTAATACAGATGCGGAATTGCCTACTCAATATATTGAATTACCGTGCTAATCGAAGTCAGTGCTTCCGAATAAAGTCTTCGTTTGAAGCAAGTTCTGGCTCATAATTAGCAGGTGCACAGTATTGCGCTTGTAGGCTTTCTCATCGATGCATCCGATAGACAGAATGATTTTCACAAAAATGATACGGCTCCTTCGGAAAAAGCGTAAAGATTCCGAGGCGACCGACGATGTGCTCTCGGTGGTAGAACTGATCGAGCCGACTGCGCCCACCCTCGATGTGTCGTCGAAGGAGGACGAGGATGCGGACGGTGTGTCTTATCTCGAGCCGTCGTTGAAGGTCGTTTCCTCGGACGAGGCGAAGGCCTCGAAAGACGCGGACGGACGCAACGGCACGCCGCATCTTTCGGCGCGCGGCGGACGGGAACGGGACGCGAAGGAGCGCGACGAGGGCGCCAAGCCGATCCATCTTGAAGTGCACAACATGTCATCGGACCGCGAAAATCACGCCTCGGCGCGCAAATCCAGGGACGACGCGGACGGCGCGGCCGCCGGTGCGAGCGGCGTCGACCGGGATGGCGGCGACAAGCCTGCGCGCGCCGCTGGCGAGGCGAACGACGAAGTGCGGATGAAGGGTGCGCTGCTGCGCACGGTCGCGTTTCGCGAGACGAGCCTCGCGAAGATCGACGAGGAGTCCGTATCGAATCCGGCCTTCAACATTTTCGCCAACGCCCGCATGTGGCGCCATGACGAGCGCAACCTCAACTATTCGGGCGAAGTCGCGAAGCTTTACCGGGATGTGTTCACGCCGACGCGGCCGAAGAAAGACTACCGGGATTTTTCCGGCCGTCGCGACACGATCGAGGCGATCATCCAGGCGGTCGAAGAGGAGCGGTCGCACGTCGTTCTGCTTGGCGAAAAGAGCCTCGGCAAGACCTCGCTGATGAATATCATCGCCGAGTGTGCGAAGGAGGCGGGTTACCTCGTCGCCCGTATGACGGGGACGGCGGACCTCAACTTCGAGCATTTCATCTTCGCCATTCTTGAGCAGTTTTCCGCGCGCATCGCCGAGACGCCGGTCAAGGATATCCTCCAGAAGCGGCTGGGAACCGAGGACCTGTGCGAGCTGGTGGACCGCGAGCGTGAGCTCGACGTGCCCGCCGCGATCAAGATTTTCCAGCGGCTGACCGAGCATCAGGCGATTGTCCTGGTGGATGACTTCGAGCGCATCGAGAACGCCGAGCTGAAGGCCCGCATCGGCGAGCTGATGGGCGTGCTGTCGGATCAGGGCGCATGGCTGTCGCTGCTGCTGTTCGGCCGCGCATCCCGTGCGGGCGACATCCTGCCCGAAAGCTTCCAATCCTTGCCGAACATCACCTGGATCAAGCTGCAGCCGATGTCGGAAGAGGACGCGGCCCGCGTCATCGCCCGCGGCGTGTCGGCGGTTGGGGTGCAGTTCGGCGACGAGGTGACCGAGTCGATCATCCGCCTGTCGCAAGGCATCCCGAGCGCGATTCAATGGCTTTGCCTTCTCGCGATCCGGCGCGCGACTCAGCGCTACGCCTCCGAGGTCGAGGTGCATGATCTCGCCGACGTGGTCGCGCTCGCGACCAGCAAGATCGATGCGAAATTGAGCGCCTTCTACGACCAGGTCTGCGGCCCGACGCGCTGCAGCTGGGCCGACGACGTGCTTTACCTGGCGGTGCAGACCCCCGCCGACTCGAACGGCGTGTTCTCGACCGAGATGATGAGCCGGATTTCCAGCGACGTCCTCGGCCGGTCGGCGATGGAGCTGCCGCTGCATTCGGCGCTCAGCCGGTTCACCGCGGAAGACGGCAAGCCGATCCTGGAAAAGGTTTGGACCGCGAGCGGCACCTGTTACCGTTTCTTGAACCCGGCCATGCGCGCTATCGTCATGTTGAAGAACTGTGGCCGCTTGCCTCATATGCCCGACAGTCTTCTCGAAAGCGCGCAGGAGATGGATCTCCTGCCGTCGCCGGGCGCCGCCCCCGGGGCCGCCTGATTCGCGACCCGAATCGCGCGATTCAACGAAAAGTAGAATATCCAGCGGCCTTAGCGTCCAACCTGTTATTTAATTGTCACAGTTCCCGGCGCAATACCCGCCGGGGACGATGATCGTTTGTAAATCGCGGGAAACCTGAGGTAATGTGCCCCTTAGTTTGTACTGGCTTTGGGAAGGGGCTATGTGGGGAAGTCTCGCGGGTGAGATTCTGCGCGTCCGCAGCCAACGTGGACAGCGCATTTTTGCTGCGATCGGTCTGGGGTTGGGCGTGGTGTGTTATGGCGCGCCGAACGCCAGCGCCCAAGTGGCGCCGGAATATCAGTACACGCCGGACGTGTTCCAGGACGAGATCCCGCGGGGGGAGACGGTGCGCACGCGTCAGCGTCCCGAGCTCGAGCCGCTCGGTCTCCATGTCGGCAGCTTCTTTATGTTCCCGAGCATTACGAACGGGATCAGCTTTACCGACAACGTCTTCGCGACGGAAAGCCACAAGAAAAGCGATTTCATTTATACCTTGGCGCCGCAGTTCAATGTGCGCTCCGATTGGAACACGCACTCGGTCGAGCTGGCGGCCGGCGGGCGTCTCGGCTACCACTTCGATCAGACGGGTGAGGATTACCAGGATGCCTTCGCATCCGCGGCGGGTCGGCTCGACGTTTCGTCCCATACCGTCGTGCACGGCAAGCTGAACCTCAATCGCGATCATGAAGAGCGCGGCGACCCGAACGACGTCAACGGCAGCGAGCCGACGGTGTTCTACACCTATGCGGGCACGGTCGACGCAGCCCATCGGTTCAACCGGCTGACGCTGTCGATGGCCGGCGATATCCGCCGAATCGACTACGACAACACGCCGGCGGCCAACAACACGACCATCGACAACAGCGACCGCAACCGGGTCGAGTACAGGCCGGGCGTCAAGGCTGCCTACGAGTTCAGCCCCGGATACTCCGGCTTCATCCGCGCCGAAGGCGACATCCGCCATTACGACAAGACGTATGACAGCAACGGCTTCAAGCGCGATTCGACGGGCTTCGACGTGGTTGGCGGCGCGTCGGTCGATCTGACGGGCCTGCTGTTCGGCGATTTCTATGCCGGTGTTCGGCAGCGCTACTTTGACGACACGCGCTTCGACTCCATTACCGGGCCGGTCGTCGGCTCGACGCTGACCTGGATCCCGACCGGGCTCACCACGGTGAAGCTGAAGATCGACAACCAGGTCATCGAGTCGACAGGGGTCAACACCTCGGGCTATTCCAGCACCAGCGTCACCCTCGGCGTCGATCATGAGTTGCTCCGCAACCTCATCCTGAGCGCGAACTTGGGTGGCCGGTATGACGATTTCGAGGGGATCAGCCGGACGGACAAATACCTCTCCGGATCCGTCGGCGCCGATTACCTATGGAACCGCTATCTCACCCTGAGTGGCCGCTACGGCATCACGAACCGGGATAGCAATGCCGCAAACACAGACTATACGAGCAACCTTTTCTCGCTCTTCCTGACCGCCCAGCTTTAAAGGGCGGCGCGGGCCGGGGCGGGAAGGGCCGTCCCGGCGGACGCCAATCTTCCAAAGCATTGAAAAATAGCATAATTTAGGCCGCCATCGTTGGGCGGCCTTTCGTTTATTGACCGAAAAACAGGGCTGGGATGCCGTGGCGTCTGGCTCGGCGGCGGCGCGGGCAGGCGTCCGCCTCCCGGGCGGCCCGAGGCCGCTTCGGCCCGGAAAATATAGTCAATCCGGGGTAATACCAAAGGTGCCGCGAATGCGCGGTGCCCTCCTTATTATAATTCAGCCGTCTAATCCGGTTGAGGACAGCGTCCCGACCTGTTCATCCGGATGGGCGCAGAGCCGGCACCGCACGGCACGCATCGCCGGGCTTCGGATTTGATGCGGCCGGCACGGTTGGGCGGATGCGGCCCAGATATAAATTGCGATCGGGAGAATGCGATGACAGGGATGTACAAGTACGGAAAGATCGCGGCAGTGAAGACATTGGTGATCGCCGTTATTGCGATCGTCGGCGCGCTGTCGGGCGGCCCCGTGGCGGCTGCCAACTCGGACTATTTGCTGGGCAGCGGCGACAAGGTCAAGATAACGGTTTTCGGCGAGCCCGATCTGACGGGCCCCTATGAAATCGACGGCTCGGGCGTCGTCGCCTTTCCACTGGTCGGGCAAGTGCGCGCTGCGGGCGGCACGGCGCGCGATCTGGAAAAGCGCGTCGCAAAAAAGCTGTCTGAAGGGTACCTGAAGAATCCGACGGTCAATGTCGAGGTGCTCACCTATCGGCCCTTCTTCATCTTGGGCGAAGTGAAGCATCCGGGCAGCTATCCATACAAGAATGGCTTGAACGTGCTCAACGCGGTCGCCATGGCGGGCGGCTACACCTATCGGGCCAAATCGAACGTCTGGATGGTCACGCGCGCCGGCGACAAGAAGCTTCAGGATACCGAGGTCACGAACGGCGACTTTACCGTTCGCCCCGGTGACACGATTGTCGTTCCCGAGCGTTTCTTCTGATCGACAGGCGCCGCGCGTAGGCATGAGCCTGGGCCGGAAGCCGTGCAAACGGACAGCGAAGACGCTCAAAAAGAAATTGAGTCGCGACGATCATGGAAAACGGCCAACAAAAGGCCGGTAATTGCAGGGTACTTTTTTAGTACCGCTTTTGCTCCTGTCGTAACGAAAATTTCTCTCGGTTATACAGGTATTAGAGCACGGCAAATATTGGGAAAAGAATATCCGGGAACCGGCCGGATTTGAAAAGTGAAACGCTGCGGAAGTCCGGTAATGAAACGGTCCGCAGCAGAGGGGTGAACAGCGGTTCAACGTGCGGAAGCGAAGCAAGCGAATCTCCACCGTTGGGCGCCCCGGTGCCGATGGTGTGACATCGCGATAGCGGGTTGCATGTCGGATCGAAGTTGAAATTTTTCCTAGCGGGTGAGTCGCAGCGATGCAAAGAAAGATTGCCTATCAGCCGAGCCAGGACGAGATTACCGATCGGCCAATCATCGACGTTACGCCGGAGCCGGTCGATGAAGTGAACCTGCGTGACATTCTCGATCGGTTGCGCCGGCGCTGGCGCGTGATGGCTTGTATCGTCGGCGTCGTCTTCGTGATGACGCTAGGCTTTCTTTACGTCATGAAGCCGACTTACACGGCCAAGGGACAGATCCTGGTCGACAACCGCGCAAACCAGGTGACCAACATGCGCTCGGTGGTCGCCGGTCCGACGGCCGACATCACGGACGTGCCGAACGAAGCCGAGATTCTGAAGTCCAACATTCTCGCGGGCCTGGTCGTCCAGGCGCTCGATCTGCAGGACGATGCCGAATTCAATCCCACGCTCCGCGCCGCGTCGCTCGAGAAGGAGCCGGTGTGGAAGCGTGTCGTCGCGGCGATCGAGACGAAGATCCGGGATTTCATGGCCTCCTCCAAGAAATCGGAGAAGTCCCAGACCGAGAAGCAGAAGGCGAAGACCGAGGAGTGGCTGCAGCAGGTCAGGGTCGGGCAGATGCGGGCTGACGTCAACGCGGCCTTCCTGAAGGACCTGACGATCACGACCGCGCAGAATACGCGTGTCATCGATGTCGATTTCGAATCGAAGGATCCGGTGAAAGCCGCCAAGATCGTCAACGAGCTGATGCAGGTCTACCTCGAAAACCAGGTGCAGTATCAGAAGCGCGGCATGCAGAAGGCGACCGAGCGCCTGGAGAAGATCGTCGCCGAGCTCAAGGACGAGGTTCTCGCGGCCGAGAACGCGGTCCAGGATTTCCGTTCGAAGTCGCGCCTGATCGAGGCGAAGGGCACGAGCGTGACGGCGCAGCAGCTCGTCGAGCTGAACTCGCGGCTGGTTCAGGCGCGCGCGGAAGAGGCGGCCGCGGCTGCCCGGTTGTCGCAGGTTTCGCGGCTGCTGAAGGTGCCGGGCAGCATGGCGGCGGCGCCGGACGTTCTGAACTCGCCGACCATCCAGCGCCTGAAGGACCGGCAGAGCGATCTGCTGCGCGAGATGTCTGATCTCTCGACGCGCTACGGCCCGAAGCATCCGAAGATTATCAAGATGAAGGCCGAGCTGCGCGAGATTCACAACCGCATCACGGACGAGATCAACAAGGTCGTCGAAGGCCTGTCGAATGAAGTCGCCGTCGCACGGGCGAAGCTGGCCGCGTTGAAGAGCGGGCTGGGCAAGCTCGAGACCGATGCGATCGACGTCAACCAGCAGGAAATCAAGCTGCGCGAGCTGGAGCGCGAAGCGGCCTCCAAGCGCGAGTTGCACCAGACCTTCCTGATCCGTCTGCGTGAGACGAGCGCGCGGCAGGAAATGATCGAGCCGATGGCCCGTATCGTGTCCTATGCCGAGCCGCCACGGAACCCGTCTTTCCCGAAGCCGGTGAAGACGCTCGCGATCGCGACGATGCTCTCCGGCCTGCTCGCGATTGCCGTCGCGCTCATCCTCGAGGCCCTGCGGCGGAACTTCGAGACGGCCGAGGAGGTCGAGAAGATCACCGGCCAGCGCTGCCTCGGCATCGTGCCGCGGACGCAGAAGCCGACCGCCCTGCTCGACAGCCAGCAGCGCCTGCGCCTGCTCAACCCCTATTCGCGGCTCAATCAGGCGATCCAGAATATTCGCTCGACGCTGTACCTGGAAAACGAGTCGCGCCATCCGAAGACATTGCTCGTCACCTCTGCGCTGCCGCGCGAAGGCAAGACGACCTTCGCCGCCTGGTACGCCAGTTTCTGCGCCAGCATGGGCCAGAAGGTTATTCTCATCGACAGCGATTTCGAGCGGCCGAAGATCCATCAGCTGCTGGAAGTCCAGAACGACGTGGGCCTCGCCAACATCTTCGCCGACGATCTCGATCTCAAGAGCGTCATTCGGACCGACCCGAAATCCGGCATCAGCTTCATCACCGCCGGCAGCACGGAAGTGCGCGGATCGCATCTGATCGACTCCACGAAGATGCAGGAGATCCTCGACACCCTGTCCTGGGACTATGATCTGATCGTCATCGACTCCGCGCCCGTTCTCGCGCTGACCGATGCGCATATCATCGCCAAGCTGGTCGACAGCACTGTATTCGTCCTGCAGTGGTGCCGTACGCGCCATGATATGGCCATCGCGGCGGTCCGCCGGCTCCAGAGCATCGACGTCACGTCGATCGGCGGCTTCGTCCTCTCGCAGGTTAGCCCACGGCGCAGCGCCGGCATCATCGGCTACGCACCTTATGTCGGCGACGACGCCGACACGGAATCGGCGCTGCAGCGCTATCTCCGCCGCTTCGGCTTCAAGCCGGCGGTAGAGCGGCCGACGGCGGCGCCCCGGCTCGAGGTCTGATGGAAGGCCGGCGCGTGGGAGCGAGGGCTTCCACGCGCCGGACGCCTGGACGGGGACGGGGCTGTCGGCCCCACCAGCGATAGAGCGGGAGGCCCTTCGGGGCCTTCATGTCGTAAGCCGGCCATCCCTGGATTTTCACGGCGGCCCCCGATTTCCGGGGCTGTTGGACGATTAACCAAGCACTTACGGCTTTTGATCTAAACCTTTAGTACTAAAGAATTGCCGAGAATTTAGATAAAAAGCTGTAATCTCGAATTCGTCCTAATTACTCCTTAATCTGAATCCATCCCCTTTAGACCATCCTCTAAGATACCCACACTGGATGAGGTAAGCAGCTCTTTGGGGACGAGACCTAGTCAGGGCAGCTTACTTCGAAATACGGGGTACACGGGGTGTTATCATGGATTCTGTTACCGTCGGTCTGATCAGCAACGACCAGTTTTTTCGCGAAGGTCTCAATGCCCTTCTGAGCGAAGACGGCTACGAGGTTACGGGCAGCGTCAGCGACCATCGCGAGCTTACGGCGGTGGTGCCGGCGGACAAGACGCCGGTGATGGTGCTGGTGGATCTCGCCCGCGATATCGAGGCCGGGGCCGATCAGCTTCGCTATCTGTCGAATAACCTGCCCGGCGTGATGATTGTCGGCTTCAGCGACCAGACCGACGCGGACTGGGTCGGCGTCTGCGACGACTACGACGTCAGCGCGCTGCTTCAGAAGCAGGTCTCGTTCAAGGCGCTGCTGCATTGCCTCGAGCTGGTCCTGATGGGCGAAAAGGTCATGCCGACCGGCTTCGAGCGCGCGCCGCGCGACAAGGCCGAGAGCGGGCACGCCTGTTCGCATTCCCACGCCCATTCCCACGATCACCATGCGCGCGCCCGGTCCAGCCGCCGCAGCGGCGAGACCATTCCCTGCATGACCTGCGGGCGGCCGTTCGAGACCGAGGATCGGCGCGCCAACCGGATTTGTTCGAGCTGCAAGTCGCGCATGTCGCGCGTCAGCGGTGCGACGGAGCACACGCTTCACTATTGACGGCCCCCCACCCCCCTCGCCGTCGAAAGCGACGCCGGGCCGCGGTTTCCGTGGTCCGGCGTCAGCTTTTTGACCAGACCACGGCTTCGTCGCCGGAGAGGGTGAGGTTGGTTCCGTAACGCGCCGACGTCTCGCGCATAGCCTCCAGCTCCGCCTTCTCCGATGCCATCGGGCGGGGAACCGTCTCGTTCTTCTCATTGTGCCGCACGAAAGAGAAGGCGACGCGCTGCAGCGCACCCCGATCGACCGTCAGCTTCACCAGGAGGCCGATCCAGTCGGGATGGCGGCGGGCGCGGTGGCCGGTCTCGAAGGAGAAGCTGCCGAGGCCGTAGAAGATCGGCTTGTCCTTGTAGATCTCGATCGGCAGGGGAAAGTGCGGGCCGTGTCCCATGACGATATCGGCGCCGGCGTCGATGGCGGCATGGGCGATCTCCCGCTGGTAGTCCAGGACGTCGTGGTCGAGGCCCCAGTGGTTGCTGGCGACGACGAAGTCGGCGCGGCGGCGCAGGTCGGCAATGGAATCGCGGAAGCGGGTTAGGGCGTCGGGGTCGGCCCAGGTGACGATCTCCGGCGGCATGCCCGGCCGGGTCAGCGTCTTCAGCTCCTCGACCCGCGGCCGGTAGGCAGTGTGCGCCTTGACCGTAGCGACCCCAGGATAGGCGTCGGTCGCTTCATGGCCGTGCGACCAGTAGACCGAGGTGCGCTGCATGAAGCCGTAGCGCGTCCCGTCCCGCTCCAGGATGACCGGCCGCATGGCGTCTTCGCGGTTGATCCCGGCGCCCGTGTGGGGGACGCCGATCGCGTCCAGCCGCTGCAGCGAGGACCGAATTGCCGGCGCGCCGTAATTCACGTTGTTGGCGTTGCCGATCGCCTGGACGCCGGCAAGCGTGAGGGCTTCCGCCGAGCGAAGCGTCGCGTAGAAGCCCTCGTCCTCGACCGAGCGCTCGGTGCCGGGCTCGTAGAAGCAGCATTCGAGGTTCGAGAAGACGACGTCGGCCGATCGCAACGTGTCTGCGACCTTGGCGAAGGGAACGGATGGATCCTTAACGCCGAGGAGGTTGATGTCCCCGGTCAAAAATACGGTATGTGGCATGGTCGCACTCGGCTGGGTGGGGGTCGCGCCTGCTTGTTATTGTGCCAGTTCTTTGCCCTTGGCCGCAAACCGCGACGCCCGGATCGTCCTGACCGGCCAAAGGCGTTCCGGATTTGCGGGGGGCTTCGCGACTATGCGATTATCGCGGAAATCATCTTCGCGCATGGGCCAGATCCCGGCTTCCGATCCAAGCGGACGAAGCCGCGCCCGATCGGGAACGCACCCGGCGACGCCGGGTCGATCGTCCATCGCCACGCTGACAGGAAAGGAAAGCGAACCCGATGTCCACGCAGGAAATCGATCGGCCGGCTGCAAGCGCGCATGCGGGCGGGCAGGCGGCGGCCGCCCGGCCGCTCGGCCCGACGAAAGCGCTGTCCCAATTCGTCGCGGGCCTGTCCTTCGAGGATCTGGATGACACCGCGCTCTACAAGGCACGCTGCCATACGCTCGATACGATCGGCGCTTGTCTCGCCGGCAGCCGGCAGGAGGTGTCGCGGATCGCCGCCGCGGTGCTGGATGAGCTCATGGCGCCGGGCGCGGTTCCGGTTCCCGGCTTGGCCCGGCGGACCGATGCGCTGTCGGCGGCTTTTCTCGCGGGCACCGCGGTGCACGGGCTTGAGCTGGACGACGGCTTTCGCCCGGGCGCCATTCATCCGGGCTCCGTCGTCGTTCCGGTGGCGCTTGCCATGGGCCATGTCACGGAAGCCGACGGCAAGCGCTTCCTCACGGCGATCGTCGCGGGGTACGAGGTGGCAACGCGCATCGCGGCCCTGATCCATCCCAAGCCGCGCTGGCGCGGGTTCCACAACACGGCGATCATCGGCGTCTTCGCCGCCGCCGCGGTGGCTGCGGTGCTCAAGGGCTATGACGCGGCGATCGTCGAAAACGCGTTCGGCCTCGCGGCATCGAGCGCATCGGGGATTCGCAGCTACGTCCGTGGCGGCGACGTCAAGCGTATCCATCCGGGGCTCGCCGCGCGGGACGGTATCCTGTCCGCCTTGCTCGCCGCGAAAGGGCATCTCGGCGCGAGTGACGTGCTCGAAGGCAAGGACGGTTTCTTCCACGCCTTCGCCGGCGAGGACAGCGACTTCGGCGGCGCCGACATCTTCGCCGCCGGCGGGCGCCTGAACGGGCGCTTCGCAATCGCCGACTGCTATATCAAGCCGCATGCCTGCTGCCGTCACCTTCATCCGGCCATCGATGCGCTGATCGACATCCTGACGGCGGAAGATCTCGCGCCGGAAGATGTCGCATCCGTCGACGTCGCGACCTACAAGGTCGCTTCGACCCACGGGACGATCGGCTGGAACGCGATGACGACGGCGCAGATGAGCTTCCCCTTTGCGCTCGCGGCGGCGGTGCAGCACCGGGCGGTTCACCTGCATCACTTCAGCGACGCGGGCCGCCGTGACGCCGACGTCCTGCGCCATTGCGCGAAGGTGCATGTGCGCGCCGACGATGCGCTCGATGCGACCTACCCGAAAAAGCGCCCGGCGCGGGTGATCGTCACCACGACAGCCGGCAAACAGGTCACGCGCAGCGTGGACGAGCCGCTGGGCTCGGCGGCGAACCCTGTCCCCGACGCGCAGCTCCATGAGAAGTTTCACGCGCTCGCCGACCCGGTGATCGGGACCGAGCGGGCCAAGCGCGTCGCCCGGGATATCTGGGCGCTGGAAGGCATGGCGAGCGTCCGCGGCTTTGCCGAGAGCCTGGCAGGCTGATGCGAGACATTGACACGGCGTTGGGAGAGGAATGATGAGCGAGCGGGAAATCGAAATAACGCCGGTGACGCGTGACCTCAGCCGGTATCTTGCGGGCGCGCTGGATCGCGGCTTGCCGGCGGATGTCGCCGAGAAAGGCAAGCACCATCTGATCGACACGCTCGCCGCGATGGTCTCGGGCTCGCGGCTTCACCCGGGCGAGATGACGATCAAATATGCGCGGACGCTCGGCGGCACGCCCGAGGCGGTCGTCGTCGGCAGCGACATCGTGACCTCCGCGGTCAACGCGGCGATGGCGAACGCCATGCTGTCGCATGCGGACGAGACGGACGATTCGCACAAGGCGTCGCGCAGCCATCTCGGCTGCGGCGTCGTGCCTGCCGCGCTCGCCATGGCGGAGCGGGAAGGGGCGTCGGGCAACGCGCTCCTGCGCGCCGTGATCCTGGGCTACGACATCGGCGCGCGAATCAGCTTTGCCCTCGATACCCAGAACTTCTACAACGCGGGCCACAGCACGCACACCTTCGCGCCGCTGTTCGGCGCGGCGGCGGCGGCCGGCGCCCTGGCAAGGCTCGGCGAGGATCAGATGCGCTGGATGCTGTCCTATACCGCGCAGCAGGCGTCCGGCGTG
This sequence comes from uncultured Rhodospirillaceae bacterium, assembly GCA_964585785.1. Taxonomy (GTDB): domain Bacteria; phylum Pseudomonadota; class Alphaproteobacteria; order UBA8366; family UBA8366; genus WHUA01. The sequence goes on from CAZPFL010000015.1 coordinate 22,077, forward strand.
AATTGCTGGCAGCGCGATCTCGATCACATCGAGAAGGCCTTCGACTTCGGCGGCATGGCGGGGCGCAACGGCGTCACGGCCGCGACGATGGTGCAGGCCGGCTTCACCGGCGTCGACGACGTCTTCACCGGGCCACGGAATTTCTTCTTCGCTTATAGCCCGAACCCGAAACCGGAGAAGCTGACCGAGGCGCTCGGGACGCGCTACGAAATCATGCTGACCAACATCAAGAAATGGTCCGTCGGCTCGCCGATCCAGGCGCCGCTCGATTGCATCGAAAAGATGCTGGCGAAGGAATCCATCCCCGCGGATGACATCGACCACGTCACATTGCGGCTTTCGAATCTCGAGCACAGCGTCGTCGACGACCGGCACATGCCCGACATCTGCATTCAGCACATGGTGGCGATCATGCTGCTCGACCGGACCGTGAGCTTTGCGTCGGCGCATGACGACGCGCGCATGGCCGATCGTCGCGTCGTCGCGTTGCGAAAGCGCATCGAGCTGGTGGGCGAGCCGACGCGCGAACGGCGCACGGCCGAGGTCGAGATTCGGATGAAGGACGGCAGAACCCTGACCGCAACCGAGAATGCCGTGCGGGGAACGCCCGACAATCCGATGACCCGCGCGGAAGTGGATGCGAAGGCGTATGACCTGATAGCGCCGATCCTGGGACAGGAGCGGGGCCGCGCGTTGATCGATCAGGTCTGGAACATCGAGGCCGTGAGCGACGTGCGCGCGCTGCGCCCGCTGCTCACGGCCTGAGAGACGTATCCGGTCTTAGAGCGACCCGCCCAGCCACATGGGCATGTCGATGAACTGCTGCAGCAATCCGCCAGGGAGCTGCAGGTTCAGGATATAGGCCATCAGACCCAGCCAGCTGACGCAGGCGATCCCCATAAGTCCGTTGCGAAGATGGTTCACGCCGGCCTCCTTGGTCGTGAAGGCGTAGATGAAGGCGGCGCCGCCGATGGCGAAGCCGAACAATCCCGTCATCGCCAAAAGCACAAGGATCCAGCCGAGATAATAGAAGTCGCTCCGATCCGCAGGCTCCCGCTCGCCGTCGTACAGAATCCCCGCCGCGGTTTTCGTCCGGTACATTTGCACCAGCAAGGGGACAAAGAAGAGCAGCGAGATAAGGCCCACCGTCATCGGGAACATCCGCGCGTTGGACGTATAATGGAAACTGTCGCCCAACGCGTAAGCGGCGAAAGCGAACATCGCGAGACCGAAAATCAGCTGCGGTAACTTGTGACTGCCACCGTGCGGTCCCGTCTCCTGGTATGTCTTGCCGCGGTTCGGGTTATAGCGCCAAGCCGCCCAGATCGACGCAATCGTCAGGAACACGAGAATGATGACGATGGGCCGTTCGAAGAAGCGGAGGCCGTAGACTTGCACGGCTTGGTACAGGGTGGGTTCGATCTGCGGCGACAGGAAGTAGCCGATCAGCAGCGCCGGGCGGGCCCAGCCGAAACGCTTCATGAAAACGCCGAGCGTCCCCATGACGAAAAGCGCGAACAGATCGTTCCATTCACGGGTCGCCTGGAAGGCCGCAAAATTGATCAGCACGATCATGAACGGCGCCAGGAAGGCATAACGAATCGTCGTGAGCAGCGCCCAGTAATTGGCGGTCAAGAGACAGATGCCCGTGGCCAGGATGTTGCCGAGCGCGACCGACCAGATCATCACGAAGGTCAGGTCGAGATGCTGCGTTATCATCGACATGCCTGGATCGATGCCGATCAGGATAAACCCGCCCAGCAGGATCGCCATGCTGCCCGACCCTGGAATGCCGAACAGCAGGGTTGGGATCAGCGCACCGCCTTCCTTGGCGTTGTTGGCGGATTCGGGCCCGATTACGCCGCGGACGTCGCCCGTGCCGAAACGCTCCCGATGGTCGCTTGTCTGAACGACGTGGCCATAGGCGATCCAGTCGACGACGGAGCCGCCGAGCCCGGGCATGAACCCGACGATGCAACCGATGACCGAACAGCGGAGCACAATCCACCAGTGCGTGAAGACGTCCCTGACGCCCTGCATCATGCCGGCGCCGAGCTTAGAGCTCTCTGAAATACGCGAGCTGCGGCGAAGCAGCTCGATGATCTCGGGCATGGCGAACATGCCGAGGCCGACGATCACGAGCGGGACGCCGTCGCTGAGATAGATCGAATCGAAGACGAGGCGGAATTCTCCCGTCGCCGGGGCCGTGCCCATGGTGCCGAGCAAGAGGCCAACGCAGCAGGTCGCCAGTCCCTTGAGCGCGCTCGCTCCCGTCAGCATGCCGATCATGCTGAGCGCCAGGATGACCATCATGAGCTGCTCGCCAAAGCCCATCGAGAGGATGATCGGCCGGGCGGCGAAAATCGTGAAGGTCAGGACGATCGCGCCGAACACGCCGCCGATCATCGAGGCCATGAAGGCGGCGCCGAGCGCGCGGCCGCCCTCGCCCTTTTTCGCCATGGGGAAGCCGTCGAGGATGGTCGCCTGTGCCGCCGCTGTACCTGGCACGCCCATTAGGACCGCTGGGATCGAGTCGGATGTGGTAAGGGGCGAAAGCAGCCCGATCATGAGGGCAAGCGCGCTGGTCGCGTCCATGCCGAAGACGAAGGGCAAGATGATGGAAAGGCCCGCGATACCGCCGAGGCCCGGCAGGAAGCCCACGATCAGGCCGATGAATACGCCGAGCATCAAATACCATAGGTGCAGCGGCTGAAAGAGCTCCACCAGGGCGCCTAACATTACATGCGTCATTTTTTCTTATCGTCCGAGATATGTGCGGCTGTCGATTGACATCAGATTTAGCTTATTGCCGCCTCCCGCTGCCGTGGGAGAGGGGGGGCGGCTGCGGAAAGAGACGCGGTACCGTGCCCGGCAGCTAAGCTTCCGAGCATGGCACCGTCGCCTCGTTTTATTATGATTCGTCCGTGTGATGCAAATTATCGGGATTTGCTACCGGGCAGATCGACGTTGTAGCGGACCTTGACGTATTTCGCGATCCAGGCCTTGGCCTCCGGGTTGATCTTTACCGAGTTTTGGATAATCGGTACGGCGGGCTCGCCCACGATTTGCGGGTAGGGACCGGCTTCTTCTGCTGAGCGCGCGACATATTCCGCATCTTTCAGCATTTTACGGGCCGCTTCGCGCCACATCTCGACGATGGGCTTCGGCGTGCCCGCGGGCAGGAGGAGCGCCTTCGACATGGCGACGCTGACACCCATCATCGCTTTCCATGCCTCGAAACCCGGCCCCGATGGCTCCTTGCCGTACACCGCCTTGTAGACCTCGACGAAGTGCGGCACGTTCGGAAGCGCCGGATCGCGGGTCAGGTGGCCGTTCTCGTCGAAGTTCCCGAAGGTGTAGATCGGAATGGCAACCCCGTTGTCAATCATGTACTTGCGGCCCTTCAGATAGGCCATCGTGTTGTCGTAGTTGAGCGTGAACTCGCCCCGCTCGAAGCCGAGCGCCATCGGCCCGTTGCCGCCGAGGCCCCAGACGCTGTTGACCTCGACGCCGAGCAGGCTGAGCGCGATCCGCAGCGCGAGATCGCCCGAGGTCGGCGTCTTGCCGCCGAAGGAAAGCTGCTTCGGATCGAAGCCGCGCAGCTTCTCGATCTTGGCCTTGACGTCCTTGATGTCCTGCAGGCCCAGGTTATTCCGGCCGTATTGCGTGATGCCGCGCGGCGACAGGATGACCGGGATGAAGTCTTCCAGCTTGAACTTGGCCCGGGGATCGCCGAGCGCGTAGTTCGATGCCGTCGAGGTCGAGAGCGTCAGCGCCCAGGTGCCATCCTTCCGGGCCTTCTGCTCGAAATAGACCGCGCCGGACGTGCCGCCGCCGCCCGGCTTGTTGAGGATCAGGATCTTCGGGTTGCCGGGCAGATATTTTTCGAAATACGGCGCCATCATGCGGGCATAGATGTCCGAGCCGCCGCCTTCGGCGAAGGGAACGATGATGTTGACTCTCTTGCCTTTGAGGCTTGTCGCGGCTTGCGCTCCGTTGAAGAGGAAGGTGCCGAGCGCCGCCAAAGCGATTGTCGCGGCCAATGTGCGGGCCGCACGCATGAAATTAGGCTTCCTGACCATCCAGGAATCCTCCCTTGAGTTAGGTTGAACGATGGAATGTCTTCAGTTCACGCTGGAACCGCCCGCCATTGGCTGCCGTGATGTCAGGTCGGCCATGTTGTCTCGAGCCATTCCAGTTGACGCTGGTGGGAATCATACACGAGCGCAGAACGCATCGACAAATCAATGACTTAGATCGATATCATCGGCGCGGCCGATCGATTGGATGGTCGAGCGCGGTGGTTCGGGGACGGTCTGTTCCGGGTAGGCGATCGCGAAAAGAAAACAGCCCGGCCGCGATGGCCGGGCTGTCTCTAGCGCCGGGAGTGGTGGCTAGCCGCCTAACCACCAAGGCATGTCGACGTAATACTGCAGCAGGCCCGGTGGATAACGCAGCGTCAGGAAATAGGACATCAACCCGAGGAAGGTCATGCCGGCGATCCCCATCGCCGCGTGCTTGAGGGGGGCGGCGCCGACCTTCTGCTGGATGAAGAGGAAGATGAAAAAGGCGCAACCGAACGGGAACCCGACCAGGCCGATCAGCGCGAACATACCGAGAATCCAGCCCAGATAGTGATAGTCGCTATAGTCTGTCTCGATATCGCGCTCGCTGTCGTAAAGGGTGCCCGACGCGGTGCGGCTGCGGACGATCTGCGCCAGCAGCGGCAGGGCCAGCAGGAGCGCGATGGCCGATACGACCTGCGGGAAAACGCCGCCGAGCCAGCTGTACTGGAAGCTGTCGACAAACGCGTAGGCGATAAACGCAAGTATCGCGCAGCCGAAGATGATCTGCGGCCCTTTGCCGGCCGGCCCGTGCGGGCCGTCATCCGCGTAGGTCTTGCCCCGGTTCGGCGAGAACCGCCATGCCGCGAAAATCGAGATGACTGTCAGGATGAGCAGCACGATGACGATCGGATGCTTGAAAAAGGCTAGTCCGTAGACCTGGTAGGCCTGATAGATCGTCGGCTCCATGCGCGGCGCCAGGAAATAACCGATCAGAAGCGCCGGCCGCGACCAGCCGAAGCGCTTCATGAAGATGCCGAGCATGCCCATGACGAACAAGGCGATCAGGTCGTACCAATCGCGCGTGGCCTGGAAGGCCGCGAAGAAGATCAGCACGAACATGAAGGGCGCCAGATAGGCATAGCGGATCGTGGTTAGCAGGGATACGTAGTTGGCGAGGGCGAGGCAAAGCGTCGTCGCCAGGACATTGCCCAACGCCAGCGACCAGATCATGGTGAAGGTGAGGTCCAGATGCTGCGTCAGCATCGAGACGCCCGGCTCGATGCCGATCAGGATGAAGCCGCCGAGCAGGATCGCCATGCTGCCGGACCCGGGAATGCCGAACAGGAGGGTCGGGATCAGCGCGCCGCCTTCCTTGGCATTGTTCGCCGATTCAGGCGCGAGCACGCCCCGGATATCGCCGGTTCCGAAGGATTCACGATTCTTGCTCGTCTGGATCACATGGCCATAGGCGATCCAGTCCACGACCGATCCGCCGAGACCCGGCAGCGCGCCGACGATGCAGCCGATGACGCTGCAGCGGAGCACGATCCACCAGTGCCGGAAGACGTCCTTGAAGCCTTCCGTCCAGCCGTGCCCCAGCGTCGCGGATTCGGCGATGCGCGTGCTGCGGCGCAGGAGGTCGATGATCTCCGGCATCGCGAACATGCCGAGGCCGACGATCACGATCGGGATCCCGTCGCTGAGATAGATCGAATCGAAGACGAGACGGAATTCCCCGGTTGCCGGGGCCGTGCCCATGGTTCCGAGCAGCAGGCCGAAACAGCAGGTGACGAGCCCCTTGAGCGCGCTCGTGCCCGTCAGCATGCCGATCATGCTGAGGGCAAGGATGACGAGGAGAAGCTGTTCGCCGAAGCCCATTGCGAGGATGATGGGCCGCGCCGCGAAGATCGCACCGGTCAGGACGAACGCGCCGAACAGGCCGCCGAACATCGATGCGGTGAAGGCGGCGCCGAGCGCACGGGCGCCTTCGCCCTTTTTCGCCAGCGGAAAGCCGTCGACCACGGTCGCCTGGGACGCGGATGTCCCGGGTATGCCCATTAGGACGGAGGGAAAGGTGTCGGAGGTCGAGGTCGGCGCGATCAGGCCGATCATCATCGCGAGCGCGTCGCTTGGATCCATGCCGAACACGAAGGGCAGCAGGACCGACAGGCCGGCAATACCCCCGAGGCCGGGCAGAATGCCGACGACCATTCCGAGGACGACGCCGAGGAACAGGAAGAGCAGGTGCGAGGGCTCGACCAGCTGGAAGAACGCGGTGGCAAACGTATCAATCATGAGGGGCGCTTCGCTCTCATACTCATGCCGGAAAAGGCCGGCCGGTTTTCAATTTTTGATTGCAACGCAGGGCGCATCAAAGCCGGCGGCTGCGAAGGGAACGCGGCGCTCGCACTGTCCTCCGAGAGGCTGGCTATGGTGCTGCGACCGCCAGGTCTTATCGGGACCTAGAATCCCTTCGCGGGCCTTGATCGGCTTTCCGGCGGGATCGACAGCGTCTGTCTCATGGCAGACCTGACCATCCCGCCCACAAACAGCGGGTATAGGTTTCGCCGGCTGAACATGCCGTATGCCTCCCTCTCTGCTGCGCCTTCACATCGCCGAGCGCCGGAGCGGCACCATGCCGCTACATGTCCGGATTTCAGACCTTTTCGGCCGCGGCAACTCCCCAGAATGCGCCCGACAAGTTAACTGCCGGTCCGGCGGCGACGCAAGCACTGCGGGCCGATGCCAAAGAATTTGCGCATATAACGGGTAATGCGGAAGTCGCAATGCTACCTGGTGCTGCGGCAGCACGTGCGACGCTCCGCGCGACGGCGCGGGATCGCTCGATGTCCCCAAAACAACGGCGCCCGGCGAGTGATCGCCGGGCGCCTGTGTCAATCGGGTGAAATCCCGAGGGACGATAGTCTACTTGCGGATTTTCGCGTTCTTGACAGTGACGTTGTAACGAACCTTGACGTAGTTCGCGAGCCACTTGGCCGCTTCGGGCGACAGCGTCGTGCCCTGGTCACGAATAGGAACCGCGGCATCGCCGATGATGTTCTTGTATGGGCCGAAGATCTTCTTGCCCGCCGGTTCCTTGATGACCTCGGCGTAAACCTTCTTCGCCGCTTCGCGCCACGCCTGGACGACATCCTTCGGCGTGCCTTCCATCAGGTTCCAGGACTTCGACAACGGAACGCTGACCGCCATCAGTGACCGCCACGCTTCGTAAGCCGGGCCGGACGGCGCCTTGCCATAGACCGCCTTATAGAATTCCGGCACGGTCGGGACATCCGGCAGCGCCGGATCGCGGTCGATGCCGCCCTCTTCGTTGACCACGCCGAAGGTGAACAGCGGTACGGCGACGCCGGTCTTGATCATGTATGTCCGATTATTCAGGAATGACAACGTGTTGTCATAGTTGACCGTGAACTCGCCACGCTCGAAGCCGAGCGCCATCGGACCGTTTCCGCCGAGGCCCCAGACGCTGTTGACCTCAACGCCGAGCAGGCTGAGCGCAACGCGAAGCGCCAGGCCGCCCGAGGTCGGCGTCTTGCCGCCGAAGCTCAGCTTCTCCGGCGGATAGCTGGCCAGCTTCTTGATCTTGGCCTTCAGCGTCTTTTCGTTCTGGATGCCGAGATTGTTGCGGGTGTAGCAGGTGATGCCGCGCGGCGACAGGATGATCGGAATGAAATCCGCCATGTTGAACTTCGCGCGCGGGTCGCCCAGCATGTAGTTAGACTGGCTCGACGTGGACAGCGCGAGAACCATCGTCCCGTCCTTCGTCGCCCTGTCGGCGTAATAATTCACGCCGGTCAGGCCACCGCCGCCCGGCTTGTTGAGAACGATAATTTTCGGGTGCCCCGGGAGATATTTCTCGAAATAGGGCGCCATGAAGCGGCTGTAGCTATCGGTCCCGCCGCCTTCACTGAAGGGGACGATGATAGTGATCCGCTTACCGGAGAAGTCTGCCGCCTTTGCGCCACCGCTGGCGAACGCAGTGATCGCGAGCAGTGTTGCGGAAGCGGCCAACATCGCCGTGCGGCCAAAGTTGCGTCGAGTGATCATTATGGTTCTGTGCCTCCTCGTACGTTTCCGTTTCGTCTCGCCGATGATCTTTTGTGAGATTTCACGCGCATCGCCCGATTTTGGGCGTCGATCGACCCAATCGGCTGTTTCGAACGTTGGCGTAAAGCTACTCGCTGGCCCGATGCAGAGGCAACCCCAGTAGCCGGAAATGCTTGAAAATACATCCACAGCGGGAAAAATAATCGTTAAATACGATTACGGTTAGTGAGATTCTTCATGATCCGTTTCCGGCGCCCCGATCCGGCCGCGCTTGACTCAAATTCTGCGCGGCGAAACACTTTGCGCAGCATCCTCACTATCCCATCCAGGAAAGGCGTTCCCATGTCCGACATGCCGCGGAAGATCGACATCCAGGAAGAAGGCCCGCGCGAAGGGTTTCAGTTCGAAAAGGGGCCGATCCCGACCGCGCGCAAAATCGAGCTGATCGACGCCCTGTCGGAGACCGGCCTGCGGGAGATTCAGGTCGGCTCCTACGTCAACCCGAAGCGGGTGCCCGGCTGGGCGGATGTCGAACAGGTCGTCGAGGGCATCCACCGCAAGTCGGATATCCGCTACACGGTCCTCTGGCTGAACGAGCGCGGCCTCGAGCGGGCGCTGCAGGCGAAAGGGCTATTCCTCAAGGGGTCGATCGGCACGTCCGCTTCCGAGACCTTCATGAAGATGAACCAGAACCGCGGCTTCGAAGAGAACATCAAGGTCCAGCACAACCAGGTCGCGGTCTACAAGCAGCATGGGATCAAGTATTTCCGGGGCTCGATGATGGCGGCCTTCGGCTGCAATTTCGAGGGCGACATCCCGGTTTCCCGCGTCCTCGAGCAGGCCGAGGTCATCCGGCGGATCGCCGAGGAGAACGACGTCGCGCTCGATATCCTGTCGCTTGCGGACACCATGGCCTGGGCGACGCCGGAATCGATCAAGCGCGTGGTGGGCGCGGTGCGCGAGCGCTGGCCGGAGCTGCGGATAACGCTGCATCTGCACGACACCCGCGGGCTCGGCTGCGCCAACGCCTATGCCGGGCTGGAGATGGGAGTCGACAGCTTCGATTCCAGCGTCGCCGGTCTCGGCGGCTGTCCGTTCGCCGGCCACAAGGGCGCCGCGGGCAATATCTGCACCGAGGATCTTGCCTTCATGTGCGCAGAGATGGGCATCGATACCGGCGTCGATCTGGAGCGGCTGCTCGATGCGGCCCGGCTGGCCGAGGACATCGTCGGCCACGACCTGCCGGGCAAGGTTAAGTGGGGTGGCAGCCTGAGCGCGATCCGCGCCAAGCTTCATTAGTCCTGGCCGAGGCGGGCAAGCCCCGGTTTCCCGACGGACGGCACGGCCGCGCTGAAACAGGCGCGGCCGTGCTTTTTCTTTGCCCGTTGGGCGCGAGAAAACGCTTAGTAAAATCCGGGAAATCGATCACTATGAGAGCGAAAAGCCAAAAAAACCGGCTTATTGGGAGGAAACATCATGGACAGCTGGACTGGCCCGATCGGCCGTCGGGCGCTGCTGCAGGGCGGCGTTGCGGCCGTCGGCGGCGCGGCGCTCGGCGTATCGCCGCTGCGGCGCGCATTCGCCGACACTTTTCCCTCGGCAAACCTGAAAGTCATGGTCGCGACCCGCGAAGGGGGTGGGGCGGACCGCAATCTTCGCGCCTTCTGGAGCGTTTGGAAAAAATATCTCAAGACCGAGATGGAGGCGTCCTTCTATCCGGGCGGCGCCGGCCGGGTCGGGTACGAGAAATACATGGGGATCGCGAAGCCGGACTGCTACACGCTCCTGTTCGGCAACATGGGCCCCGAGGTGCTGAACTGGGTGGTGAAGCCGCCGGCGGATTTCAAGTTTCCGGGTGACTACAGCTACTTCAATCAGGTCGACGTCGACCCGAGCTGCATCTTCATCGACGCGAAGAAGAGCCCCTTCAAGTCGATCGACGACATCGTCGCCGAAGGCAAGAAGCGCACGCTCAACGTCGCGTGCAGCCGCATCGCGCATCCGGCCTCGCTCGGCGTCCTCGCGCTCGGCCGCCACACCGGCGCGAAGTTCAACCTGGTACCGCTGTCCGGCGGGCGCAATACCTATGCCGGCGTATCCTCGGGCGAGATGGATATCGGCGCGCTGCCGCTGTCCGGCATCGCCGCGCGTCATAAAACTTTCCGCGCGACGCTTATCTTCGACGACCGGACCTACAGCAAGGAGCTGATGGCGCAGCTCTACAACGCGCCCCTGGCGAACAAGCATTTCGGTATGAAGCTGCCGCCGCTGGTGTCCGCCCGGGCCTTCGCGATCAAGACCGAGGCGATCAAGAAGTATCCCGACCGCTTCAAGATTCTCCAGGAGACCGCCAAGAAGGCGGCGGCCGATCCTGCGTTGAAGGCGGCCATCGAGAAGACCAAGGCGCCGACCGAATTGCTGCATTACGGCAACCAGGCGGAATGCGCCAAATACGCCGAGGAGATCATGGCGATCGGCGAAGAATACAAGGCGCTTCTGAGCGGCAAGGCCTGACCACCGTCGGATCGCGGGCCGTGGCCGGGTGGCGGCGGGCGCGCGCCTGCGCTACCCGGCGCCTGTCGGGAAGGCCGCGTCCGACGCGGCCGGCATGACAAAAAAAGAAGGGGCAGATGTCGAGCGAACCGGAGTCCCATAGCGGCGAAAAACCATCCATCGGCGGCGACCTGATCATCCCGGTCGCCGCCATCCTGTTCACCCTCTACTATTTCTATTCGATCATCGGCGCGCCGTGGACGGCGCAGGTCAGCGCCTTCTTCAACGGCTCGATCCTGCTCATCCTCTGCGCGATCTTCATCATCACCGCGGTGGTCAAAGTGGCGCGGCGGCACGCGACCTTCCGCTTCGATACCCTGGTCGAGCCGATCAGCATTTTGCCGAAGCGCATCTTTCTGTTCCTGCTCACCCTCGGCTACATCGCCTGTCTCGATTGGGCCGGGTTCACGATCACGACCTTTGTTTTCCTTGCTCTCGCCATGCTGCTGCTGTCGGGGCGGGAGCGGAAAAACAAGCGCGTCATCTTCATCCTGTCGGGTGCGCTTGCGATCGGCGGCTATCTGCTCTTCGTCGTCGCCTTCGAGCGGCAATTCCCCGAAGGCCCGTTCGAGCATGCGGTCAAGGCGCTGATCAAGGCGATGGGGGGAGGCTGACATGCAAATGCATATGACCTTCAGCTTTCTCGTCCAGCTGTTCGAGCACACCTTCACCTTCTGGTGGATCATCATCCCGGCGATCTTTCTCGGCCTCATCGTCGGCGCGGTTCCGGGTTTCAGCGCGGCCAACACGATCATCATCCTGCTGCCTCTGACCCTCGCGATGGGCGAGGAGGAGGGGCTGATCTTCATGGTCGCGCTCTATTGCTCGTCGCGTCTCGGCGCGGGCATTCCGGCGATCCTGGTGAACGTGCCGGGCACGGCCGGCGCGGCGGCGACGCCGCTCGACGGCTATCCCATGGCGAAACAGGGGAAGGGCCCGCAGGCGCTCGCGATATCCTTCGTCTCGTCCACGCTCGGCGGCTTGCTGACGACGATCATCGTGCTCTTCATGATGCCGTATATCGCCCAGGTCGTGTATTACCTGCACAGCGTCGAGATGATCGTCGTCATGCTGTTCGGCATCTCGCTGATCGCGACGATCGCCGCGGAAGACACGATGAAAGGGCTGATCGCGGGCTTCTTCGGCCTGATGATCGGGTCGATCGGCGCCGACTACATCTACGCGACGCCGCGCGGCACCATGGGATTCCTCGAGCTGTACGACGGCGTGCCGCTGATCCCCGCGCTGGTCGGGCTGTTCGCGATCTCGGAGGCCTTCTTCATCATCGAAGGGGAGTCGATCCTAAGCGAGCAGGGGCAGATCCTGATGCGCGAGGCGACCTGGGCCGACACTTTCGAAGGCGCGCGCGAGACACTGAAGCGCTGGTGGCACGTCGTGTGGACGAGCCTGATCGGCCTCGTGATCGGCGTCATTCCCGGCGCCGGCGCGGCGATCGCCTCCTTTGTCGCCTATCAGCAGTCGAAGACCTTCTCGAAGACACCGGAGCTCTACGGCACCGGCCATATCGAGGGCCTGATCGCGCCGGAATCGGCGAACAACGGGGTGACGTCCGGGACGCTGGTGCCGCTGCTCGTCATCGGCATTCCCGGCGGGGCGACGGCGGCGATCATGCTGGTCGTCATGCAGTATCACGGCACGACGGTCGGGCCGGACCTGTTCATCCAGAAGCCCTTCGTCGCCTACGGCGTGTTCTCGGCGATGGCGGTGACCTATCTGCTGATGGCGCTGACGATCTTCCCCATGGCGCGCTACATGTCGCGGGTGACGATGGTGTCGACCGTCTACATCGCGCCGCTGATCATCGCCTTCACCCTTGTCGGGTCTTTCGTGCCGCGCGGCTATGTCTTCGACATCTATCTGGCGCTCGTCTTCGGCGTGATCGGTTATATCGCGCGCAAGACAGGCTACCACGTCGCCGCCATTCTCATCGGCGTCATCCTGGGGCCGCTGCTCGAGCAGTATTTCCTGCGCGCGCTGAAGATGTCACAAGGCGATATCATGGTTATCTTCTCCTCCCGGATCGGCAACATTCTCTGGGTCTGCCTGATCCTGTCGCTCGTGATACCCTTCGCGAAGGATTGGCACCGCAAGCGCAGCGCCTTTCGCGAGGCGCTGCACCAGGGCGAGAAGGCTGAGCGCGGTGGAACCGTCGGATAGAAGGCTATAGGAGCGCATGAGGCAGAAAAGGGAATTGGGCCGCACCGGGGTCATGGTTTCGGCGATCGGGCTCGGCTGCGCCGGCATGTCGCCGGAGAAGCTGGAAAGGGACGATGCGGAGTCGATCGCGACGGTGCGCCGCGCGCTCGACCTTGGCGTTAATTTCATCGATACCTCGGACGCCTATGGCAATGGCCACAACGAAAGCCTCATCGGCGAGGCGATCAAGGGGCGGCGAAAGGATGCGTTCGTCGCGACGAAGTTCGGCAACATCCGCGGCCCGCAGGGTCAGCGGGGCGGCACCAACGGCAAGCCCGACTATGTGCCGGTCGCCTGCGAGAACAGCCTCAAGCGGCTCGGTATCGACGTGATCGACCTTTACTACCTGCATCGTGTCGACCCCAACGTGCCGATCGAGGATACGGTCGGCGCCATGGCGAGGTTGGTCGAGCAAGGCAAGGTGCGCCTCATCGGTCTGTCCGAGGCAAAGCCGGATCTCATCCGCCGCGCGTATGCCGTGCATCCCATCGCCGCACTCGAATCGGAATATTCGCTCTGGAGCCGCGAGCCGGAGCGGGAGATCCAGCCGCTCTGCCGAACGCTCGGAATCACCTACGTGCCTTACTGTCCGCTCGGCCGCGGCTTTCTCAGCGGGACGATCCGCGCCGTGGCGGATGTGCCTGAGGGCGATCGCCGGCACGACCATCCGCGCTTCCATGATGAGAACCTGCGGCGCAACTTGGCGCTCCTGAAGCCGCTCGACGAGCTGGCGGCGGAGAAGGGCTGCACGCAGGCGCAGATCGCGCTTGCCTGGGTCCTGTCGCGCGGCACGGACATTATCCCGATTCCGGGCAGCCGGCGGCGGCCGCACCTGGAGGAGAACGCCAAGGCCGTCGAGCTGACGCTCAGCAAATCCGACTGCGAAAGGCTGGAAAGTGTCTTCACGATCGGTGCCACGGCCGGCCTGCGCTATCCGGAGAAGCAAGTTCCGCTGATGAGCTTCTGACCCCATAGACGCGGAGGACACGCGGAATGCCGGACATTTGCAGCGGCGAGTTTTGGACCAAGAAGGGCGACGTGTCGCTCTACGTCTACCGCAAGCAGCTTTGCGAGCCTCGCCAGGACGGCAAGCCGCGCCCGGTGTTCTTCCTGGTGCACGGCTCGTCCTTCGGCGGACGCACGAGCTTCGATCTCGTCGTAGATGGGCGGAACCATTACTCGATGATGGATCATTTCGCCGAGCTCGGCTTCGACGTCTGGACCATGGACCACGAGGGCTACAGCCGCTCGGACCGCACCGCCGGCAACGCCGACATCAAGAGCGGCGTCGAAGACCTCAAATGCGGCATGGCCGTGGTCGAGCGCGAGACGGGCCAGAAATGCGTGATGATGTACGGCCAGTCGTCGGGCGCGTTGCGCGCCGCCGCGTATGCGGAAGCCTGTCCCGACCGGGTGAAGGGCCTCATCCTCGACGCCTTCGTCTGGACGGGCAAGGACGCGCCGACCCTGATCAAGCGCGCGGAGAAGCTCGACGAATACCGCGCACACAACACCCGGCCCGTGGACCGGGCGTTCTACGAGAGCATCTTCACGCGCGACAAGCCGGGAACCTCGGAGCCGCATATCGGCAAGGCGATCGCCGATGTCGAAATGCAATTCGGCAACACGGTGCCGAGCGGCACCTATCTCGACATGTGCGCCAACCTGCCGCTGGTCGATCCGACGAAGGTCCAGTGTCCCGTGCTCATCGTGCGCGGCGAGCATGACGGCATCGCGACCGAAGAGGACCTGATCAACTTCTTCCGCCTGCTGCCGAACCCGGACAAACAGTTCGTCATCATCGCCGGGCAGGCGCATTCCTCGACGCTCGGCATCAACCGACACCGCTTCTTCCACGTGCTGGAAAGCTTCATCACCTTCCCAGCGAGGCTGGATGTGTGAGGCTCTCTGACCTTCACCCGCAGACCCGCGGGTCAAGCCCGCGCGTGACGGTTGGTGTGGTGGTACGAACGGACCGCGGCAGCATGTAAACCCCTCTTCTCCCTCGGGGGTGGAGAGGGCAGGGTGAGGTGGGGGACCTTGCTATGCGCCACGAAGGTTGTGCGTCGACACCTCACCCGCCTCGCTGCGCTCGGCACCCTCTCCCCCGTCCGGCGGCCGGTTACGTCCGGCCGCCGTCTTTCAATGGACCGGCGCGCGACGTAACGCGCGCCGGCGGAGAGGGTTTCCATCTACCCCTTCGCCAGCAGCGTCGGGATCTCCATCGCGTCCTTGAGGTCCTCCATGTTGAGGATGGCGTTCTTCAGCGCGTCGATCTGCTTCTTGGGCAGCGCGTGCTTCGCCAGCTTCTCGAACTTCTCGACCACGTCGGCTTCCGAGGCGAACTTCTTCTCGCTGCCTCGCGCTGCCTCGCAGGTCTCTTCCATATGCGTGCCGTCCTTGAGAAAGACCTCGACCCGGACCAAGTGGCGGTAGGCCGAGCCCTTCGCCGTGATCGCCGGGTCGTGCTGCGTCTCAACCTTATCCGAATAGGCCATGCGCGCCGGGTCGGCGACGCAGTCTTCGGTGAACTGCTCGACGAAGCAGTCGCCCTCCAGCATGTAGGTGGCGACGCAGAAGGGCAGGTTGAGCTGCGCCGAGGTCAGGCCTTCCGGCTTGTACTTCCAGCCGACATGGTCGACCGTGACCTGCGAGCCGTGCACGACGAATTTCTCCACGTCGTCGGCGCCGAAGGGATGGCGCGCCTGCATGGCGCGGATCGCGTCCAGCGTGGTGTGGTTGCTGCCGACGCAGGAATAGAATTTCAGCGCGATGCCCATGGTCTCGAACCGCTTGCCGAGGTCGGCGGTCAGCTCCTCGAGATTGAAGCGGTCGTGCGAGCGCGAGAAGGTGGTGCAGAAGCCACCATAGTCGCTCTCCAGCACGTCGATGATCCCGGTGAAGCCGTTGGCCGCGAGCAGCGCGCCGTAGAGCCCGCTCTGCGAGGCGCGTCCTGCATGCATGCGCTTGACCATGGCGCCGTACTGCGCGGCCATCAGGCCGGCTGCCTGCGTGCCGCCGATGCCAAGCGCGTGGACGGTTTTTTCCGCCGACAGGCCGAGGCCCGCCGCCGCGCCGGCCGCGGCGGAGAAGACGCCCAGTGTCGCGCCTGAATGCCAGCCCTGGCCGATATGCTCCTGGCCCATGCAGATGCCGACGCGGGGGCCGATCTCGTAGCCCGCGACGGCCGCGGTGAGGAAGTCCTTGCCGGAAAGCTTCCGCTTCTTCATCTCGGTCACCGCGATCAGCGCCGGCAGGGTCACCGCACCGACATGCAGCACGCCCTTGCGGTGCACGTCGTCGAGCTCGAAGCCCTGCACCATGGTGCCGTTGACCATGGCCGCGTGCGGCGCCGAGAGCCGCTTCTTCATGCCCCAGAGCCGGCAGCCGTCATCGGTGTGGTCCACCGATTCCAGCGTCTTGAGCAGGATCTTGGTCCATTCCAGCTTGGTGCCGTAGAGCGCGCAGCCCAGCGAATCCAGGATCAGCAGCTTGATGCGCTGGCGCACCTCTTCGGGGATTGCGTCATAGGTCAACCCGGACACGAAATTGGCCAGGGCCTGGGTATAGGGGTTCTCTCTCACACCGTCGTGCGCCATG
>CAZPFL010000016.1:0-29060 GCA_964585785.1 uncultured Rhodospirillaceae bacterium
GCTCGGCGAAGACGGTCGGCGTGTAGCCCTTGCTGGCCGGCGGCTCGCCCGCGGACAGGCCGATCTCGCGCTGCGCCATGGCGAAACGGGTGACGCTGTCCAGAAGGCACAAGACCTTCTTACCCTGGTCGCGGAAATATTCCGCGACGGTCAACGTCAAATGCGCCGCTTGCCGCCGCATCAGCGCGGACTCGTCGGAGGTCGCGACCACGAGCACGCTGCGGGCACGCCCCTCCGGGCCGAGATGCTCCTCGATGAACTCCTTGACCTCGCGGCCGCGCTCACCGATCAGGCCCATCACCACGACATCGGCAGCACAGTAGCGCGCCAGCATGGAGAGCAGCATCGACTTGCCGACGCCCGAGCCCGCGAAGATGCCGAGACGCTGCCCTTGGCAGCAGGTAAGGAAGGTATTGATCGTGCGGACGCCGACGTCGAGCTTGCCCTCGACCCGGTTGCGCTGGCTCGCTGGCGGCGGCTGGTTGCGGATGCCATAGGCCGCCGGCCCGCGGCGCAGGGGTTCGCCCCCGTCCAGCGGCTCGCCGAAGCCGTCGATCACGCGGCCGAGCCAATCGCCATGCGGGTAGACCTCGGGCGGCGCGGTGTCCACCTCGACCTGGTTGCCGAGCCCCACCCCGTCGAGCGACGCGAAGGGCATCGCGAGCGCGCATCCGTTGCGGAACCCGACGACCTCGCAGCGGACCTTGCCGCCGTTCCGCCCCAGGATCTCGCAGCGGTCGCCGACCGACAGATAGGAATGAATACCATCGATTTCGACCAGCATACCGAGCACGGCGGTGACCCGGCCGAAAACGCGGACCGTGCGGACCCGCGCGATATCGTCGATGAGTGTTTGCAGAATTCCCCCCAACAGAACGGCACTAGGCAAAAATTACCGAGTACTAATAATGGACTTTCTGCGTAAAAAAAAGTAGAAAATAACTAATTAAAAGGCCCGTTAAAAAATATTGCATTTTTTACACTCGATTTGCTAGACTATTAACCATATAACTTCACCGGTCCGTGACTTGGATCTTGGGGTAGATTAGGGGATTACACATGCGGGTACTGCTTGTCGAAGACGATCAGGCCATGGCCAAAAGCATCACTCTGATGCTGAAGTCAGAAAATTTCGTCGTGGACACGACCGATCTCGGAGAAGATGGCCTGGAGATCGGAAAGATCTATGACTACGACATCATCATTCTCGATCTCATGCTTCCGGACATCGATGGGTATGAAGTCCTGCGCCGCCTTCGCGACGCGCGCGTCGACACGCCCATTTTGATTCTCTCCGGGCTGAGCGAGCTGGATAACAAGGTCAAGGGGCTGGGCTTCGGCGCGGACGACTATTTGACCAAGCCGTTCGAGAAGCGCGAGCTCATCGCCCGGATCCAGGCAATCGTCCGCCGCTCCAAGGGGCACGCGAAGTCGATCATCAAGACCGGCAAGATCAGCGTGAACCTGGACGACCACACGGTCGAGGTCGACGGCAAGCCGATCCATCTCACCGGAAAAGAGTTCGGGATTCTCGAGCTGCTGTCGCTGCGCAAGGGCACGACCCTGACGAAGGAGATGTTCCTCAACCATCTCTACGGCGGCATGGACGAGCCGGAGCTCAAGATCATCGACGTGTTCGTCTGCAAGCTGCGCAAGAAGCTCAGCATGGCGTGCGGCGGCGAGAACTATATCGAGACGGTGTGGGGCCGCGGTTACGTCCTGCGCGATCCGGTCGCCCACGAAGCGGAGAGCGAGCATCTGGCGAAGGCGTCTGCCGCTTGAGGCGCCGCCGCCCTGCCCCTAATGGCAAGTGACGGGCAGGTGACGGCGACCGTTTTCAGGCGCGCGCCTGGTGTCGTCCGGCAATTGCCGGGTAGAAGCGGCTAGGCGGTCTTCAGGGCCGGCTCGCCGCCGGCGATGCCATACATGCCGCGGTGACCGGTGATGGGTACGAACTTGTCGGTAATCCCCAAGACGGTTTCTGCGCCGCCCAGGTAAAGCACCCCGTCGTTCGGCATGCTCTTGGCGATCCTGGCGAGAACTTCGGACTTCGTCTGCTGGTCGAAGTAGATCAGCACGTTGCGGCAGAAGACGATGTCGAACCGGCCGAGCGCGACCGGATCGTCAAGCAGATTGAACTCCTTGAACTTCACCATCGAGCGGACGGCCGCGTCGAGGCGCCACTTCTCGCCGACCTGCTTGAAGTATTTGACCAGCGTCGCGATCGGCAGACCGCGCTGAACCTCGAACTGGGTATACAGGCCGGACCGCGCACGGTTGAGCATCTCGACCGAGATATCGGTCGCGATGATCTCGATATCCCAGCCGCCGATCAGGCTCTGCAGCTCCATCAGGATGATCGCGATGGAATACGGCTCCTGACCGCTCGACGAAGCCGCGCTCCAGATCCGGATCTTGCGCGTCGATTGCCGCGCCTCGACCAGCTTCGGAATGACCAGGTTACGGAACTGGTCGAACGGCTTCATGTCACGGAAGAACAGCGACTCGTTGGTCGTCATCGCTTCGGTGATGTCGCGCAGCAGCTCTTCCGGACGTTCCTTGCGGACCGTCACGATCAGCTCCGGCAATCCCGCAAAGCCGAACTTGCGCGCCACGGGCATTAGCCGGCTTTCGAGAAGATACGCCTTCTCGGGCGCCAGCACGAGGCCGGAGCGCTGTTTCAGGATCGATGCGAGGAACTCGAAATCAGCCGTGTTCATGAGACTTACGCCGCCAGTTTCGATACATGGGGCCCTAACTCCTTGAGCGGCAGAACGGCGCTGCAAAGGCCACTTGTTGCGACCGCGCCCGGCATTCCCCAAACCACGCTCGAGGCTTTGTCCTGCGCGATGATGGTCCCGCCATGCTGGATGATTACCTTGCCGCCGCTCCGGCCGTCATAGCCCATGCCGGTGAGGATCACGACCAGCGCCGCCGGCCCGTAGACGTCGGCAATGCTCCGCAGCATCGGATCGACCGCGGGCTTGCAGAAATTCTCCGGCGGCGCGTCGGACAGCCGGATGACCTTACGGCCGCCCTTCGCTTCGACCAGCATGTGGTAGCCGCCCGGCGCGATATAGATGTGGTGACTTTCGATGACGTCGCCGTCCCGTGCCTCCGCGCTAGGCCAGCCGGTCGCCTGCCCGATATGCGTGGCCAGGATCGACGTGAAGGTCGGCGGCATATGCTGCGTGATCAGGATTGGCAAGTTGATCGATTTGGTGATCGTGCGAAGCACTTCGGCCAGCGCCTGGGGCCCGCCCGTCGAGCTGCCAATCGCCAGGACTTCCGGCTTCGTCTTGCTGGCCGAGCGGAGAACGATTTCCGGCTCGCTCTTTGCCGGCGCCAGAACGGCCACGCGGCCTCTGACGGCGGCCGCGGCACGCGGGCTCACCGGCTCGCCATGCCGCCGGCCCAGGGCTCGGACTCTCGAAACCAGATCGCGCTTAAATTCATCAGCGTCCCTCATTGCCTCGCGTGAGCTGGGTTTCGTGACGTAATCGGTCGCGCCCATCCGCAACGCGCGCAGCGAGATATCCGCATTACGCTCGGTCAGGGACGATGCCATCACGACGACGACGTCCGGCTTGGCCTGCAGCAACTTCGGCAGGGCCGTAAGGCCGTCCATGTTCGGCATCTCGATATCGAGCAGAACCAGATCGACGTCCGTGCGTTCGATCGCCTTCAGCGCCAACGCGCCGTCCCCCACAGAGGCAACGACGCGAATATTGCTGTCACTCTCGAGGACGCGGGTGAACAACCCGCGAATAACGGCGGAATCGTCGACGATCATGACACGGATCGGTTCAGTTTGCTCAGTCACCGTCGGCTCACAATAGTTCGTTCATGGTCGCGACTTGATCGCTTACGGGCGATCAAATCAGGCCGACTTGGGAAAATTTCGTCTGGATGATCTCGCTGTCGAAGGGCTTCATGATGTATTCATTCGCCCCGGCCGCGAGCGCATCCTGAATATGCTTCAGGTCGTTCTCGGTCGTGCAAAAGACGACGGCGACGTTGTCACCGCCGGGCAAGGCCCGCAGCTCGGTGAGAAACTCGATCCCGTCCATGACCGGCATATTCCAGTCGAGCAGGACACCGTCGGGCATGCTTGCCTTGCAGGCGTCCAAGGCGACCTTGCCGTCTTCCGCCTCGACAACCACGAAATTCAATTCCTCGAGTATCTTCCGGGCGACCATCCGGATCACTTTGGAATCGTCCACGACCAGACACGTTTTCATTTCAACCCAACCTCTCGACAGGATGCGCCGTTTCGCCGTCGGCGCTTTGCTTGAACAATCCGACCTGGACGATCGGTGACAACATCCGTTCCAGACCCGCGGGCCGCCCCCTTTGCGGCACCCACCACACGACCTTGCGGCGATGCGGCGCTATGGTGCGGTCGAGTTTCACGCGTTGCCCGCCGCGACCCCGAGAGTGTCCTGCAGCGTCTGCAACAGGCCGTCGCGATCGAACTTCGCCACATAGTCGGTGAAGCCCACGTCCCGTCCCCGCGCCATGTCGGTCGGCGAGTTATGGGACGACAGCGCGATGATCGGCTTCTCCGCCCAATTGCCGCCCGAACGCAGGTTCGTCGCGAACTGGAACCCGTCCATCTCGGGCATCTCGATATCGCTGATAATCAGATCGAAGTCCGCGCCCGCCTCGCGCATCGACAGCGCGTCGTTGGCGCTCTCCACGGCGGTGACGGCATAGCCGGCGACCGTGAGCATCGGCGCCAGCAGGTTGCGGAAGAACGCGCTGTCGTCGACCAGCAACACCTTCCGTTTGGGGACACCGCCTTCGAAACTGCCCTGGCTGTGGCGCTTCGTATCGAACCAGTCGCCATAGGCCTGGCTCAGATAGTAGCCGGTGTCGACGATGTCGGTCGCGTGTCCGCCGATGATCGCGCTGCCGAAGATGCCCTGCTTTTCCGAGCCCAGCTCGATCTCCAGCCGGTCTTCGATGATATCGACGATATCGTCGACAACGAGTCCCATGGACCGATCGCCGTCGGTGAAGACCAGGATGGGCTGACGGCCCTTCTTCTCGGTGAAATCGATCGGCGCGGCGACCGGGACGAGCGGCATGAGCCGGCCGCGGTACTGCACCAGCGGCTTGCCGTTGGTGTATTCCACGGCCTCGCAGTCGATCTCCTCCAGGCGGGCGATAAGCGCCAGCGGCACGGCCTTCGGCGTGTCGTCGCCGCCCTTGAACAGAAGCATCGTTTCGCGCTCCTGGTCGCTGGAGATCTGATGATGCGCGCCGCCGATCTCCTGCTGGTCGGTGACGGTCATCTCGCCCAGCTCGCCGGCGATACCGTTGGGATCGAGGATCATGATCACGCTGCCGTCGCCCAGGATCGTGTTGCCGGAAAATACGGAGATGTTGCGCAGCACCGGCGAGACCGGCTTGACGACGATTTCTTCGGTGTCGAACACCTTGTCGACGATGATGCCGAAGCAGGTCTGCCCGACCTGGGTGACGATGACGAAGGTCTCTTCGTCGCCCACCTCGTCATGCGCCACGTCTTCGCGGTCTTGAATCTTCAGCATCTCGCGAAGCGAGACCAGCGGCAGCAGCCGGTTCCGGAGACGGAGCACCGGCGTGCCCTGAATGCGCTCGATGGTGTGCACCGAGCCCTTGCCAGCAAGCACGAGCTCGAGCACGCTGATCTGCGGGATCGCGAAACGCTCGCCCGCGCATTCGATGATCAGCGCCGACACGATCGCCAGCGTCAGCGGGATCTTGATCGTGAAGGTCGTGCCTTTGCCTTCTTCAGACAGCAGCTCGACGGTGCCGCCGATCCGTTCGATGTTGGTGCGGACCACGTCCATGCCGACGCCGCGGCCGGAAACCGACGTCACCTTCTGCGCCGTGGAGAAGCCGGCCCGGAAGATGAAGTTGTGGATTTGCCCATCGGTCAGCGCCTCGAGCTCGCTTTCCGTCGCGAGCCCGTTGGACAGGGCCTTTTCCTTGATGCGGGCGGTGTTCAGGCCGGCGCCGTCGTCACCGATCTCGATGACGATGTGGCCGCCTTCATGAAACGCATTGAGCGTGATCGTGCCGGTCTCGGGCTTGCCCTTGGCCACGCGATCTGCGGTCGTCTCCAGGCCATGGTCCGCGGAGTTGCGGACCATGTGGGTCAGCGGATCCTTGATCAGCTCGAGCACCTGGCGGTCGAGCTCAGTCTCCGCGCCGATCATCTGGAGATCGATCTTCTTGTTCAATTCGAGCGCAAGGTCGCGAATGATGCGCGGCAGCTTTGCCCAGGCGTTCCCGATCGGCTGCATGCGCGTCTTCATGACGCCTTCCTGCAGCTCGCTGGTCACGTGCGACAGACGCTGCAGCGGCGCGGCGAACTCGCTCTCCTGCTGGGCGCGCAAGAGCTGGAGCAGCTGGTTGCGCGTGAGCACCAGCTCGGAGACCATGGTCATCAGGTTCTCGAGCAGGTCGACATTGACGCGGATCGACGCCGCGACGGAGGAAGATTCCTTCGCCGCGCTGACCTCGCCTTTCGGTTCGGCGGCCTTCGCCGCCGGCGCCTTCTTCTCAGCCGGTGCGGGCACCGACGCCTTGGCTTCCGGCGCGGGGGCGGCCGCCTTCGGCTCTTCCGGCGCGTCCAGGGCCGGCGTCAGGGATCCCGGCCCGATATATTCCGCCGCATCGAAGGCGGCCTGCAATTCGTCGTTATCCTGCGCAGCGCCTTCCTCCGCCGGTTCCGCGGAAGCAGGCTCCGGCTCCGGTTCGGGCGCCGGCGCCCCGCCGCCCTCGGCAAAGGCGTTCAAGCGCGCGATCAGGTCGGAATCATCGCCTTCCGGCTCATGCTCCGTGGCTTCGAGCGCGGCCAGCAGCTCCTTGATCCGATCCAGCGATTCGAGCACCAGGGAGACCGCTTCCGGCGTGACGGTAAGCACGCCGTCGCGCACCTTGCCGAGCACGTTTTCACCGGCATGCGCGACCGACTCGAGGCGCGGCAGGCCGAGGAACCCACAGGTGCCTTTGACCGTATGAACGAGGCGGAAGATATTGCCCAACAGCCCGGGATCGTTGGGATTTTGCTCGAGCTTGACGAGCTCGACGTCGAGCGTGTCCATGCTCTCCGTCGTTTCGGTAAGGAATTCCTGCAGCAAGTCGTCCACGGTCACATTCCCCTCATGACCGATCCTGGCAAATGCTCAGAAATCGGCCGGATTTACCATTCGAATACAGGGGAATTTGACGAAAATTCTTTAAGAAGCCGTAAATCCAGTTGAAATCGGGCTAGTTAGCCGATCTCAGGCGCGGACGCGCAGCGTGGCGCTGCCGTCGGCGAGGTCGATCTCGATTCCTCGGCCGACCGCACCGGCCAAGGCGGCGGTATAAAAAGCGTGCACATTCATGGCTGTAACGCTTTCGGCGTTGACCTTGCCGTCGAGCACGCCGGCATACCGGTCGGGCAGCCGGACCTCGTCGCCGCGCGCGGTGACGGTGAGCGCCGTCTTGCCCCCCTCGCCGGCCGCGGCCGGCGCGACCGAGCCGCCCCGCGGCAGGCACTCCATGCCCAGCACCGTCAGGTTGAGCAAGAGCTTGCCCCGGCCGGCTTCCAGGGGGATCGACGCCGCATTTTCCGGCAACTCGACCCCGTAGCGATCCTCGGTCTCGACCAATTGGGAGATCAGCTGTCCGACGGCCGCCATGCTCGACAACGCGTCATGCCCCGCGAAGCCATAGGCCATGCGGTAATACTGCACCCGTGCGCTCGCCTGCTTCGCGCTCGAGCCGATGAGCGTCATCGCCTCGTCGAACATCGACGGGTCGATCTCGCTGATCAGCTCCACGCCGTTGTTGATCGCCGCGACGCCGGCGACGAGCTCGTGGCAAATGCGTGAACACAGCAGTTCGGCTATTCGTCGGTCGACAGTAAAGGTCATTGAAGCTAGTCTTTGCCCGGTTTTGCGATTATCGAGTCCGCGTGCAAATTACCCCATCGCAGGCCATGACCCAAGGTCTTCTGCCCGGCGATTTTGTCCATCATCCCGACCGACCGGATTGGGGTCTGGGGCAGGTGCAGTCGGTGATCGGCCAGCGCGTGACCGTGAATTTCGAAAATGCCGGAAAGGTAACAGTAAATGCCGCCGTCGTGTCGCTCGTGCTGGTCCGCGGGCCCTCTCCGAACCGCACGCCGCGCGGGTGAGCCGGGCACGAAAACGCCGATATCCGATGCCGGCGATGCGAGGGGAAGGAGTGAGCGGATTGTCCCATAACGCCATCGAGTCTGTCGCTGACCGCGCGCTGTGCGAGACCCTGACCAGGGGCGTCACGGGCATCGCCGAGCGCGTCATCGTCGGCCTCAATTGGACGCTGGTCGTCGGCCCTGACGGCGCCGGCATGGCGCAGACGCCGGCGCGCGGCACCGCCGGCTGCCGCAGCCTGCCCCGGCCGGGAAGCTATGCCCGACAGCCGCTCGCATCGCTCGCCGCGCTCTGGACGTCGGACAACATATTCGAGCACACCCTCGCGGTCGCCGCCGTGAACGCCCACTGGAACCGGTACGATATCGAAGGAAGCGCCGCGAACGGCCTCGACCTGATCGAGAACCGCGGCGAGCGCACGGTCGTCATCGGGCGCTTTCCCGGCGTGGCGGAGCGCCACCCCGGCATCGCCGTCGTCGAGCGCGAGCCCCGCCCCGGCGAATATCCGGAATCGGCCTTGCCGGACCTGCTGCCGAAGGCTGCCTTCGTCGCCGTCACCGCCTCCACCATTGTCAACGGCTCGCTGCCCGGCATCCTGGCGCGTTGCAAGGAAGCCTTCGTGCTCATGATCGGGCCGAGCACGCCGCTGTCGCCGGCGCTGTTCGACCTGGGCGTGGATGCGCTCTCCGGTTTCGTCGCGCGCGACCTGGACAAGCTCGCCCAGGCGGTGAGCGAAGGCGCGGCGGTGGCCGCGCTCAGGCCCTTCGGACGCTTCGTGACGATCCGGCGCGACGCGCGGCGCTAGCGACCCGCGCCTTCGCGAATCAGCGCCTCGGCCGCCTCGAGATCTTCCGGGCGATTGGTGTTGAAGAACGGATCGAAGGGCTCGACGGGAAAATCCACCGGTTCCAGCCGATAGCGCGCGGTCCAGACATCGACCTTGCGGATATCCTCCTCGACCATCGCCCGCCGCAGATCATCGGCGAGCCGCACCGGCCAGAGCCCGACGACCGGATGCGCCCGCCCGCCGGAGGTCGCGCAGGCCATGTCGGCGCCCGACCGCGCGACCGCCTGCATCATCCGGTCGACCAGATCACGCGGCAGGAAAGGCGCGTCCGTCGGAAAGCTCGCGAGCCAGGCGCAATCCGGCGCATTCCGCAGCGTCCATTCCAGGCCGCTCAGGACGCCCGCAAGCGGCCCGGCAAAGCCTTCAATCGAATCACCGACCGTGGGCAGCCCATACATCGCGAAACGGGCCGGGTCTCCGTTGGCGTTGAGCACGAGATGGCGAACCTGCGGCCGCACGCGCTCGACGATTTGCGCCAGGATGGTGCGGCCGCCCAGCGGGCGGAGGCATTTGTCGCCGCCGCCCATGCGGCGCGAAAGGCCGCCGGCCAGGAGCACGCCTGCGATCGCCTCAGTCATGCCGCGCCGCCTCGCCGTCGATTTCCGGCCGCCACAGAGCGACGCGGTTGCGGCCTTCGTGCTTGGCCCGATAGAGCGCCGTGTCCGCGTGTTCGATCGTGACGTCGAGCGAATGCGCCGAATCGACCATGCAGAGGCCGAAGGACGCGGTGACGGAAAGCTCCAGCGCGTCGCTGATCCAGACCTTCGTCCGGGCCACGGTCTGACGCAGCCGTTCGGCGATGCCGATCGCCTGGTCCGCACCCGTCTCGGTGAAGGCGAGGAGAAACTCCTCGCCGCCGAAGCGATAGATGCTGTCATAGGGCCGAAGGTTGGCGATCAGCCGGCTCACGACCGCCATCAGAACCGCGTCGCCGACGAGATGCCCATGCGTGTCGTTCACCGCCTTGAAATGATCGATGTCGCAGAGCCCGACGCACATGGTGTTCGCGGTGCGCAACGAACGCTCGCGCTCACGGCTCAGCTCCGCCATCATGCTGCGCCGGTTGTGCACGCCGGTCAGCGGGTCGAGGTCGAAGATCGCGCGCTGAAACGCGTCCCTGATCCGGCGCCCGGTGGTGACGAAATCCTGGGCCTTATCCATGAAGGTGTCGTAGTCGCGCGCCGGCAGCCGCTTGCCGTCCACCGCCTTGATCGCGAGACTGCGCCCCAGCCGGTGCATCTCGACATAGCTCTCCCAGAGCTGCTTGAACACCGGCTGATCGAGCAGTCCGCGCTTTCGGTTGATGTCGAACCAGCTGCCGAAGCGGCCGATTTCCGAGCCGTGCCGTGAGACAATCTCATGCGCGGGCGGCAGGCCGCAGACGGTCGCGCGGTGCCATTTCCGGAGCCAGTCCGCCTGCTCCTCCAGCGCGGTGTCGATCATTTCGAGGATTTCACGCGAATCCCCGGGACGGGCCGGCTCGGCGGCGCCATCGGCGATACGCGTGACGATCGGCGTGTCTTCAGGCAGCGTCTTCTTCTTCACGGCTGGCCTTGCGCTGCACGTGTTTCGCCTCATCGGGAATATTCCTCGGATCGGAGTCGTAGACGACCCGCTCCGCGCCCGACAGGACAATGAAACGCTTGCCCTTGGCGCGCCCGATCAGGGTGAGTCCCGCCTTTCGCGCCAGATCGACGCCCCAGGCGGTGAAGCCCGACCGCGACGCCAGGATCGGAATGCCCATCTGCACCGTCTTGATCACCATCTCCGAGGTCAGACGGCCGGTCGTATAGAAGCTCTTGCCTTTCGGGGAGATGCCGTGCAGCCGCATGTATCCGGCGATCTTATCCACCGCGTTGTGACGGCCGACATCCTCCATGTAAAGCAAGGGGCGGTCTTCTTCACACAGGACGCAGCCGTGGATGGCGCCCGCCTCGAGATAGAGGCTCGGAATGGTGTTGATCTTTCGCGTCAGCGCATAAAGCCAGGACGTGCGAATGATCGCATCCGCCGGCAGCTCGATCTCCTCGAACCGCTCCATCAGGTCGCCGAACACGGTGCCCTGCGCGCAGCCCGACGTCAGCGTCTTCTTCCGGAGCTTCGCCTCGAAATCCGTCTGCCGCTTCGTGCGCACGACGACGGTCTCGATATCCTCGTCATAGTCGATGCCAGTAATCTCGTCATCGTCGCGAAGCATGTTCTGGTTCAGCAGATAGCCAACGGCGAGATAGGCCGGGTAGTCGCAGATCGTCATCATCGTGACGATCTCGCGCTTGTTGAGGAACAGCGTGAGCGGCCGCTCGACAACGACCGAGGTCTCGATCGGCCGCCCGTCCTGGTCCTGACCCGAGAGCCGCTCGGTCAGACGCGGATCCGCCGGGTCCGGGCGTATGATGAATTCGTCCATGGCAGCTATATGATGCCTGACATCGGCTTGGGCAACAACGGGTTGCAACGCCGGCGTTTCGACCGACCCTGGGATTGCCGAACCGGCATTGCAGCCATTACCGGGGCGAATACGGGTGGACGGCACCAGGTGACGGGTGTATGTGACGGCCCTTTCGGGACCATGTGAGAAGCTCCATGTTGCGGGTCGTCGGCTCGCTGGGCGCCTTGTTGCTCGGCATGAGCGTCATGTTGTTGGGGAATGGGCTCTTCGGGACGCTCACCGCAATCCGCATGACGATCGAGGACTTTTCCTCCGCGACCATCGGCGTGGTCGTCGCCTGTCACTCGATCGGCTTCGCCACCGCCTGCCTGACCTGCGGAAGCGTCATCCGCCGCGTCGGCCATATCCGCGTCTTCGCGGCCTTCGCGGCGACGCTCGCCTTCTGCTGCCTGTGTTTTCCGATCGCGGTCAATCCCGCCGCCTGGATCGTGCTGCGCCTGCTGTTCGGCTATTCCGCCGCCGCCTGCTTCATGGTGGGCGAAAGCTGGCTCGCCGGCGCCGCGCCGCGGGACATGAAGGGCAAGGTGTTCGCGATCTACATGGTGATCAACAAGGCGTCCTTCGGCCTGGGCCAGCTTTTCCTGATGCTGGGACAACCTTCAGGCGACCGGCTGTTCATGCTCGCCGCCGCGCTCTACGCGCTCTGCCTCGTCCCGATCGCGCTGACCCGCGCGCAGGGGCCGGACGCGCTGGGCCGCGAAAGGCTGAGCTTCGCGGCGCTTTACCGGCTGTCGCCGGTCGGCGTCGTGGGCGCGATCTCGGCCGGCTTCACCAATGCGTCGCTCGTCGGGCTGGGTCCCGTCTTCGCCACCCGGCAGGGCCTCGACGTCAAGCAGGTTTCGCTTTTCATGGTCGCCTTTCTGGCGGGCAACCTGGTGCTGCAGTTGCCCATCGGGCGCACCTCGGACCGCTTCGACCGCCGGTCGGTACTCTTCGTCGTCGCGGTCATGACGACGGGCGCCTGCATCGCCATGGCTCTGGTGCCCCATCCGAGCTTTCCCGGCTTGCTTGCCCTGTCCGCGCTGGTCGGCGGCGTCAGCGCCACGGTCTATCCCATTGCCATGACGCACGCGACCGACCTCGCGCGGCCGCAGCAGACCGTGTCGCTGCACGCCGGCATGCTGCTGGCCTTCTCGATGGGGGCGAGCACCGGCCCGGTGATGGCGTCGCTGGCGATGCAGGTGATCGGCGGCGAAGGGCTCTATGCCTTCGCGGCCGGGATGAACGTCCTGCTCGCGGTCTTCATCCTTTATCGCAAGTTCATGCGCGCCACCGCGCCGCATGAGCAGCAGACCGATTTCGTCGCCATGCCGTCGACCTCGCAGACCACCCAGGTCATGGCCGCGCTCGATCCCAGAACGGCGGAAGAAACGCGCAAAGCGGACGAGCTTCCGGCGGACGAGCGGCTGAACCCGGCTCAGTAGAGAGGGTGCTAGTTGAACGGGCGGGGCTCGTCGTCCAACTCGATGCCCGGCGCGCCATTCGTCGGACCTGCCTGGTGATGGACGATCTTCCACAGGCCGCCTTCGCGGGTGAAGACGTTGGTTGCGACGAGAAAGCTCTCGGGGACCCGCTCGTAGCACAGCACCGTCGCCGCGTCCCCATAGACATGAGCCCGCGCGCCGTGGCAGCTGATGGCCGGCGACGCGTCACCTGAGAAAATGCCGCGCCAGCTTTCCAGAACCTCGTCGCGCCCATGCAAGGGCGGCCAACCGGGATGAATGCAGGACACCGGCGCCGTCGACGCCCAGAGCTCGGTCATGGCATTGAAGTCCCGCGACTGGAAGGCAAGGTAGAACGCTTCATTGGCGAACAGAACAGCGTCGTTCTGGCTCATCCCAGCCCCGCTCCCAATCACTCTATCCTAATCTGGTGCGCGAATGTCTTACCGTCGCTGACGGTAATCTGCTTGAAGCCGAGCATTTTGCACAAATCGAGGTAAGTATAGTAGTCCTCGACCTGCTCCTCCTTGAACACCGGCGTCGTGCGCGCAACCGCGGTCAACAGCGCCAGCAGCGCGCGCATCCGGTAAATGGTGTTGTAGCCGTCGCCGACAAGGCTGACGATGATCATCTTCTCCGCCTCGTCGCCTTTCGCAAAAATCACATATTGCGGCGGATAAGGATTCTTGCGGATCATCTCGTTCATCACATGGGTGACGAAAGCAATCCGGCTGCGGCGGCTGGCCTCGGGCAGCACGTTGGCGCGCGCCTTGTAGACCTCCGTGCTTTGCGGTTTCGGGTAATAGTAGTTCGCATGCCGGTCGCCGGCTCGGGCGGGCGACGTAACGGACAACGCGAAGGCAATCGCCAGGGCCGCGCCCGTCAAGTATTTGGTTAACGGCATTCGAAATGCTCCCTTGCGCCCTGTCCGCGCTTGCGGCTGGCGCCGGTAACCGCCTCCGTTATACTGTCCTCCCCTCCTCCAGGCACGATAGCGACGGAACCCGTTGATGCAGAAGAAGATAGCTTTTGTCGCCGCCGAAAATCCCGAGGCCGTGAAGGCGGAAAAATACCTCAAGGCACGCTACCAACACGTTAATCCCGATGAGGCCGACATCATCGTCGCCCTCGGGGGGGATGGTTTTATGCTTCACACCCTGCACGAATACAAGGGTGAGAACGTCGCTTTCTACGGCATGAACCGGGGCTCCATCGGGTTTTTGATGAACGCCTACGAGCCCGACAGGCTGCTCGAGCAGCTGGAAAGCGCCGAGCCGGTCGAGCTCAGCCCTCTGCAGATGACGGCGACGAGGGCCGACGGCAGCGTCGAGACGGCACCCGCGATCAACGAGATCTCGCTGCTCCGCCAGACCCAGCAGGCCGCCAAGATTCGCATTCTGATCAACGGGGTGGTGCGCCTCGAAGAGCTCATCTGCGACGGCATTCTCGTCTCCACCCCGGCCGGCAGCAGCGCCTATAACCTCTCGGCTCACGGCCCGATCGTGCCGATCGGCTCCGACATCCTGTGCGTCACGCCGATAAGCGCGTTCCGCCCGCGGCGCTGGCGCGGCGCGTTGCTGCGCCATACCGCCGACGTGCGTTTCGAGATGCTCGAGGCCGACAAGCGCCCGGTCAGCGCCTGCGCCGATTACACCGAAGTCCGCGACGTGGTCGCGGTCGATGTGCGGGAAGACCCCGACCATCCGGTCCGCATGCTGTTCGATAAGGAGCACGACCTGGAGGAGCGCATCATCAAGGAGCAGTTCACCCCTTGACGCCGGCGGCCGCGGCTAGGACGCCTGGTCGCAGATCGTCTGGATGAGGCGGCCGAGATCCGCCTTCAGCTCATGAAACCGCGGCAGCCGCTCGAAGCTGGCTTCGTCCATGTAGAGCGCACGGTTGATCTCGATCTGCAGGCTGTGGCGGCCGCGCGCCGGATCGGAATAGGCGCGCACGAGCTCGACGCCCTTGTAGGGGTCGTTCACCTTCACGCTATAGCCCAGCCCGCGCAGGCAATCGCGCACGAGATGCATGAACTCTGGTGACGTCGTGGTGCCGTCACGATCGCCGAGCACGAAATCCGCCTGCCCGCCGCTGTTGAGAAACGGCCCCCGCGTCGCCGACGGCATGGAATGGCAGTTGATGTGCCAGACCGCATCGAAGCGCTCGTACAGGCTGTCCAGCGCCTGGCGCAGCGCGTCGTGATAGGGGCGCCAGTAGCCGTCGATCCGCCGCCGCACGTCGTTGGGCGACAGCTTCTCAATATAGAGGTTCATATCCGGCGGGCAGAGCCGCCAGATCAGGCCGTGGCCGAGCCGGGCCTTCTCGCCCGGGCGCAGGGGCTCCGGCCAGCTCTCCGCCAGCAGCTCGGGATCGAGATCCTCCAGCGAGCGGTTGGGGTCGATATAACTGCGCGGAAACAGAGCGGCGATCAGGGTCGCACCATGGTCCGGGGCGTCGCCGAACAGCTCGTCGACATACATGTCCTCCGCCCGGCGGAGCTTGTCCATTGGGATGACATGCCTGAAATCGCTTGGATAATTGGCGCCGCTATGGGGCGAATCGAAGACCACGGGCACGATCGGCCCGCAGCCATCACGCACCGTCACGACCTCGGGCGTTTGCCCGGGCGTCGGCTCCATCGGCTGGCGGTCGAATTCAAGACTGGTCATTCAGGTGGCACGCTGAGTATCGGCCCGGCGCAATCTCCCGCAGCTTGGGCTGCTCGGCACGGCAGCGATCCGTAGCATGCGGGCAGCGGGGGTGGAAGTGGCAGCCGGACGGCGGATTGAGCGGTGACGGTATCTCTCCCTTGATCGGCGCGAAGGTCTGCCCGCGGCGTTCAATCCGCGGCACCTCTGCCAGCAGCGCAACAGTATAGGGGTGATTGGGCTTGCGGAATAGCTCCTCCGTTTCGGCGATCTCGACGATGCGGCCGAGATACATGATGACCACCCGCTCGGATACGTGCTCGACCACGCCGAGGTCATGGCTGATGAACAGATAGGTCAGCCCGAGATCCGCGCGCAGGCGCATGAAAAGATTGATGACCTGCGCCTGGATCGAGACGTCGAGCGCCGCGATCGCTTCGTCGCAGACGAGGAAGGCCGGCTTCACCGCCAGCGCCCGGGCGATCCCGATACGCTGCCGCTGCCCGCCCGAGAACTGATGCGGGTAGCGGGTACGATAGGACGGATCGAGGCCGACGCGCAGCATGAGGTCTTCGACATAGTCGTCGAGCTCGGCCGACGTGACCAGGCCATGAAACACCGGCGCCTCGCCGATGATGTCACGCACGCGCAGCCGGGGATTGAGCGACGACATTGGGTCCTGGAAGATCATCTGGACCTGCAGCGCCCAAACCTTCGCCTCGGCGGCCGACATCTTGGTGACGTCCCGCCCCTTGAATTTAACCGTCCCGTCCGACGCGGCGTGTATCCCCGCGACGACACGGCCCAGAGTCGACTTGCCGCACCCAGACTCGCCGACGAGCCCCACCACCTCGCCGTCACCGATCGCAAGGTTCACCTTGTCGACCGCGTGCACGACTTCCGCATGGATGTGGCCGCCCATGAGGTTGAAGATCTTCTCGGCCGCGTCGAGCTTCCTCTCAAAGCGCTTGGAGACATTCTCCAGCTCGATCAGCGCAGCCATCAGGCGGCATCCTCGAGATGCGGATGGACGCAGCGAACGGAATGCCCCGGCGCGCGGGGCGTAATCAGGGCCGGCGCCGCGAGACACTTCGCGTCGGCCCGCGGACACCGAGGATGGAACGCGCAGCCTTCCGGCATATGAAGCAGCGAGGGCGTCATGCCCGGGATCTGCGCCAGCGGCTGGCCGCGCCGGTTATGGCTCGGAACGGAGCCGATCAAGCCATGGGTATAGGGGTGAAACGGACCATCGATGACGTCAGCGATGGTGCCGGATTCGACGATCTTGCCGGCATACATGACGCAGATCTTGTCGGCCAGCCCCGACACGACGGCCAGGTCATGGGTGATCCAGATGAGCGACATGCCCCGCTCGCGACACAGCTTCTGGACCTCGTAGATGATCTGACCCTGGATCGTCACGTCGAGCGCGGTGGTCGGCTCGTCCGCGATGATCAGGTCGGGCTTGTGCAGAAGCGCGATGGCGATGGCGACACGCTGGCGCATGCCGCCGGAGAACTGATGGGGATAGGCCTTGAGACGCTCCTCCGGCGACGGGATGCCGACCTGGCCGAGCGCGTCGCGCGCGCGCTCGAATGCGGTGCGATGGCTGACCTTGTCGTGCGCCTGGACCGCTTCGATCATCTGCGTATCGATGCGAAGCACCGGGTTGAGCGTCATCATCGGGTCTTGGAAAATCATCGCGATGCGGCGCCCCCGCAGGTCGCGCATGCGCCCCTCGCCGGCATTCGTGATGTCCTCGCCGTCGAAGGTGATGCGGCCGCCGGCGACCTGGCCGGGCGGGTCCACCAGCCCGATGATCGAGAATCCCGTGACCGACTTGCCCGAGCCCGACTCGCCGACGAGCCCCATGATCTCGCCTTTGGCGATGGAGAAGCTCACGCCGTCGACGGCCTTGGCGACGCCGGCCTTGGTGTAGAAATAGGTCTTGAGGTCCTCGACCAGCAAGGTCGGCGTGTTAGAGGGCATCCGGCCCTACCTCGCGAGGCGCGGGTTGAGCACGTCGCGCAGACGATCGCCCACCAAGTTGATGCTCACGATGGTGATCAGCAGCGCAATGCCGGGAAAGATGCTGATCCAGTAGTTGCCGCTCATCATGTATTCGAAGCCGTTGGCAATCAGCAGCCCGAGCGACGGGTGCGTGACCGGCAGTCCGACGCCGAGGAAGGACAAGGTCGCTTCGAGCGCGATGGCATGCGCCACCTGCACCGTGCCCACGACGATCAGTGGCGGCATCACGTTCGGCAGCAGATGGCGGAAGACAATGCGCTTATGCGAGAGCGCGAGACACGTCGCCGCCTCGATATATTCCTTGCTGCGCTCGACCAGCGCGCTGCCGCGGACCGTTCGCGCATAATACGCCCACTGCACGACAATTAGGGCGAGGATAATCTTGTCGACCCCCTTGCCCAGCGTCGCGAGCAGTACGAGCGCGATGAGGATCGCGGGAAAACTCAGCTGCAGATCGACCAGCCGCATGATGACGGTGTCCACGCGCCCGCCGAAATAGGCGGAAGTCAAACCGACGCAAACGCCGACGCAAAACGCCACCAAGCCGCTCAGGACGCCGACGCCCAAGCTGATGCGAAGGCCGTAGGCAATGGCGCTGACCATGTCGCGTCCGAGACCGTCCGTGCCGAGCCACGCGGTGGTTCCGTTCATCATCGCCGTACCCGGCGGCAAACGGCTGTCGAGGATACTGACGGATGCTAGGTCGTAAGGATTGGTCGGCGAGATCCAAGGCGCCAGAATCGCGATGAAGAGGACGATTACGAAAGTAATGAAACCGACGACCGCAACCTTGCTTTCCGCGAAATCGGAGACGAACCGGCGGAACGGCGTCTGCTCCTTGGCGACGGCGGGCCTCTCCGGCGTAAGCGGCTCCAGCGCGTTGAAGTCCGTTGTCGTTGTCATCCCTTAACGTCCTGCAACCGCACGCGTGGATCAAGCATTGAATAGAGGACGTCGACCACGAGGTTGATGGTGATGAACATGCAGACGGTGATCAAGAGGTAAGCGACGATTACCGGCCGGTCCAAGAGGTTGATCGAATCGATGATCAGCTTGCCCATGCCGGGCCAGGCGAACACGGTCTCGGTGACCACGGAAAAGGCGATCAGCGAGCCGAATTCGAGCCCCAGCACGGTGATGACCGGTATCAATATGTTCTTGAGCACATGCACCAGGATGATCCGTGCCGGCCGCAACCCCTTGGCGCGCGCGAACTTGACGTAATCCTGGTGGATCACCTCGCGCGTTCCGGCCCGCGTCAGGCGGATCGCGAGGGAGATCTTGAGCAGCGCCAGGTTCATGGCCGGCATGATCAGGTGCTCCAGCCCGTCCAGCGTGAGGAAGCTGACCGGAATGCCGAAAAGGTCGCGGGTCGTGCCGCGGCCGCTCGCCGGCAGCCAGCCAAGCATGACGGCGAAGATCATGATGCCCATGATGCCGACCCAGAAGGTCGGCAAGCTGAACCCGAGGATCGAGCCCGCCATGATGCTCTTGCTCGCCAGCGAATTCGGCCTCATCCCGGCCCACATGCCAAGCGGAATGCCGATGATGAGGGCGAGGAGCAGCGCCGTGAAGGCAAGCTCGAGGGTCGCCGGCATGCGATCGAGAATGAGCCGGAGCGCGGGCTCGTTAAACACGAAGGATTTGCCCAGATCGCCGTGCAACGCCCGGACGACGAAACGCAGGTACTGCATGTACCAGGGCAAATTGAGGCCAAGCGACTCGATCAGCCTTTCGCGCTCGGCCTGATCCGCGTCGTCGCTGATCAAGATCTCAGATGGGTCCCCGATCATGAACACGCCGGCGAAGACCAATATGGACATCGCAGCGATGACCACAACCGCCTGCAGCAGCCGCCGGATAATGTATACGGACATGCGCTTGCTCCGTCGCCCTACAGGCAGAAGCGTATCGGGCGGCCCGGTTTTGGCCGCCCGATCGCTAGGACCCTATTTTTTCGTCTTGATGACGTCCATCGCCTCGGTCCGTTCGTCCGTGCGCGCCCGGTATTTCAGGCCACGCCGCGTCGCCCAGGTGTTGACCTGATAGTGCAGCGGAATGATGGCCTGATCTTTGCCGATCGCCAGTTCCGTCGCTTCCTGCAGCAGCTTGTCGCGCTTCGGGTCATTGACGGTGGCCAAGGCCTCCTCGACCAGCTTGTCGACCTTGGGGTCGGAGAACCGCCCGCGGTTCGACGCGCCCCAGCCCTTGGTCTTGTCATGCGTCATGATCAGCGACTTGAGCGCCGACGACGCCTCGCCCGTTCCCGAGCCCCAGCCAACCAGGAAGATGCTGAATTCGGGCGTCTTGTTGGGTCCGCCACTCGACGCGCGGCTGAAGAAGACGCTCTTTGGCATGGTCACGACCTTGGTCGGGATGCCGCCATGGGTGAACATCTGCGCAATGGCCTCGCAGATCTTGGCGTCGTTGACATAGCGGTCGTTTGGCCCGTGGATCGTCAAGCCGAAGCCGTTGGGATAGCCCGCCTCCTTGAGAAGCTTCTTGGCGCCCTTGGGATCGTATTTTTCCGGCTTCAGCTTCGGC
The DNA here is from genome assembly GCA_964585785.1 of uncultured Rhodospirillaceae bacterium. Lineage (GTDB taxonomy): Bacteria > Pseudomonadota > Alphaproteobacteria > UBA8366 > UBA8366 > WHUA01. Next base: position 20,139 of record CAZPFL010000016.1, read on the forward strand.
GATACGCCGAAGAAGCCTTTCGGCAGCAACTGACCGGCCGGAATGGCGAGCCCTTCCATCACGCGCGACACGATGGCATCGCGGTTGATCAGCTTGGACAGCGCCTTACGCACCCGCACGTCCTTCAGCGGGTTCTTCTTCAGCGGATGCCCCGCCTTGTCCGTGATGAACGGTGACTCGTCGCGCCACTGGTCCATATGAAGGTAGATGACCCGGTTCGAAATGCCGGAGCTCAGCACGACCTTCTTGTCTTTCTTCAGGCGCGCGACGTCGGTCGTCGGCACGTTGTCGATCATGTCGACATCGCCGGCGAGCAGCGCCGCCACGCGTGCCGGCGCCGACGCGATCGGCTTCAAGATGACTTTGCTCCAACTCGGCTTCTTGCCGTAATAGTTCGGGTTTGGCACCAAGACGATCCGGTCGCCCTTCTTCCACTCCACGAACTTGTACGGCCCCGTGCCGATCGTTGCCTTGCCGTCATTGAAGTCTTGAACGGTCAATCCCTTGTTGACGTCCGGCTTGCCGGTGCCCTTCGCATGGGACGAAATGATCACCGGCTGCGCCAGGTCGACCGGCATCAGCGGATAGGGTTCCTTGGTGGTGACCTCGATCGTGTAATCGTCGACCTTCTTGAAGGTCTTGCCGCTGAGATAGGTGCGGAAGCTGGAATTGCCGCCGACATAGTTCACGGCGCGATCGAAGGAGAAGATCACGTCATCGGCGGTAAACGGTGAGCCGTCGCTGAATTTCACGCCTTTGCGCAGCTTGAATTCCCAAGTCGTCTCGTTGACCGGCTTCCATGAAACCGCGAGATCCGGCTGCAGATGCTGCTTGGCGTCCATCTCGATCAGACGGCCGAAGATATGCGTCATGAAGGCGTTGTTCGGCCCGAGATTATGAAAATACGGATCCATCGAAGATGGCTCCGTTTTAATCCCGATCCGTAGTTCCTCAGCCGATGCGGCCGTGACGAAAAAACTAGCCGCCGCCAAAGCCAGTACTAGTCGGAAAAATCGCCGTGCCATCTCACGCTCCCTGTTTTACCACCTTGAAATCCACCCCCCTGACCAGGACTGTATGTCCCTCAGTGACACCCGGATTTCCCTCTGGGGCGAAAGCATGTCGTAACTCAGCCGCCATTTCAATAGTGGTTCGGCCGCCTAACCCCCAGGAACCCCTTGCAGAACAAGTACAACGCCCCCATTCGGCAACGCATGGGTTATCTCGCCGAGCGTCATACAGGTTCAGGTTGACCCAAGGCCCAACGCCTTGCCGATCTGCTCGACGGCCTTCAAGCCGGCCCCCGTCAGGACCACGACCGTGGTCTGCTCGGACCGTATGGTCCCGCTCGCGATCAGCTTGCTGAGCCCGGCGCCGGCCGCCGCCGTCGTCGGCTCGACGAAAAAGCCCCGCTGCGTGAACGCGCGCAACGCCGATATGATCTCCTCTTCGGTTACCGCGAGGCAGGTTCCGCCGGTAGCGCGAATGGCGTCGAGCACCTCGCGGAGACGGATCGGCCGCGCCGAGGCGATGCCGTCGGCAATCGTCGGTTTTACCGTGATTTCCACCGGCGTTTCGCTGCCGGCGGCGTAGGCGGCGTAGTACGGCCCGGCATTGGCGGCCTGAATGGCGAAGATTCGCGGCAGCGACGTGATCAGCCCGCGCGCCTGCAGCTCGCCGAAGCCGATGTGGCATCCCATGACGTTGCTGCCCTGGCCGCACGGGATGACGATGTTGTCGGGCACGGCGAAGCCGAGCTGTTCCCAAAGCTCGAAGGCAAGCGTCTTGGTCCCCTCGAGGAAATAGGGTTGGTAATTGTGCCCGGCGTAAAACCGCGTCGCGCTCGCGGCGAGCGCCGCCTGCGCCACATCGTCGCGGGTGCCCGGCACCGGCACGACCTCGGCCCCCATAGCGGCCATCTGGTAGCGCTTCGGCGCAGGCGCCGCCGCCGGGACGAAAATGCGGCTGTCGAAGCCGAGCGCGGCGCCGTAGGTAGCAACCGAGGCCCCGGCATTGCCGGACGAATCCTCGAGGATCTCCGTCACGCCGCGCTGCTTCAGATAGGTCAGCATGACCGCGGTCCCGCGATCCTTGAACGAGCCCGACGGCATCAGGAACTCGGCCTTCATACGAACCGCCATGCCGTCCCATTCGGCATCGACCAGCGGCGTCCACCCCTCGCCCAGGGTGCGGTCCGGCGGGCCGGCCAAGCGCAGCGCCTTCCGGTAGCGCCACAGGGACCGCTCAGCGGTGTCGATCTCCTCGGGCCGGATCCCCGGCCCCGGCGTCAGGTTGACATAGCCGCCATCGTCGGGCGCCCGCCAAATCGCCTCGTCGGTGGTCCAGCGGCCACCGGTTCGAGGGTTAAGGTACTGTGCGTGTTCGGTCATGGTCGCGAAGATGTGGCGCTTCGGCCGGCCGCGCAACGGTTTTGATTGCAGCCGCCCGAACCGCGCCGCCCGCCGGGCATTATCCGCTGGCCCGGCCGGCAGGATTGGCTATTCTGTCCCGACCGGCCACGGCCGGTCTTACCAGTGCGACGGGAAGGAGCGCCGTGCCGAACCAGCCGATCAGCCTGCCGATCATCAAGAATCTCATTGGCTTCGACACGACCAGCCGCGAGTCGAACCTGGACCTGATCGAATATGTAAAAGGCTATCTCGCCGGGTTCGGCGTGGAGTCGCTGCTCGTCTATGACGAGGACAAGCGCAAGGCCAACCTGTACGCGACCATCGGGCCGGCCGACCGCCGCGGCGTCTGCCTGTCCGGCCACACCGACGTCGTCCCTGTGGACGGCCAGGCCTGGGATACCGACCCCTTCTCGGCCGTGGAGAAGGACGGCAAGATCTTCGGGCGCGGCACCGCGGACATGAAAAGCTTCATCGCGATCGCGCTCGCCTTCGTGCCGCGCTTCCTCGAACGCGGCCTCAAGACGCCGGTCCACCTGGCCTTCTCCTACGACGAAGAGGTCGGGCATCTCGGCGCCAAGCGGCTGATCGAGATCGTCAAGGACATGCCGGTCAAGCCGGCCATGTGCATCGTCGGCGAGCCCACGAGCCTCGGCGTCATCGTCGGCCACAAGGGCAAGAAAAAGGTGCGCGTGCACGTCAACGGACTGGAAGCGCATTCGAGCCATACGCATAGCGGCGTCAACGCGATCGAATACGCGGCGCGCCTGATCGCCTTTATCCAGGAAACCGCGCGCAAGTGGCAGAAGGAAGGCCCCTTCGACGAGGACTGCGACGTCCCCTTCACCACCATGCAGGTCGGGCTGATCCGCGGCGGCACCGCGCCCAACATCGTGCCCAAGAGCTGCGTCTTCGACATGGAGATCCGCCACCTTCCGAATGTCGATCCGGAAGCCCTGTTCGACGGCATCCGCCGCTATGCGCGCGAGGCGATCGAGCCGGAAATGAAGGCGGTGGCGCCGGAGGCCGGCTTCGATTTCGAGGAGTTTCCGAGCAACCTGGCGCTCGATACCGACCCGAACGAGGCCGTTGTCGCCTTCGTCAAGCGGCTTGCCGGCCAGAACAAGCACGGCAAGGTCGGCTTCGGCACGGAAGCGGGGCTGTTCCAGAAGCGCGCCGGCATCCCCACCGTGGTCTGCGGTCCGGGCGATATCGCGCAGGCGCACAAGCCGAACGAATTCATCACTCTCGATCAGGTACAAAAAGGCGAGGCTTTCATGGCGCGCCTCGCGGACTATGTCTGTTCCGAGCAACTGTCCGCCGGGACATGAGCAACAACGAATACGAGGCAGCATGAACCCTTCATCTCGAACAGCGCCGGAACTAGTGCCGGAGCGACGCCGGTGAGCAACGATACGCTCGCCAGCATCGAGTGGATCCGGACCCTCATCGGATTCGACACGACGAGCCGGGACTCGAACCTCGACCTCATCCATCATGTGAAGGACTACCTCGGCGATCTCGGCGTCGCCTCGACGCTGGTGTTCGACGCGGAGAAGCGCAAGGCCAACCTCTATGCAACGCTCGGGCCTGCGGACCGGCCGGGCATCATGCTCTCCGGCCACACCGACGTGGTGCCGGTCGACGGTCAGGAGTGGGACAGCGATCCCTTCCGGGTTGTCGAGAAGAACGGCCGGATCTACGGCCGCGGCACCTCCGACATGAAAAGCTTCATCGCCGTCTGCCTCGCCTTCGCGCCCAAGCTCCTGGAGCGCGGGCTCGAGACGCCGATCCACTTCGGCTTTTCCTATGACGAGGAAGTCGGCTGCATCGGCGTGCGGCGCATGATCGAGATGATCAACGGCCTGGGCGTCAAGCCGAAGATGTGCATCGTCGGCGAGCCGACCAACATGCAGGTGACCATCGGGCACAAGGGCAAGCACAGCTACCACGCGCATGTGCGCGGCGTGGAGGCGCATTCCAGCCTGGCGCCGATCGGTGTGAACGCGGTCGAATACGCGGCCGAAGCGGTCGCCTATCTCAAGGGCATGGCGCGCCGCATCGCCAAGGAGGGCCCGTTCGACGCGGCCTACGACGTGAAGCACACCACCGTTCACACCGGCACGATTCGTGGCGGCACCGCACTCAACATCGTCCCCAAGGACTGCACCTTCGATTTCGAATTCCGCTACCTGCCGGAGACCGGCCACGAGGACTATCTGGCGGAGTTCGAGCGCTATCTCCACGACACGCTGGAGCCGCAGATGCATGCCATCGATCCAGCGACCGGCTTCGCGATCAAGGAGCTGTCCTCGATCCCGGGGCTGAGCATGGACCCCGGCGAGGAAGTCGTGACCTTCGCCAAATCGCTGGCGGGCCGCAACGACCACGCCAAGGTCGCCTTCGGCACCGAAGCCGGGCTGTTCCATCAGCACGCCGGCATTCCGACCGTGGTTTGCGGGCCGGGCAGCGTCGACCAGGCGCACAAGCCGAACGAGTTCGTCAGCGTCGAGCAAGTGGAGAAATGCGAACAGTTCATGCAGAAGCTGATGAACCATGTCTGCGCCAGCTGAGCGCGCCGCAGCGACAACCCGGAACGTTTAGACGATGAACCCGAAATATCCCGTACAGCTGGTCCCGCCCGACATTGCGGCTTATCGCAAGGGCAACACCGGCATCGACTACGTCACGACCTTCGACAGCGGGCGGCCGGGGCCGCATGTCATGGTCTGCGCCGTCACCCATGGCAACGAGCTGTGCGGCGCCATCGTCGTCGATTTTCTCTTTCGCGAGCAGGTGCGGCCGACGGCCGGCAAGCTCACCCTCGCCTTCAACAACTACCGCGCCTTCCTCACCTTCGACCCCCGCTATCCCGGCCTGTCGCGCTATGTCGACGAGGACTTCAACCGGCTGTGGTCGCCCGAAGTTCTCGACAGCGCGCGCGACAGCGACGAGCTGCGCCGCGCGCGCGAGATGCGGCCGTTCATCGAGACGGTCGATTTGCTGCTCGACCTGCATTCGATGCAGACGAAAGCGCCCGCGCTGATGCTCGCCGGGCCGCTGGAGAAAGGCCGGCTGCTCGCGGCCGCGGTCGGCGTCCCCGAATATGTCGTGAGCGACGTCGGACACGCCGCGGGCAAGCGCATGCGCGACTACGGCGCCTTCGGGGATCCGGCAAGCGATAAGAACGCGCTGCTCGTCGAATGCGGCCAGCATTGGGAGAAGGCGAGCGCCGACGTGGCGATGCAGACGACGCTGCGCTTCCTGAAGCATTGCGGCACGGTCGATCCCGGCTTTCTCGACGCGCATATCGCCGGCGACCCGCCGCCGCAGAAATTCATCACCGTGACCGGGCCGATCACGATCAAGCATGACGAGTTCCACTTCGTGCAGGAATTCGACGGCATGGAGGTCATTCCGAAGGCCGGGACGGTGATTGCCCATGACGGCGACGAGCCGATCCGCACGCCCTATGACGATTGCGTCCTGATCATGCCGTCGCGGCGCATGGCCGCGGGCCAGACCGCGGTCCGGCTCGGCCGTTTCACGCACCGATAAGACCGGACGGCTTCAGCGCTTGGCCGCGCGTTTCGCGTCGAGCTCCCGCAGCGCCGTCTTCAGCACCTTGCCGTAGTTGTTCTTCGGCAGCTCGGCGATCTGCTCGTAAGCCTTTGGCCGTTTGAAGCGCGCGATCCGTTCGAGGCAGAGACGGTCGAGCGCGGCGGGATCGACCGCCGCCCCTTCCCGCGGCACGACATAGGCGACGACGCTTTCGCCCCATTCCGGATCGAGGCGGCCGATCACCGACACTTCGGCGACGTCGGGATGCGCCAGCAGCACCTCTTCCACTTCGCGCGGATAGATGTTTGTGCCGCCGCTGATGATCATGTCCTTGGAGCGATCCTTGAGCGTAAGAAAACCGTCCGCGTCCATGACGCCGAGGTCGCCAGTGTGCAGCCAGCCGCCGGCCAGTGTTTCGGCCGTCGCCTCCGGGTTGCGCCAATAGCCCGCCATCACCGAATCGCCGCGCACCAGGACCTCGCCGGCCTCGCCCGGCGGCAGCGTGTTGTCGTCGGCGTCGGCGACGCGGACCTCGACGACGCTCTGCGCGACGCCGACGGAGCCCAGCCGCTCTTCCCAGCGCGGATGGGCGCGGTCGAGATGCACCGCGCGCGAAACGAAGGTAATCGTCATCGGGCTCTCGCCCTGGCCGTAGATCTGCACGAGCTTGCCGCCGAACCGGTCGAGCGCAGCCTTCGCATCCGCCACATACATTGGCCCGCCGCCATAGACGATGGTCTTGAGGTTGGTCGTGTCCGCCTCCGCCGGATGGTCGACCAGCCGCTTGACCATTGTCGGCGCGGCGAAGAAGGCCATGCCCGGCCAATGGCGCATAAGACCGTACATCTCCGCCGGGTCGAAGCGGCCGCTCTCCGGCAAAACGTTGCACGCGCCGGCGACGATATGCGGCAGGATATAGAGGCCCGAGCCATGGCTCATGGGCGCAGCGTGCAGGATGCAGTCGCCCGGGGCGATCGTATCGACGTCGGCGAAATAGTTCAGCGTCATCGCGACCAGCGCCCGATGGGTCAGCATGGCGCCCTTGGGCCGCCCGGTGGTGCCGCTTGTATAGAACAGCCAGGCGATATCGGTCGGATCGGTCACCGCCATCGGCGCGGGCGCGTCGCGGAACAGCGCTTCGTAGGACGCGGTGCCGATCTCGAACATGTGCTCGAGGCCGTCGATGCGCAGCGACCCGACCGTCCCCGCCAGATCCGGCGTGACGAAGACGGCCCGCGCGCCGCTGTTCTCGAGCACATAGCGGAATTCATCGGCATGCAGCTTGGCGTTCACCGGGACCGCGCACAGCCCCGCATGCCAGATGCCGAACAGCGCTTCGACATAGGGCGGGCAGTTGGTCATGATCAACGCCACCCGGTCGCCCGCGCCGAGGCCGAGTTGCCCGCGAAGCCCCGCCGCCAGCCGCGCGGCGCGATCCGCCAGTGCGCCGTAGGTCGCAATCACGCGGTTGCCGTAGCCCAGCGCCGGGCTATTTCCCTGATATCTGCCCGCTCTGCCGAGCCATGCCGCAAGGTTCATCTTGTCCGCCCTGTCTGCGCTCCCCCGTCTGCGCTCCAATGTCACTGGCCACCGCGCCGGCGGCAACCGGCTTGTGAAGCCGCCGGCCAGCCTCTACAACTCGCTGCCTATTCTACCGGGAAACCGCATTGGCCAGCCAACAGAACCAACCGATCCTGAACGCACCCTCGGCCGTCCGCTGGATCCTGGTCATCGCTGTCGTGGTGCATGTGCTGCGCATGCTGCTGCCGAGGCCGCTCGACGACTGGGTTCTCGAGACATTCGCCTTCTTTCCCGCGCGCTATTTGGCGCCGATCAGTTCACCGGGCGATCTCGTGGCCATGATCATCTCGCCGGTCAGCCACCTTTTCCTGCATGCGGACTTGATGCATCTGACCGTGAACATGGCGTTCTTTCTGGCCTTCGGCTCCGCCATCGGCCGCCGCATGGGCGCGCTGCAGTTCGTCATCCTTTACCTGATCTGCGGCATCGCCGCGGCATTTTTCTGGGCCTGGCTCAACCCGCCGTCACAGGCGCTCCTGCTGGGCGCGTCCGGCGCGATCTCCGGCATGGTGGGCGGCGCGGCGCGCGTCAGCATCTGGCCGCCCCATCACGCGGGCAGCGCGCTGCCCTTCTGGCGGCGCTCCACCATCATCACCTTCGTCCTGGTCTGGTTGCTGCTGAACGTCATATTTGGCATCTTTCCTATAATGATGACGGAAGGATATGCCGGCATTGCCTGGGAGGCGCATCTCGGCGGCTTCATCGCGGGCTTCCTGCTGATCGGCGCCTTCGACGGACGCGGACGGATCAAACCCGCCGCCACACCCTCCGGCCTGTGATAGGGACATCGAACCATGAACCAAATTCGCTCGAAGGAACCGGTCCGGCCCCGCATGGAGGCCGTTGAATCCCTGCTCACCCGCTCGTCGGTGCCGGCGCGGATGCTGCACGAGCCGGCGCCCGCCGGACGCGACCTCGAGATCATCCTCGAGACGGCGATGCGCGCGCCCGACCATGCGTCGCTCCATCCCTGGCGCTTCATCATCATCCGCGGCGACGCCCGACAGAAGCTGGGCGAAGTGTTCGGCGACGCGCTCTGCCGCCGCGACCCGCTGGCCGACGCCGCGATGCGGGAAAAGGAGGTGAGCCGGCCGATGCGCTCGCCGCTGATCGTCGCGGTCTGCGCCGAGGTCGTCGAGGGCAATCCGAAGGTGCCGGTGGTCGAGCAGGTGGTCGCCTGCGGCGCGGCGGCGCAGAACATGCTGAACGCGGCGCATGCGATGGGCTATGCCGGCATCATGCTGACCGGCAAGAACGCGCACGACCCCTACGTCAAGCAGGCGCTCGGCCTGAAGCCGAAGGACGAGATCATCGGCTTCCTCTATTTCGGCACGCCGGACGGCGAAGCGCGCCCGAAGAAACGCCCGGCCGC